>CAZHXV010000034.1:0-18496 GCA_964536455.1 uncultured Aquimonas sp.
AGCCGGTGTCGATGTCCACCATCAGCGGCAGGTCGCACACATCGGTGATGCGGCGCGTGTCGATCAGCACGTCTTCCAGCGTGTTGATGCCCAGATCCGGCAGGCCGAGCGAGCCGGCGGCCACGCCGCCACCGGACAGATAGATGGCCTTGTAACCGGCACGCCGGGCCAGAAGCGCGTGGTTGGCGTTGATCGCGCCGATCACCTGCAGCGGGGATTCGGCGGCAAGCGCGGCACGGAAGCGCGCGCCAGCGGAGGAAGGTTGCGTCATGGCGTTGTCCTCGTGGGGCCGGTCAGTGTGCGCCGGCGGGTGGGAAATCTCATGCGGCTGTGCGCAAACGAGGTGCAAACTGTGGCACCCTGAGATTCATTGATCAATCTTGATTGAATGAATCAAGTCATATGGCAGACACCTATCTTTCCGCCAGCGAAGCCACCGCGCGCCTTGGCATCAGTACCGCGACGCTGTACGCCTACGTCAGCCGCGGCCTGATCGAAAGCCGGCCCGGCGAGGATCACCGTTCGCGCGTGTATCGGGCGCTGGATGTGGAACGGCTTGCGGCCCGCAAGCGCGCCGGACGCGGCGCGGCGCGCGGCGCGGCGCAGAGCCTGGATCGCGGCCTGCCGGTGATGGAGACCGCGATTTCGCAGATCCGCCCGGATGGCCCCAGCTATCGCGGCCACTGGGCCATCGGGCTGGCGCGCGAAGGCGCGACGCTGGAGGACGCGGCACGCATCCTGTGGGATTGCGGCGATGCCGATCCCTTCGCCAACGCGCCCGAAGCCTGGGCGGAACCGGCCCTCGCCACTGCCACGCTCACCGGGATTCCACCGCTGGAACGCGCGCTTTCGACCATTCCGCTGCTGGCGCTGGCCACGCCGCAGAACCTCAATGCCGCCCCCATCGTGAGGCGCGAAACCGCCGCTCGGCTGCTGCGCCAGAATGCCGCCTTGCTGGCGGGCGTTGCTCCCGATCCGCGCCCCGTGCACGACGTGCTGGGCCAGGCCTGGCGGCCCGGCGATGCGGCGTTCGCGGAACTGGTGCGCGCCGCGCTGGTGCTGTGCGCCGAGCACGAATTGAACGCCTCGGCCTTCGCCGCGCGCGTGGTCGCTTCCACCGGCGCGCACCTGCACGCTACCGTCTGCGCCGGGCTTTCCGCGCTCACCGGCCCGCGCCACGGTGGCGCCACCGCACGCGCCTGCGCTTTCATCCGGGAGGCGCACGCAGCGGGCGATGCCTCGCGATTCGTCTCCGAACGCTGGCGGCGCGGCGACGAATTGCCCGGTTTCGGACATGCGCTGTATCCGCACGGCGACGCCCGCGCCGCCGAGCTGCGACGGATGCTGCACGCGCTGCCCGCGCCGCCGCCGATGCTGGCCGACGCGCTGGCGCTGGCCGATGCGGTGGAAACCCTCTGCGGCCAGCACCCGAACGTGGATTTCATGCTGGCGGCCATCATCGAAGGCCACGGGCTGGAAGCCTCCGCCGCCCTGAGCCTGTTCGCCGCGGGCCGCGTCGCCGGCTGGCTGGCCCATGCGCTGGAGCAGCAGAACCAGAGCGGGCTGATCCGGCCCCGTGCGCGGTACATGGGGCCGTGATCCACCGCCCCGGATTCCGCGAACACCATAGAATCTAGGGTTTTACGGCTAACTATCAGGCATGAACCAAGCTTCGCTTTCCGCCTTCATCTGGTCGGTCGCCGACCTTTTGCGCGGCGATTACAAGCAATCCGAATACGGCAAGGTCATCCTGCCGTTCACCGTGCTGCGGCGCCTGGACTGTGTGCTATCGGCCAGCAAAGACAAGGTGCTGGCCGAAAAGGCCAAGCGCGAAGCCACGGGCGTCGATCCGCACCCATTCCTGCTGCGTGCTTCCGGCCACACCTTCTACAACGCATCCAGGCTCGATCTGCCCCGCTTGCTTGGCGATCAGGATCATCTCGCACCCAACCTTTCCGCCTACATCGACGCCTTCTCACCCGCCGCCCGCGACATCTTCGAGCGGTTCGAGTTCCAGACACAGATCGACCGTCTCGCCAAAGCCAACCTGCTGTACTTGATCGCCGAAAAGTTCGCCAACATCGACCTGCACCCGGCGCGCGTGGACAACGCCCGCATGGGCCACGTCTTCGAGGAACTGATCCGAAAGTTCGCCGAAATCAGCAACGAAACCGCCGGCGAACACTTCACCCCGCGCGAAGTCATCCGCCTGATGGTGAACTTCCTCTTCATCGAGGACGACGACGTGCTCACGCCCGGCCGCGCCGTGGTGCGCACACTCTACGATCCCACCGCAGGCACCGGCGGCATGCTGAGCGTCGGCGCGGAATACCTTTCCGAACACAACCCACAAGCCCGTCTCACCCTGCACGGGCAGGAACTGAACCCCGAGTCCTACGCCATCTGCAAGGCCGACATGCTGATTCGCGGCCAGGACGTGAGCAACATCGCCTTCGGCAACACCCTCAACGACGACGGCCACGCCCGCAAGCGTTTCGACTACATGCTCTCCAACCCGCCGTTCGGCGTGGAATGGAAGAAGGTGGAAAAGGACGTGCGCCGCGAACACGAAGAGTGCGGCTTCGATGGCCGCTTCGGCCCCGGCCTACCGCGCGTCTCCGATGGCTCGATGCTGTTCCTGCTGCATCTGGTCAGCAAGATGGCCCCGGTCGTCAATGGCGAAGGCGGCAGCCGCTTCGGCATCGTGCTGAACGGCTCGCCGCTGTTCACCGGCGGCGCAGGTTCCGGCGAAAGCGAGATTCGCCGCTATCTGCTGGAAAACGATCTGGTCGAAGCCATCATCGGCCTGCCGACGGACATGTTCTACAACACCGGCATCGCCACCTATGTGTGGATCGTCAGCAACAAGAAAACCGACGACCGCAAAGGCTATGTGCAACTGATCGACGCCAGCGGCTTCTGGCAGAAGATGCGCAAGAGCCTGGGCAGCAAGCGCAAGGAAATGAGCGAGGCACACATCGCCACCGTCACCCGCCTGTTCGGCGACTTCACCGAAGCCGAACTCGTCACGGTGCTGGACGCCAACGGACAAGCGCAAGGCCAACCCGTGCTGGTGACGAACACCGACACCCCGCCGCGCCCGCCCGAAGGCGGCAGCCTCAAGCGCGCGCCCATCTCGCGCATCTTCGACAACACCGACTTCGGCTACACCACCCTCACCATCGAACGCCCGCTGCGCGATGCGCAAGGCAACATCGTGGTGTTCGAGAAAGGCAGACAGAAAGGCCAGCCGCAGCCGGACAGTTCATTGCGCGACACCGAGAACGTGCCGCTGGGCGTGGACATCGGCGATTACCTGAAGCGCGAAGTCTTCCCGCACGCGCCCGACGCCTGGGAAGACGAAGCCAAGCGCAAGATCGGCTACGAAATCCCGTTCAACCGCCACTTCTACGTGTTCCAGCCGCCGCGCCCGCTGGAAACGATTGATGCGGAACTGAAAACGGTATCGGCCAGCATCATGCGGATGCTGGAAGGGCTGGGCGAATGAGCGACTATCTGGACATCCTCAACACGCTCGACGAAAACGAGCGGCTGGAAGCCAAGCGCGGCAGCGACATCGGCCCTTCGGTGCTGGAAACCATCTGCGCCTTCGCCAACGAACCCGGCTTGCAGGGCGGTACGCTGCTGCTTGGCATCGTGCGCGACGAAACCGACCTGTTCTCGTCCTACGTCGTGGAAGGCGTCGATCAGCCCGATGCGCTGAGCGCCAATCTCGCCACGCAATGCCGCGAGCAGTTCAACCTGCCGTTGCGCGTGCAGATCGCCAGCGAACAGATCAGCGGCAAGGCGGTACTGGTCGTCACCGTTCCCGAAGCGCAGCCCGGCGACAAACCCATCTTCATCAAGTCGCGCGGCCTGCCCCGTGGCGCGTTCCGCCGCATAGGCAGCACCGATCAGCAATGCACCGAAGACGATCTCCTGGCGCTGTACCAGGGCCGGCAAGTCGAAAGCTACGACTACACCGTATTGCCCGACACCTCGCTCGCCGACCTCGCACCGGAAGCCATCGAGGACTACCGCAAGGCGCGCGCCGAAGCCAATGCGGACGCGGAAGAACTGCGCTGGAGCGATGCGGATCTGCTCGAATCCTTCGGCTGCGCACGCCGCAGCAACGGCGCCTGGCTTCCCACCGTGGCTGGCCTGCTGTTGTTCGGCAAGCCGCAGGCGTTGCGGCGCGTGTTCCCGATGACCCGCGTGGACTACATCCGCGTGCCCGGCAAGGAATGGGTGCCCGATCCGGAACGCCGCTTCGATTCGCTGGAAATCCGCGACTACCTGTTCCGCGCCATCCGCCGCGCACTGGCGGCGGTGCTGGACGACTTGCCGAAGGCCTTCGGCCTAGCCGAAGGCGACGCGCAGCGCACCGACCGGCCGCTGATTCCGCAGCGCGTACTGCGCGAAGGCATCGTCAACGCACTGATGCACCGCAGCTATCGCAGCCATGCGCCGATCCAGATCATCCGCTATTCCAACCGCATCGAAATCCACAACCCCGGCCATTCGTTGAAGTCGCCCGAACATCTGGGCGAGCCAGGTTCCGTGCCACGCAATCCGCGCATCGCCGCCGTGCTGCTGGACACCCGCTTTGCCGAAACCAAGGGCAGCGGCATCCGCGTGATGCGCGAAATGATGGTCGAAGCCGGGCTGGAGCCGCCGCTTTTCGAGTCGCAGCGCAGCCACGACAGCTTCATTGCCCGCTACTACTTCCAGCATTTCCTCGGCGAGGAAGCCATCCAGTGGCTTGGCCGTTTCCGCGAACTGCACCTCACGGATGAAGAAGCCCGGGCCCTCGTGGCCGTACGCGAACAAGGCGCCATCGACAATGCCATGTACCGCGAACTGAACCGAGTGGACGCCCTGGCCGCCAGCGGCGCACTGCGACGGCTGCGCGACGCCGGGTTGCTGGAACAGAAGGGGCGCGGATCGGCCACGTTCTATGTGCCGACTGCCCTGCTACTGGCCGAAACCGGGGAGGACGAAGGCATGTCCGGCAACCATGACGGCTTATCTAGTAACCCCGACGCCTTGCCTAGTAACCCCGAAGGCTTGTCTAGCAACCTCGCCGGCTTGTCTAGTAACCCCCTGTGGCTGGATTTGCCCCCGGACTTGCAGGTGCGGGTGGCGGAATTGGGCCAGCGCGCCTCGCCCGACCGCGTGCGGGATATCCTGATCGCCCTGTGCAGGCACCGGCCTTGGCAGGCGGTGGAACTGGGCGTGCTGTTCGGGCGCAACCCGATCTACCTGGGCACCCAGTACCTGCGCCCCTTGGTTCATGCGGGCGTACTCGCCTACACGATGCCGGATCAACCCAACCATCCGCATCAGGCGTATCGGGCCGTGGAAGGCGCGGGAGAAGCGCCATGAGCCTGCCGCGTTATCCGCATTACAAGGACAGCGGCGTGCCTTGGTTGGAGGAGGTGCCGGGGCATTGGGATGTTACGCCGTACAAACGACTGGTTGAATTCCAGAACGGTTCCGATCACAAGCCGATTGAGGTTGATGACGGCTATCCGGTTTACGGTTCGGGCGGTGTGTTCGCTTATGCCAGCAATTACCTGTTCGATGGCGAGTCCGTGCTGCTCGGGCGCAAGGGAACGGTGGACAAGCCGCTTTATGTCACCGGAAAGTTCTGGACGGTAGACACAATGTATTGGACGAAGATTTCGCCCGATGCGTGCGGCAAGTTCTGCTACTACGCGGCCATGTCGATTCCGTTCGCGTATTACTCCACCAATACCGCGCTGCCGAGCATGACGCAAAGCGCGCTCGGCGCGCATTTGATGGCGTTTCCAAGGAAGGAGGAACAAACCGCCATCGCGCAATTCCTCGACCGCGAAACCGCGAAGATCGACGCGCTGATTTCCGAACAGGAAAAGCTGCTGGCGCTGCTGGCCGAAAAACGCCAGGCCACCATCAGCCAGGCCGTCACACGCGGGCTGAACCCGAACGCGCCGATGAAGAATTCCGGCATCGCGTGGCTTGGTGAAGTGCCGGAGCATTGGGAAGTTCGGCGCATTTCTTCCGTGAGCACGAAAATCACAAACGGTTACGTCGGCCCAACCCGCGACATTCTGAAAGACGAAGGCATCCGCTATCTTCAATCGTTGCACATCAAACAGAACCGCATCCGATTCGACCAGCCGTATTTTGTGGACAAGGAATGGAGCAATTCGCACGCCAAGTCCATCCTCGAAGCTGGCGATGTTCTCATTGTGCAGACCAGCGACATTGGGCAATCTGCCGTCGTCACGTCGGAGTTTGCTGGATGCAACTGCCACGCGCTCATCATCGTGTCGCCAGTTCGTTCTTGTCTTACGGGGGACTGGCTTTCATGGGTGCTGAACTCTCACTACGGCTTCCAAAGCCTGCTTTCGATCCAGACAGGTGCTCTGCATCCGCATCTGAACTGCGGCGATGTGAAAGACCTGTTCATCCCTCTACCGACAATTGATGAGCAACGGGAAATTGTCGATCACATCGAATCAAGGATTCAGTCCCTCAACACCCTTACCACCGAAGCCGAACGTGCCATCGAACTGCTGAAGGAACACCGCAGCGCCCTGATCGCCGCCGCCGTCACCGGCAAGGTGGATGTGAGGCAGGCAACATGACCAGCAACATTCGTGGGTTCTGCGCGGGAAAACCCGCAAAGATCGCGTTTCGTACCGTCCTCAGGCGGACTTTGCGCGGGACGCCGCCTTGAGCGCCGCTTTCCGGCTGACTGGCTGGACAGCTTTGAACGGTGCGCGGATGCCTTCGATGGCCGAGGACGAAGCAATCGTCACCCGCACCGCTTGCGCGCGCTTGGCGGGTGTGGACAGATACGGATTGCTGCGGGAAAGCGCGGCCATGTCGGCAGCGTATCAGAACCCAGCGATGAGCCGATGGTGTTTCACAAGGGCGGAAGCATCGCGAGGCTGTAGGACTCATTCCTGTGGTGGGTACCAAAGTTCGATGCGGCCGGTTGCGGTGGGATTCTTCGCCAGATCGCCCGCCGCAGGCCGGTACACCTTGGCGATGCAAGGCGGCGTGTGCCGTTCGACGAAATCCAGGATGCGCGCCTTCGTGTTGACGAAGCCCTGCGCCAGTTCCGCGTGCCTGACATGGCCGATCATCACCAGCAGCGCGACGCGATGTTCGACCACGGCGGCCAGTTCGTTGGCCTTGTAGCGAATCCGGCCATCGTGGGTCACGGCAATCCAGCCGCGCGCGCCGATCTCGCGCAGCCAATCCGGATCGGGCGTGTCGTCGGCAAAGTGGTCGGCGTGGCGCTCGACCCTCAGGCCCGCGTCGCGCAGGATGCCGGGAAAGGTTTTTCCGAGGTCGCGGTCGGTGAAGAAAACCGGCACGCGCGTTCCTTACGCGGCGTGCTCGTACAGCACGGCGGCTTCGATGTCTTCCGGCGTCAGGTCGTAGTCTTCGGCCAGTTCGACCACCGTTTCCCCGGCGTCGATGCGGTCGGCGATGACGGCGGTGGTGATGCCGCCATGCACAAGCACCGGACGGCCGAAGGCGACATTGGCGGCGATGGCGACCGGACGCTCCTGCATCGGCGCGACGCCAGATGCCGGAAACGGAAACAGGCGAACCGGAAACTTCCATTCGTCCCATTCCACCCGCGCCAGATGCTCGGCGAACATGCGGCGCATGACAATCTGGCCGGACGCGGAAAGTTCGATCAGTTGGCCGTAGCGTTCCAGCAGCACACGGCCCGCGTCGGTACGCAGTTCCGGGCTGAGCAACAGACGTTCGATCTTGAGTTTGCGTTCGGCGAATTCGATGGCCTGGCGTAGCTTGTCCATCGGCACGCCATGCTCCGTGCGCAAGGCCCGCAGCACATGGGCTTCGATCAGGTTCCAGAACGACAATACCGGCGGCGGGTTCTTCGCCGGACGGATCAATGGCTTGGAATGTGCGGTTCCCGCGCCGGTCGGATACGGCCTGCCAGCCACCCACGAGCGCAACGTCGCCGGAGCCACCTTCAGGTAGCGCGCAGCTTCGGCCACGGTGTAGGCCGGTTGATCGCGGAGGTCGGTCTTGGCCATTCCGAAAGCGGCAGCCGGAAAGATGAACGGATGCCGTTATTCTAGGCCAATGAACCTGCACCGCGAAGAACCTTTCGAGGCGGAAATCTGCGAGCACCTCGCCGCGCACGGCTGGCTGTATGCGCCTGGCGATGTCCGCCACTTCGACCGCAACCTCGGCCTGTATCTGCCGGATGTGCTGGCGTGGATCGAAACCACGCAGCCCGAAGCCTTCGCCTCGCTGCAAAAATCCTTCGGCGCAAGCCTTGCGCAGCGCGTGGGCGAGCGTCTGCGCAAGCTGTTGGACGAGCGCGGCACGCTGGAAGTGCTGCGGCGCGGGTTGGATATCGTCGGCCTGAAGAAACCGCTGACGCTGGTGCAGTTCAAGCCCGCGCTGTCGATGAACGACACGCTGCAAGCGCAATACGAAGCCAACCGCCTGCGCGTGGTGCGGCAGGTGACGCATTCGCCGAACAATCCCGGCGCGGAACTCGACTTGGTGCTGTTCGTCAACGGCATCGCGGTGGCGACGGCGGAACTGAAATCCGATTTCACGCAGGATGTGGAAGAAGCGGTCGAACAGTACCGCCGCGACCGCGATCCCGCACCTTCCGGCGGCAAGCCGGAACCGATCCTGGCGTTTCCCGGCGGCGCGCTGGTGCATTTCGCGGTGAGCCAATCCGAAGTGCGGATGGCGACGAAGTTGGAAGGGGCCAAGACGCGCTTCCTGCCGTTCAATCGCGGCAACGCGGGCGGCGCAGGCAATACGCCCAATCCCGATGGCTACGCCACCAGCTACTTGTGGGAACAGGTGTGGCAGCGCGATAGCTGGTTGCAGATTCTGGGCCGGTATCTGATCGGCAAGCGCAACGATAAGAAGCAGCTCGTGGGCTGGATTTTTCCGCGCTTCCACCAGTTGGATGCGACGCGCAGGCTCGTGGCCGATGTGCTTTCCAACGGGCCGGGAAAGAAATACCTGATCCAGCATTCGGCCGGTTCCGGCAAGACCAATTCCATTGCGTGGACGGCGCATTTCCTCTCCGAATTGCACGATGCGTGCGACGAAAAACTGTTCGACAGCGTGATCGTGGTCAGCGACCGCACCGTGCTGGACGACCAGTTGCAGGAAGCCATCTTCGATGCGCAGCGCACCACCGGCGTGGTGGCCGCGTTGACGAAGGAACGCGGCAGCAAGAGCAATCAGCTCAAGGAAGCGCTGGATGCGGGCAAGAAGATCATCGTCTGCACCATCCAGACCTTTCCCGCCGCGATGAAGGCTGCGCAGGACTTGGCCGCGACCGAAGGCAAACGCTTCGCGGTGATCGCGGACGAGGCGCACAGCTCGCAGACCGGCGAGGCGTCTTCCAAGCTCAAACAACTGTTGAGCGCCGAAGAACTGGAAGCCTTGAAGGACGGTGGAGAAATCGACACGGAAACACTGTTGGCCGTGCAGATGACCTCGCGCAGCGGCGGCGGCAAGGGCTTGACCTACATCGCCTTCACCGCCACGCCGAAAGGCAAGACACTGGATCTGTTCGGCGAAAAGGGCGAGGACGGTTTGCCGCATCCGTTCCATGTCTATTCGATGCGGCAGGCCATCGAAGAGGGTTTCATCCTCGATGTGTTGCAGAACTACACGCCGTACAAGCTGGCCTTCAAGCTGGCGCACGATGGCCGGGAATACGACGACAAGACCGTCGAACGCAGCGAGGCGACGAAGAAGCTGATGCAGTGGGTTCGGCTGCACCCGCACAACATCGCCAGCAAGGTGCAGATCGTCGTGGAGCATTACCGCGAAAACGTGATGCCGCTGCTCGGCAGAAAAGCCAAGGCGATGGTGGTGGTCGGCACGCGGGTGGAAGCGGTGCGCTGGAAGAAGGCGATTTCCGCCTACATCGAGCGGCGGAACTATCCGCTTGGCGTGCTGGTGGCGTTCTCCGGCGAAGTGAACGACCCGGAAAGCTTTCTCGCACCGGTGAGCGAGGCCAGCGTCGAACTGAATCCCGGCTTCAAGGGCAAGCACAAGGACATCCGCAAGGAGTTCAGGAAGCTCGATTACCACCTGCTGCTGGTCGCCAACAAGTTCCAGACCGGCTTCGATCAACCGCTGTTGTGCGGCATGTATGTGGACAAGCGGCTCGACGGCATCCAGGCGGTGCAGACGCTCTCGCGCCTGAACCGCGCGCACGAGGAAGCGGGCCTCCGAAAGGACACGACCTACATCCTGGATTTCGTCAATGATCCGGCGGCGATCCTCGCCAGCTTCAAGACCTACTACGAGACGGCGGAGCTTTCGACCGCGACCGATCCGAACCTCGTACTCGACCTGCGCGCCAAGCTGGATGCGGCAGGCTACTACGACGATTTCGAGGTACAAGCTGTCGCCAAGGTCGTGACGAACCCGGGCGCGAAGGCGAGCGATCTGAGCCGGGCCATTGCGCCGGTTTCCAATCGCATCCTCAAGCGATACCAGGCAGCTAAGCAGTCGCTCAAGGAAACGGACGACAACGAAGAACAGGCCAAGGTCGCGAAGGATCGGATGCAGGAAATCCTGCTGTTCAAGAGCGACGCGCAAACCTTCGTGCGCGCCTATGCCTTCCTATCGCAGATCATCGACTACGGCGACACCGACATCGAAAAGCGCTTCCTGTTCTTCAAGCACCTGCTGCCGCTGCTGGACTTCAAGCGCGATCGCGACACCATCGACCTGAGCCGGGTAATGCTGACGCATCACACCCTGCGGCGCGGCGCGAAGCAGGAGTTGAGCCTTTCCACAGGCGATGCGAAAAAACTCGAACCGATGACCGAGCTTGGAACAGGGCAAGTGCAGGACAAACAGAAGGCGCGGCTCTCGGAGATCATCCGAAAGGTCAATGATCTGTTCGAGGGGCAGTTAAGCGACGACGACAAGCTGCAATTCGTCGAAACGATCAAGACCAAGATGCTTGAGAACACATCGCTTCAACAGCAGGCCAGCAGCAATGCCGAACAGCAGTTCCAGAACTCGCCCGATCTGCGCCCAGCGATGCTGGATGCGATCATCGAGGCCAGCGATGCGCAGTCGGCGATGAGCACGCAGGCGATCAACAGCGAGAAGCTGCGCGAAACCTTGCTCGACATCCTGCTCGGGCCGGGACAGTTGTATGCGGCGTTGCAGGCACGAGCCCGCAACGCCGCGTGAACCTTACTTGAAGTTGTAAACCAGGTTCACCTTGGTCAGGGTGTCGGTCTTCTTGATGCCCGGCGCAACGTCGGTGTTGTGGCGGGCTTCCACGCCGGCCTTCAGCGCGAACGCTTCGCTGATCGCCACGCTGATGCCGAAATCGTTGCTGGCGAAGGTGTTGTCGCTGCCCGATTCCACCAGCAGGTTGTCGTAGAGCGCCGCCGTGGCGCTGAGCTTGTGGGTCCAGCCGAGCGCGCCGCGCACGATCAGTTCGCCGTCGGTCTGGTGCGTGACCGCATCCCTGGCGCGGCGGTAGCCAGGGCCGATCTCGGTGGTCAGGGTCGTGTCGTCGTTCTTGATGAAGGTGTGGCCGTAGCCGAGCGAGAACGTGGCCTGATAGTCGTAGGGCGCGAAATCGTCGTTTTCATAGCGCAGCGCCGCGATCCAGGAACTGGTCTCGCTCATTTTCAACGCGCTGCTGGCGCCCACTTCATAGCGGTTGGCGGAAAGCCGCATTTCCTCTTCCGGCACGCCATCGCCGTCGAAATCCCCGGTCACTTCGCCCTTGTTGCGCAGCGCCGCCACGTAGAAGGCGTGCTTCCACTTGTCGTCCTCGTTGGCGAAGGCGAGCTTGCCGTTGGCATTTTCCGAACGCGCATTGCCGCGTGCCATGGCCATGCCGAATTCGCCGGTGCCGGTCCAGCCCGTGGCTTCCTCGGCGGAAACCGCGAACGAAGCCGTCGCGAGCGAGGCCGTCGTCGCCAGGGTTGCGGCCAGAAGGGTCTTGCGATTCATGTCGTTTCCTCGTGTGGGCGCAAGCACAAGCCGGCTTGCGGGGCCGGCGAATGCTATGCAGCCCGCCGCAACATGAGGTGAATCGCCGGGCGTACAATGCGCGCCCCTCGCCTCCCACCCTCCGCCGGAGAATCGTCCACATGGTTCGCACCATCGTCGTTTTCGCCTGTGCCCTGCTCGGTTTCGGCCTTTCCCCGGTCGCGCACGCCGGCTTCCACGTCGGCGCAGGCCCGGTCGATGAAGTCGATGGGCAAGGCAGTTTCATGGTCGGCGTCAGCTGGGAAACCGAGCAGACGCATCCCTGGGAAGTCATCGTCGGCCGCATCGACGGCCGCGACCCGGATCCCACCGCCACGCCGGACGTGTATTTCGCCGCCGTCTCCAAGCGCTTCACCTGGCGCGGCTTCTTCGCCCAGGGCGGCGTGGCGATGACCAATTCCGATACCGAGGTGCTGTCCGAACACTGGCAGTTCCAGACCGGCATCGGCTACCGCTACAAGCGCTTCACCGCCTCGATCCGCCACCTTTCCAACGCCAACACCGGCGGACGCAATCGCGGCGAGAATTATCTGTTCCTGTCCTACGGGTTTTAGATTGCAACCCGTAGAGCCGGGCTTGCCCGGCTGTGCTTCGTTGAACATCCAGGATAGCCGGGCAAGCCCGGCTCTACGGATGTACACGATGCGCTTCAAGGACAGCGGCGGCGCTCACGGTCGATCAGCACGCGCAATTCGTCGTCGCCGATGCGCTCGTTGCGCGCGGCCAGGTCGCGGATCTTCATCCTCGAATCCAGGCAGGCATCGTAGTTCGCGCCGAACAGGAATGCGCCAACGGTTTTCACCACGTCCTCTGGCGTGACCTGCCGGCGCAGCGCGATGGCCTCCGGGGTGAACGGCTCGGCGCGGCCCGGCAGCGGGGCGACGTAGCGCCGGGTCGGATCGCGCACGGGCACGGAAAACTCTCCAACGGCCTGACGCGCCGCGCCGGGAATGGCCTCCAGCAGGCGCATGGTGGAGACGGGCGCGGACAGCAGGGCATCGGCGGCAGGCGCCGACACGGCCGGCGCGGAATCGGACGACGCGGGGTGCGGATCGGCGCTGCGCATGGGTTTTTCCGGGCGGCGCGGGCGCTGTGGCGCGCGCGGGAACGGCGGCAGCGGCGCTGGCGCATCGCGTGCGGCGGGCTCGACGAAGATCACCTGCAAACTCGTATCGGCGGTGGGTGCGAAGCCGCGCCGCTGCGCCAGCCAGCCGATCAGCACCACGTGCGCCAGCACGCAGGCCGCCAGCACCCAGCGATGACTTTCCCCGGTGCGCCTTTTCCGAGCCATCCCCGAACCCCGTCCGCCCCGTCCATCGGGGCGCGCACGCTAACGCATGCGAGGTTAAACGCCGGTTAGTCCCATCGCACCCCGCCGAAGCCGGCAAACGCGACGGCTTCAAGGCAGATGCGCGGCCACCTTGCCCATCAAGGCCTCGAAGCGCGTGCGCGCAGCGGCGTCGGCGAAGGCCGGGTTGCTGCTGGTCATGCGCACGACCGTCTCGCCGCGCAGCACGTAGAGTGCGGTGAACATGTCGTCCGTCCAGGCCGCCGCTTCGCCCAGGCCGGCGACCGGCGCGCCCTTGCGGGTGAATTCCTCGAAATACTCGGCGGCGCTATCCCAGCGCCCGCCCGCCGCGCTCAGATCGGCACTGGTGTGGAACAGCAGCGACAGGCCGTTGTTGTAGTTGCCTTCGTCCACGAACACGCAATCCACGCCCGTTTCGGGATCGTCCAGCACCACCTCGCCCGCACCGGGTTTGCCGCCGATGGCCTCGGCCACGTCGGAGGCGCTGACGCTGGCGCACAGGGCGCGGCTGGCGGGGCGCACATCATCCGCATGCACAGCGGTGGACACGGCGAACAGCAGGGAAAGCAAGGTTGCAGCAACGCGGTCAAAGCGGATTTTCATGGCGCCCTCGTCCAGTTGTCGGAGTTGAAGGAGCGAACGGCATCGCCCCCCACGCAAGCCCCAGGGGCCGCGCAGGGAAGGAAACGATATCCGGCGGGAAATCCTGACATGAAGCTCCGGATGGCCCGCCGGGATCGTCACTCGAAGCCATTTTCGAAGACGTGATCCAGCAGCGCCGGATCCAGGATCCCCTTGGCGGTTTCGGCGAGAAAGGCCAGGCCAAGCCGCGCGAACGGCAGGCTGTGGATGGCGCTGTTGTTGTAGCAAGTCGCCAGGCTGTCGCTTTGCTGGTGATAACAGGGCGACATGTGATTCAGGCCGCCACCTTCGGAGAGCATCATCGAAGGGAAGCCATACTGCTTCCAGGAGGCGTGATCCGAACAGCCATAGCCGCAGGCACTGGCCCCGCGGGTGTAGCCGTAGCTGGTTCCAGGGCCGATGTAGGTGTCGAACAGTTGTTGCACGAACGTCATCAGCGCGGGGCTGTTGTAGTCGGTGATGAATTCAACCGTCGGCTGGCCGTTCTCGTGGTAGTTCGTCATGTCCGTTTGCCACACGGCATAGACGTTGGCATTGGCCTGACTGAACGAACTCGCGATCGAAAGCGAGCCCCTGAGGCCGATTTCCTCCGCCGCGTAGCCCATGAACTTGACGGTGCGATGCGGCCTGTACCCGGTTTCCATCGCGATGCGCAGCGTCTCGGTGATGACCGCGATGCCGGAAGCATCGTCGTCCGCGCCGGGCGATCGCTTCGCTGGCGTACTGGGGCTGCTCGCGCTTCCGTTGGTCGAATCCAGGTGCCCGCCCAGTACGACGATTTCATCGGGCATCGTCGTGCCCTCGATGGTGAGGATCACCGAAGGCTGGCCACCGCAGTTGCTGCAATTGGTGAACAGCTCCACCGTCACGTCGTCCCGCCCGGCGGCCAGCGCCTGCCACTCATCGCGGATCCACTCCGCCGCCTCCACCGCCGTGGCGCTGAGGTAATGGCGGCTGTGGAAACTTTCCAGCGAGGAAATCGTGGCGCGAAGGTTGGGCTCCTCCGCCATCGGCAGCCACTGGTTCACCAGCGCCTGCCTGTCGATCGAATAGGTGGGAACGAACGCGCTGGGTGCAGGCGTCATGGCGATGAAGGCTTCCGCTTCCTCGCGCGTGGAAAAGGCGAAGTAGCCGCCGCAACGCCGTTCGTTCTTGTGGATGTAGTCGGAAAGTACGTCGTGCTCCCACGCACCCGCCTCCACCAGCACCACCAGATTGCCCTGGCCATCCATGCGCATCAGTTCGGACGGGCCGCGAAACCCGAGCCAGGTATCCGCGCCCACCACCAGCCAGGACGTGGGTTCTGCGTGTCGTGCGAAAGCGGGCGAGGCGACGACCGCGCTGGAAACCGCCAGCAACGTGGCGGAAAGACGGGACAGGAAGCGCATCGGGAACTCCAGTGATAAGCCGGCACAGGGCCAGGGCAAGCCTCCGATTATGCGGCAAACGCTGAACGGGCGCTTCAGGTCCCGCGCGGTTTTGCGCGGTGTGTCGCGGTGGCTGTCCACGGATCGTCCGGCCACGGATGCCTGGGATAGCGGCCTTTCATTTCCTTCTTCACGTCCGGGTAGGTGCGTTCCCAGAAGCCGCGCAGATCCTGCGTCACCTGCAGCGGCCTGCCGGCGGGAGAGAGCAGGTGCAAGGTGAGCGGCACGCGGCCTTCGGCGATGCGCGGGGTATCGGCCAGGCCGAACAGTTCCTGCAATTTCACCGCCAGCACGGGCGCCTGCCCGGCTTCGTAATGGATGGGCCGATCCATGCCGGAGGGCACTTCGATCCGCAGCGGCGCGAGCGCTTCGATGCGTTGACGCTGCGGCCAGTCGAAGCCGGATTTCAGCGCCTGCGAAAGTTCTTCCCCGGTCAGTGCATCGAGCCTGCGCTTGCCGCGCAGCACGGGCTTGAGCCAGTCGTCCAGCGTGGCCAGGAGTTGTGCGTCGGAAAGATCGGGAAACTCCTCCGCGCATTCGGGCAGCCATTCACGCAGGCAGCGAACCCGCGCGCGCCATTGCGCGAGGGATTCGCTCCACGGCAGGGCATCGATGCCGCGCTGGCGCACCGCCTCCACCAGCGCATCGGCGAAGCCCGCCGGATCGGGCTGGGCGATGGCGCGGGCGTCGAGCACGATGGCATCGAAGCGGGTTTCCCGGCGCGCTTCGATACGGCCTGCGGCATCGTTCCAGAACACGCGATCCTGTTCCGCGAAGCGTCCGGAAAACTCGCGCCGCAGGGCGGCCTCGTCGCAGGGTGCGGCGCGCAGCACGCGTGCATCGCGCAGGCCATCGCGCAGTTCGGCGATCACGATCCACGGCTCGCCGTACAAGGCGCTGTCTTCGGAAAGGCTGGCGCTGCGGCCATTGGCGAGCGCATAGCGCGCCGGATCGTTCGGCACCTGATGGGCGATGCGGTCGGGAAAGGCATGGATCAGCAGATCGCCGAGCCGGTACGCAGGCAGTCCGTCGGGCGGCGCGGCACGACAACCGAGGCGGCGACGCCATTGCTTCGCAGCCTGGTCGATGGCCGCCAGTGCGCCGCGCGAGGCATCGGGCGGCGCGCGCCCCGCGCGGAAGGCGGCCAGCGCTTGCCAGCGCGCGGCCAGATCGTCGCGGCGCGAGGCTTTCAGCGGATCGCGCGCTTCCAGCAGCGCGGCCAGATCGCAGGCCAGCGCGGCATCTTCGCCGGACGCGGCACAGAGCATCGCCGCAATGCGCGGATGCGTGCCGAGGGCGAGCAGGCGCTTTCCGAACGGTGTTATGCGCTCGCCGTCGAGCGCGCCAAGCCGGCGCAGGAGATCCTTCGCGGCGGCCAGTGCGCCGGGCGGCGGCGGATCGAAAAAGCGCAGGTCGGCATCACCCCATGCAGCCAGTTCCAGCGCCAGCGAGGTGAGTTCGGTCTGCGCGATTTCCGGCCTGCGCGCGGCTTCCAGGCGCTGGGATTGCGGCCACAGGCGATAGGAAAAACCTTTCGCCACGCGCCCGGCACGGCCACTGCGCTGGTCGGCGCTGGCCTGGGAAATGTTCACCACTTCAAGCCGTGGGAATCCGCTGTTCGGATCGAAGCGCGGCTCGCGCGCCAGGCCCGAATCGATCACCACGCGCACGCCCGGCAGCGTGACGGAGGATTCAGCCACGTTCGTCGCCAGCACGATGCGGCGCTGGCCGTCGGGCGCTGGCCGCAGCACGGCGCTTTGCGCTTCCACCGGCAGCTCGCCGTGCAGCGCGAGCACTTCCGCTGCAAGGTTCGCATTGGCCAGAGCACGCTGGCACGCACCGATCTCGCGCTGGCCGGGCAGGAACACCAACACATCGCCCGAATGCGCGTTCAAGGCGGCTTCGACGCTGCGGCGCACCTGCGCTTCCAGCGGTTCGTCGCGCCTTGCCGGAACATGCGAGGTCGTTACCGGAAAGCTGCGCCCCTGCGAGGTGAGCCGCGGCGCATCGAGGAAGCGGGAAAGCCTTTCGCCGTCCAGCGTGGCGCTCATCGCCAGCACGCGCAGGTCGGGCCGAAGCTGCGATTGCACGTCCAGCGCCAGGGCCAGGCCCAGATCGGCGGAAAGATGGCGTTCGTGGAATTCGTCGAACAGCAGCGCACCGATGCCTTCGAGCATCGGGTCGTCCTGCACCATGCGGGTGAGGATGCCTTCGGTGACGACTTCGATGCGCGTCGCCGGGCCGGTGCGGTTCTCGAAACGGATGCGGTAACCGACGGTTTGCCCGATGTCCTGGTTCAGGCTCGCGGCCATGAACATCGCCGCCGCGCGCGCGGCGACGCGACGCGGTTCCAGCATCACGATGCGCTGGCCGGCCAGCCACGGTGCCCCCAGCAGCGCCAGCGGCACGCGCGTGGTCTTGCCCGCGCCCGGTGGCGCTTCCAGCACCAGGCGCGGATGCCCGGCAAGGGAATCGAGGATCGCCGGCAGCAGCGGCTCGATGGGAAGGGTGGAATCGCTCATCGGGCGCGAAGGGTAGCGGATGATGGGGTTGGGTTTGCTCTTTGCCTGCCTGGGCACCATGGCAACCAGCCGCATCCCCGAAAAAAAACCGCCCGGATCGCTCCGGGCGGTTTTCAAGGTGCGGCAGGCCAGGATCAGCCCAGGCGGCGGCGTACCGCTCCACCGCCCAGCAGCAGCACGGCCAGGGCCATCAACGCCAGTGCCCAGGTGGAATTCGCCGGGATGAGGTACGCCTTCATCTGCAGCGGCACCGCAGCCGAGGAGGAGGAGGATTCCGTCGTCGAAGTGCTGGTCACCGTGGCGGTGTTGATGATCGGATCCGGGCCGTCGTAATCCGCCGCCACCAGCATGGTCGTGCTGATGGTGCGGGTTTCGCCTGCCGCCATCGTCCCGAGCAGGCACGGGAATGGTGTGGAGCAATCCCCCGCGTTGGACACGAAGCTCAGGCCGGGCGGCGCGGGATCGGTCACGGTGACGTTGTGCGCAGGCGTCGCGCCGATGTTGGACACCACGATCGTGAACACGATCTGCTCGCCGGGCTGCGTAACCGCGGG
>CAZHXV010000035.1:0-13651 GCA_964536455.1 uncultured Aquimonas sp.
CGCCGACGCGGTGCCGCGCCGCGAACTTGCGCAGCCGGTAGAGCGGCGTATCGGCAGCGGCTCGCACCGGCCGGCCTTCGCGCCAGCGTTGCAGATCGGCGCGCAGGGCTTCGACCGTGGGATAACGCTCATCCGGCGCCGGCGCGGCAGCCTTGGCCAGAATCCCGCGCAGATCGGCGTCCAGCGGCAAAACGATGAAACCCTCGGGCACGACAGAAGGCTCATCCGGCTGGCGCTCACCAGCCAGCATTTCACGCAGCAGGATGCCCAGGGCATACACATCCGAGGCCGTGGTGATTGCCGCGCCGGCCTGCTGTTCCGGGCTGGCATAGCCCGGCGTCCAGACCCGGGTGGAGGTCTGGCGCGGATCCGAGGCGGCGCTCAGATCGACCAGCTTGGCGACACCGAAATCCAGCAGCTTGGGCTGCCCGTCGGTACGCACCAGCACGTTGCCGGGCTTGAGATCGCGATGGATCACCAGGCGCTCGTGCGCGTGCTGCACCGCCGCCGCGATGCGGTCGAACAGTTCCAGGCGCGCTACCAAGCCGGGGGCATGGCGCGCGACGTGCTCCAGCAACGGCAGGCCATCGACGTATTCCATCGCGACAAAGGGCTGGCCGTCGCCGGTTTCGCCGCCGTCTATCAAGTGCGCGATGTTGGGATGATCGAGCTGGGCCAGAATCTGTCGCTCCTGCCGCAGGCGGCGCTTGCCTTCCTCGGTCGGGAAACCCCGGATCAGCTTGATCGCTACCTGCTGCGCGAACTGCCCATCGGCGCGTTCGGCCAGCAGCACCGCGCCCATGCCGCCGGCGCCGAGTTCGCGCAGCACCCGCCAGGTTCCCAGGCACGCGCCGCGGCCGACCGGCGCGACCAGTTCCTGCGCGCTGGCCACCACCGCCTCGGCGAGCGGATCCTCGCGCCGCGAATCGGCCACCAGCAGACGTTCGAGCCGGGCGCGCAAATCCGGTTCGTACGCATCCAGCGCCGCCTCGCGCTGCGCTGCCGGCAGTGCCAGCAGCCGCTCGAAGCATTCGGCCAGGCGTGCATGCATGTCGCTCATGCGCTCAGCGCGTCCTTGAGCCAGGCCCGCGCAAAGCGCAGGTCGCGATCCACCGAGCTGACCGAAAGCGCCAGCGCCCGGGCGATTTCATCGCGCGAGAAGCCGCCGAAATAGGTCATCTCCACGATCCGGCCCTGACGCGGATCGGCCAGGGACAACTGCGACAGAGCCTCGTCCACCCGCAGCAGGTCGGCATCCCGCTCCTCCCACGCCACGCCTTCGGCCTCGCTCAGCGGCAGTGCCTCGCCGCCCGCGCCGCGCTTCTCCGCCAAGCGCCTGCGCGCCCGATCCACCAGCACTTGCCGCGCGGCCTGGGCCACGACGTGGAAGAAATGGTGGCGATCCACCCAGTCGGCTTCGGATCCGAACAGGCGCATCAGGGCTTCGTGCGCCAGTTCGGTGGGGGTCAGGGTGGAGCCGCTCTGGTGTTGCAGCGACTGCACCGCGATCGCCCGCACCCGACCGTAAACCAGCACCATCAGGCGCTCGCGCGCATCGCCGTCGCCTGCCTGCCAGCGGCGGATCAGGGCGGTGAGATCGGCGGAATCCGGGGCGTCGGACATGCGCGGAGTCCAGGAGCTTGCGCGGCAGACCGAAGTCGATCAGGTCAAATCTTCACGCGGCCACGCAGGATGTCCGCGTACATCACCCAATCGCCGGCGAAGGAATAGAACGGGTACTTGAACGTGGCCGGGCGGTTCTTCTCGAAGAAGAAATGCCCGATCCAGGCGAAGGCGTAGCCGCTGAGCAGCGCGGCCAGCAGCCACCATCCGTTCGCCATGAGGATGGCGGCGACGAGGCAGGCCAGCGCGACGCTGCTGCCGATGAAGTGCAAACGGCGACAGGTCTTGTCGGCGTGCTCGGAAAGATAGAACGGATAGAACTCGCGGAAGCTGGCGTAGCGGGCGGACATGGGCGGATTCCACAAGGACACCGCGCCAATGGTGCCCATCGCGGCGCGCAGGTTCAATCGGCGATGCGGCAGGAAGCGCGCGCCAGCGCATCCGGGGCCGGCATTGCACCGGCCCCGGCCAGATTTCATTCGAAACCGTCCTTGAACACCATACTGCCGACGCTGCACACGTCGGCCTGGGCGTCGGCCACCGCCAGTTCCACATCCGTCAGTGTTACCTGGTCGAAGCGGAAGCCGGCGCCGTTTTCGGCCGGATCGGTGCCATAGCGCACGCGCAGCTTCATCAGCCGCGAGGCCAGCGTACCGGTCTGCAAGGCGGCGCTGCTGAAGTTCGACGCCGCCCAGGTGCTGGCGGTAGCGGCCCAGCCCGGATCGGTTTCCATGCCGCAACTGCCGCCCGGGCCGCTGGCGTTGTAGGTGCGCCCGCCGGAAGGCGTCAGTACGTGCAGGCTGCCGTCGTCCAGCATCGCCGCGGCGATGTTGGCGCGATCCCACCATTGGCCACCGCTCTGGTTCTCGATGGCGTAATTGGTCTGGAAGGTCATGGTGGAGGTGGGGCCAAGGCGCATCGCGGGCGAATCCACCGCATCGCACTGCATGTCCAGGTTGGCGGACGAACGCAGGTAATACGTGTCGACGCCGCCGGCACCGCCAGGCGCGGCGTTGCTGCGCGTGAAGATGCCCGACGTCGTGGTCCAGGCTTCGGCGTCGGTTTCGAAGTCGAAGGTGCGGGAGGCGAAGAATTGCAGGTCGCGTTCCACGAGCGTGGTCTCCACGCGATAGGTCTGGGGCACGGACACGATCTCGTCGCTGACGAGGGTGATGTCGAGCGCGAAGGTATCGCCTGCCGCAAGGCCGACCGGAATCACATCGATCCCGGCGGCGGCGGCGACGCAGGCGGCCTGGCTCGCGGCCACGACGAACGGCAGCGGAGTTTCCACGACGGTTTCAGGATGCGAGGGCGAACTGACCGCGATCACGCGCACATTGGTCAGCGGCACCACGCCGAGGTTGTCGATGGGCAGCGATACGGTCGTGGATTCGCAGTTGTCCACGAACACGTCGCCATCGCCGGTCTGCGGCGTGAAACTCGCCAATGCCGGCGAGGCGCTCAGCTTCGCGCCCGGCGCTGGCGTGGCCGTGGTGCAGGCGCTGGAGACCTCGAAGCAGGTGTCGTCCGCGCCGGTCGGGATCACCGTGTAACTGTAATCGCGGCCGTTCTGGAGGCCGATGTCGATGTAGCTGGTGCCGGTAACGGTGCCGAGCAGGATCTTGCCGAAGTCGCAGCCGAACACGCCATCGGTGCGATAGACGCGGTAGCTGCCCGCGCCCGGCGAGGCCGTCCAGCTCAGCGACACGCTGCCGTCGCCCGGCGTGGCGGTGACCACCGGCGCCTGGGTCGGCGCGTCGGTGCAACCCAGCGTCGCCACGGCCGGCGTGGTGCAGGCGATCTGGTGGCGGTTGAACGCCGCGAAGATCGCGGCCATGTGCGGCGTGCCGTTGGCGAGGTTGCCGTCGTCGTCGTCGGCAGCGAGGTATTGCATGTAGCCGGAGGTCGCATTGCAACCGCAACCGTTGGCATTGCCGCAGCCCCCGGTGCCGTTGGTGCACGCGAACCAGCTGTTCACCCCGTGCGCGCCGTGGAAGGTCAGTTGGGCGACGAGTTCGTGCGCCACCGTATCGGATACGCCGTGCTGGGACGGCAGGTCGCGCTTCCACAGATCCCACACCGCCTGCGAATAGACCAGCCCTTCGCAATGCACGCTGCCGCCGCAGGGGCCTTGCGAGTTCCCGAGCCCGCAGGTATCGGCCTGCGCCAGCGTGAACGGAGCCTGGCCTGCGTGCTTTTCGTAATCCAGGTCGCGCACGCCGGAACAGGCCAGGCAGGCACCGGCCGGCGGTGCCTGGCCGGTGCACAGGGAGTTGCCGCCATCGGCCTGGAAGCCAGGGCCGATGCAACTGTTGCCCAGGCGCAGCGCCGCATACAGGTCGGCGATGCCTTCACCGGGCGAGGACACCGTGGGCACACCGTCGTTGTTGTCCAGGCCGTGGCCCCATTCGTGGTCGAATACGCCAGCCAGTTCACCGGTATTGGCGCAGCCGCCGCCACTCTTGAAGAACGTGACGTTGACGCCATTCCATCCGGCGTTGCAGGTCTGGTTGACGTTCATGTTGGCGGTCAGGCGCTGCTGCAGCCAGGCGTTTTCCGGCAGGTGCGAGCGCGCCATCGCCTTGATCATGTTCAATTCGTGGAAGCCGGTGCGCGCCGCGTGGGTATTGCCTGCGCCGCCGATGCCCGGCGTAGTGCAGTCGGTGCCGGTGGAGACGCCGAAATCCAGGCTGCCGCTGCCGGACAGCGAGGATGCGCCGCAGATATCGGCGATGGTGACGTAGGGGCCGTGCAACGCAGCGGAAATGGTGCCGTCAACACAGGCGGAAAGCGTGCCGCCCATATCCGTGGTCAAGGTACCGAGAGGCGTGGTCACGTCGATGAACGGCATCGGCCAGGCGGCCTGCTCGGTGCCGCCGGGGCCATTGCCGTTGTTGCTGACCGGAAACACGCCGCCTGCCACCGAGCGTGGCGTGGCGGCGTAATGCACGGTGTCCTGGATCGACAGTACTTCGCCGTTGCGTGCGTCGACGAGGGCCTCGAACCGGCCTTCCGGATCGGCGAAGCGCGGGTACAGCGCATAGACCAGCCGATAGGCCAGGCCGGGGCCGCCGTCGATGCCGCCGTCCACGGTCGCCACCGGCACATAGGCCAGTTCGGGGTTTTTCCACATTGGCCCGGGGGCATGCGATACGACGTTCCTGGCCAGCGCGGCAGCGGCATCGGCGATGTCCAGCATCGCCGTTTGCGGCTCCACGTCGCCCCAGTCGGCCGTGCCGAACAGGATGAGGTTGCCATGCTTGACCGTGGCCGAGATCGCCGCCCCGCGCACGGGGATGCCGTCGATCTGGCGCTGCTGGTGGATATGGTAGTAATCCTGCGTCACCGGGCTGACGCGCGCTTGTTCCACCAGTTCCCTGGGGTCGATGTTCAGCGCATCGCGATGGGCCAGCAGCCATGCGCGGAAGGCGCGCCCGACTTCATCCGCCTTGCCCTGCGCATCCGCGGGCGCTTTCGCCCATTGCAGGGTATTGCCATGACCCGAACCGGGGATCAGCGGCGTGGCCGGCATCAGCGCGGTAAAGCGGCCCGTGCGCCGGTCGATCATCGCGGCGGAAGCCGGCGTGCCGAGACGTTGCGCGTCTTCGCGGTAGCGCGCACTGGAAACCAGGCTGGACGGCGTACTGAGATCGCTCACGTTCAGCGCCTCGGCCTTGAACGGCTCAGGCGCGAGGGTGTTGACGGCGGGCGATTCGATCGCCTGCGTAGGATGTGCGGCAAAAAGCAGACACGCCAGCAGTGCGGCGCGTGGCAGCGTTGTCTTGGTCATGGAATTCCCCAGTTCATTGCGCGAAATACGCTGCGGACAGGCATCCGCATTCCCGGAACGTAGCGCGGTAAGCAAAAGATACTGCACTCAGGGCGCATTCGGATCGGTGCGGCGCGAAATTCCCGCAGCGCGGGGTCCGGGTTCGGCTCAGCCCCGCCGCACCATCCGCGCCGCGCGGCCCTTGCGGGTGCATGCGTCGCCGTGCGCTTCGAGCAGGCAGGCGCGGTCGCGGCCCGCCTCCTTGGCGGTGTAGAGCGCATCGTCGGCGCGCGAGAGCGCGGCATCCAGGCTGCCGCCGGCGGCTTCGTCCGGCAGCAGCGCCGCGCCGATGGATGCCGTCACCTGGTGCGGCTGGCCGTCGATCTCCACCGGTGCGCGCGCGATGGATTCCAGTACGCGGCACAACAGCGGCGGCGCATCTTCAGGATTCAGATCGCGCGCCAGCAGCACGAATTCCTCTCCGCCCAGCCGGGCCACCACGTCCCCACCGCGCGCAATGGATTCCAGCCGCCGCGCAACCGCCACCAGCACCGCATCGCCCGCCGCGTGCCCGAAGCGGTCGTTGATGGATTTGAAGCGATCCAGGTCGAGCAGCATCAGCAGTGCGTGGCCGCGATCCTGGCCCGACATCAGGCGGCGGCGCAGGCGATCCAGCTCGCCTTCGATCGAAAGCTCGAACTGGCGGCGGTTGCCCAGGCCGGTGAGCGGATCGGTGAGCGAGGCGCGTTCCAGTTGCCCGTTGGCGACGGCCAGCGCGCGGGTTCGCGCGGCCACCACGCGCTCCAGCTCGGCGGCGCGGCGCTCGGCCGCCAGGGCGCGCCAGCGGCCGAAACCGATGCCGCTGGAAAGCAGCAGCAGGGCGAAGCCGGCCAGCGTCCAGGGGTGCTGCCACCACGGCGCCAGCACCTGGAAGGAAAAATCCCGGGGCCCGTACAGCGCGCCATCGGCACTGCGGGCACGCACCGTGAAGGTGTAGTGGCCGGCGGGCAGGCGCTCGTAACTGCGCGAGGTGGCCGCAATCCAGCCCGATTCGATCCGGATCGGGCCATCCAGGCGGGTTTCGTAGCGGGTGCGGTGTTCGCGGTCGAAACCGAGCAGGCGGTATTCGATGGTGAGCGCATTGAGGCCGGAAGGAATCGTCCGGCCATCGGCAACGGCTTCGCCATCGCCGCGAAACGCACCGGCCAGCCGCAACTGCGGCGATGCGCCAAGCGGCCAGTCCGACTCCGGCTCGAACCCCATCAGGCCGACGGCGGCGGCGGCATAGAGCCGGCCTTCGGCGTCGCTCCACAGCGCCCGCCCCGGATGCAGTTGCGAGGCGACCAGGCCATCGTCGCGCCCAAAGCGTTCGATGCGCGGATCCCCCGGCCATTGCGCGTCCAACGGCATCCGCAGCGCACCTCGGCTGCCGAAGGCGAACAGGCGACCGCCCGCATCGAAGGTGAGGCCGCCGACCACGCCCAGTTCGTCGGACAGCGGTTCGAGCCGGCACGCCTGCGGCGCATCCGCGTCGAAATGCACCACGCCATTGCGCGTGGCCAGATAGACCCGCGCCACCCCGTTCGGGCCGGTGTGCGGAACCAGGCCGTAAACGCGATCCCCGGCCAGGCATGGCACCTGGACCTCCTCGAAATCCTCGCCCCGCAGCCGCCACACGCCATCGGCCGCAACCCAGGCGCCGCCGGACGAATCGGTCGCCAGCGCCGCGATGGCGCCGGCTTCCTTGCCTCCCAGGGGTACGCGCGCCACGCCATCGCGCTCCCTCCATCGCGCCAGGCCGTGGTTGGTGGCGATGTACAGCGTTTCCGCGCCCGCCATGCCGACGGCCGCCAGCGCGTTGATCGCCACCGCCGGCATCGGCGAGTTGTCCACGTCGTACTCGATCGTGCGTTGCCCTTCGATCCGCAGCAGGCCGCGGTCGGTCGCCAGCCACAGGCGCGAACCGGTGCCGAGCACGTCGCGCACGATGCGCCCGGCGTAGGGCGCGGGAACGAATTCGTGCCAGCGCCCTTCCTTCCAGCGCCGCGCGCCGGCCACGGTGCCGACCCAGAAACTGCGCATGCCGTCGGGGAACAGGGCTTCGCCCACGCCCTGCGCATAGCGGCTGGGCAAACCGTAGCGTTCGTCGATCAGCGAAAACTGGCCGGTATCGCGGCGCGCGATGCCGGCGTCGAAGGTGCCGACCCACAAGGTGCGTTCGGAACCGCCTTGCGCGGATACCAGCAAGGTTTGCACATCGTTGCTCGGAACCCCGGTGGCGGTGCCCTGGAGGATCCAGGTGCCATCGTTGCGGAACGTGGCCATTCCGCCGGGGCGCAATGCGGCGTAAAGCTGCGGATTGCCGCTGTGCGAACGCCCCGCCTGGAAGGCGAACACCGAAGCCGCCGGGAACCCGTTGCCCTCGCCGTAGATCGTGAGGGCCGTGCCGTTCCAGCGCGCGATGCCGCGCCCGGTACCGATCCACAGATCCTCGCCGCGCTCCCCGCCCCAGGCCAGGAGCGCGCGGATCGCACCGTTCGGCAGGCCATCGGCTTTCGTCAGCGCAAGATCGCTCGACGCCGGCGCAGCGGACAGGGGGGCGTCGATGCGTTTCACGCCATCCTCTTCCAGCCCCAACCACAACACCTGAGTCCCCTGCCAGGAGGCCATCAGCAACCGCGCCACGGGCATCCCGGCGGCAGGCGCGTAAGCATCGCAAACCGTGCCCCGGCAAAGCTGCACGCCGCCCGCCCCGGCGACGAAATAACGGCCATCGCCCGTCGCCACGATATCCCGCACCGGCGCTTCCAGGCCGGGCGCCAGGATGCGCGTCACTGCATCGCCGGGGGAATCGAGCCGGTAGAGCCCTTCATCCTGCGTACCTATCAGCAGACCGTCGCCGTCGGCCAACAGGGCCCATACCGTCGGGCGCGGGGCCGGCAGCGGCACGGTCTCCCAGCGCACGCCGTCGTAGCGCGCCAGGCCGCCGTCGGTGCCGGCATAAATGAACCCATCAGCCGTCTGCTCCAGCGCCAGGATGGTCTGGTTCGGCAAGCCGTCCGCCGTAGTGAAGTGGCGGTAACCGCGCCAGGTGAATTCCGCGCGCAGCGTGACCTCCGGCCCGTCGCGGCGTTCCGTCGCCAGGGATGCGCCGCAAGCGAAAACGAATGCGAGTACCAGTGCACGCATCGCTCCTCGCATCGGAAAATTTCCCATCGCACCGCCCCTGCCACTGTGACGGCGATTGCAGCCGCCGCGAAAGAGTATGGGAAATGCGCGGCGCGCGCAGTTTCCCAATTAAAATCATTGCGAATGAACAACTGCCCGGTTCGCCGCCATGCCTGGTTCCGTCGCCATCGACCACTACAGCATCCTGACGGCGATGCTCGCGCCCGCGTTTTTCCTCACCGCGACCGCCTCGCTGATCCTTTCGGCCAACAACCGCCTGGCGCGCGTGGTGGATCGGCTGCGCGCCCTGATCCGCGAAGTGGAGGAGCCGCAGGACGAGGAAGACCTCCTCGTGCTGGAACACAACATCGCAAGGCAACGCAAGCGCAGCATGCGCATCCTGCACGCAGGAAGGTTGCTGTACTGGGCGATCAGTTGCTTCGTCGCCACCAGCCTCACCGTCGCGGTGGATGCCTTCCTCGGCTTCCGGCTCGGCATGTTGCCGACGGTGTTCGCCGTGGCCGGCGTGCTGGGCCTGTTCGGCGCGAGCCTGCTGCTCTCGCAGGAGTCGCGCCTGGCGGTGGCGGCGGTGAACGAGGAAATGGATCAGGCCCATGCGCGGGCGCGGCGCAGGCGCCGGGCGATCGCGCAGGGCGAATGAACCTCAGCGCAAGGCCGCCTAGGGGTTCTTGCCGCTCCACTGCGGCGCGTTCCACGCGAAGCGCGACAGCCGGGCCAGTTCTTCCGGCTGCAGCACGGCCGTGTGCTGCTGGCCACGGATGATCCAGGTCGGGAACGAGGCCACCCCGGCGCTGGCGCACTCGTAGGCGATCGCGGTATTCGGGCCGTTCGGCGCGCATTCCACATAGGGCAAGGCGGCTGCGAAGCTTCCGAAGAGATCCTTCTGGTCGCGGCAATGCGCGCACCAGTTGGCGCCATAGAACTTCGCCCCGCTCTGCTTCAGGTGCACCGCCAGCGCTTCCAGCCGGGGATCGGCTGGCCGCGCCAGCACGCCCGCCTGCACGATGCCGATCACCGCGATCAGTGGCACCAACGCGATGGCATGGTTGAGGATCCAGCGCGCCCAGCCTTCCGCCAGCGCGGTGGGCGGGCGCTTCATCAGCACCAGCACGAAAATCGCCGTCAACAACGCCAGCGACGCCAGGCACCAGAAACAGAACGCGGAGAGATCGAGCACGCCCACGGCGGTGAGGAACAGGCTGTAGGCCAGGCCGAACAGCGCCAGGGAAAACAACCGCCGCCAGCGCTTCACCTTGCCGCTGCGGGAAAACGCCACCAGTGCGATCAGCGCGTACAGCCCGAAGCCCCACAGTGCCGCCGGGACGCCGAGGAACACCGACCAGCGGCTTTGCTGCACCACATCGCAGCCGGAGCCCTGCGTGCACAGCGCGGCGGCGGCACCGGAAAGATTCACGTAGGCCAGATACGCCGTCAACACCATGCCCGCGACCGCAAGCCATGCCACCGGCCAGAACGGCGGAATCTTCGGTGAAGCATCGTGCGAAGCTGCGCGCGTCGCGTGTGCCGCGCTGCGGGATTTCCTGCTCATGTATTCCCCGGGACGTTGATGAACGAGTCTGGCTGGCAAGGTTAGCAGTTCGCCGGGCCCGCGCCGCAAGCGGGCGGGCATGGCCGAATCGGCACGAATCTGCCGTATGCTTGTCGTACCGGCCAACGTTCCAGAACATTGCCTTGCCAAGGCCGCACCAGGGGCTGAAACATGACGAATCCTTCCAAGCGCATCCGCACCGTGGCGACCGTGGGGGTTGACGAAGAAACCGCCGCGCATATCCGTCTCATGCTGCGCATGGCCGAGCCGCGCATGGCCGAATCCTGGCGTCTGGGCAACGAAGCCGAGGCCGATTTCATGCTGGTGGAAACCGGCGGCCTGGAAGGCGACGCGGCGCTGGCGCGCTTCCAGAACGACGGGCGCGCCTACGGCCTGCTCTGCGACCGCGACGCCGCCGTGGCGCACGGCCTGGTGCTGTGGACGCCGATCAAGCAGGAGCAACTGATCGCACTGTTCAACAGCGTCAGCGCCGCGCGCGACCTGGGCGCACCGGGCATGGTGGCCAAGTTCGACGAGAACTTCTACGACGCCGAACTGGAAAAGCAGATCCCGGTCGGCAAGGGGAACAGTGACGATGTCTGGTTTTCCCAGGCCGACCGCGCCATCCGCGAGGTTCCGCTGGATCGCCGCAGCTTCGGCCCACCGGAGCTGGAAGGGCTGGATCGCCTGATCAAGGGCGACCCCACGGCGGAGCCGCCCAAGCCGCCGGAAGTCCGTCTGGACGACTCCACCACGCTGGTGGAGATGGAGGAAACCCACAGCATCCGCAGCCAGCAGCGCGGCAACGAGGCATCCAGCCACAGCACCGCACTGAACGACATCGGCGTCTCCCCGCTCGACCTGATTCCGATCTCCTCGAACGATCCGGTGCCCGCCAACCTGCTGCACAAGCACGCCAACGCCCCCCAGGGCAGCGGCCAGCCGCTGGCCGCATTGCTGGCCGAAGGCGCACTGAACCGCCCCACGCGCATTTCCTTCGGCACCCATCCCGCCCTCGTGCTCGATCCCAAGCCGCGCCACTACTACAGCCAGGCCACCCTGGAGGAGCTTTCCATCTACGCCACCGAACTGCTGCCGCCGGCCAACATCGACGGCATCTTCGGCAGCGAGTTGCAGCAGGTGCGCGACGCCAGCGAGGAAAGCCGCTCCTACGACGAACTGCTCTGGCTGGTCGCGCTGCTGGGCTCCAACGGCACGCTCGACCGCAGGCTCGATCCGGGCGGCAGCTACCGCGTCCACAAGCCGCTTTCCTCCGCGCACCGGCTGCGTTCGCACGGCGCCATCCTCGGCGCGATGAGCAGCGCCAGGCCGCTGCACGAAATCGCCAGGATCAGCGGCGCCCCAATGGTGGACGTGTTCGACGTGGTGAACGCCTACGCCGCGATCGACCGCGTCGAAGTCGTCCCGCGCCAGCGCCTGAAAGGCGACGACACCTCCACGATGGGGCGCCTGTCGCGCCTGTTCGGGAAGAAGTGAAGCCGCGCGGCGCGCGCGCCATCACGCCGGATCGCCATGGTCACCACGCCGCGCCTGGCCTTCGTCGCCAGCAAATCCCCCGAAGGCCAGAACCAACTGACGCAACTCACCGCACGCTATGGCCAGTGCGCGGCGCAGGAGGCCGACTTCATCGTCGCGCTGGGCGGCGATGGTTTCATGCTGCAAACCCTGCATCGCCACCTCACGCTGGGCAAACCGGTCTACGGCATGAAGGCCGGCAGCATCGGCTTCCTGATGAACCAGTTTCGCGCCGAAGGTTTGCCCGAACGCATCGCAAATGCCCAGGCCACGACCTTCAAGCCGCTGGAAATGCTCGCCACCACCGAAGCCGGCGGCAGCGTCGGTGCGGTCGCCTTCAATGAGGTTTCGCTGCTGCGCTAGACCAAGCAGACCGCCAAGATCCGCATCTCCCTCGATGGACAGGAACGGCTGGACGAGCTGGTCTGCGACGGCATCCTCGTCTCCACGCCCGCCGGCAGCACCGCCTACAACCTCTCCGCGCACGGGCCGATCCTGCCTTTGGGCAGCGAAGTGCTGGCGATGACGCCGATCAGCCCGTTCCGTCCGCGGCGCTGGCGTGGCGCGATCCTCGCCGCCGGGGCGCAGGTGCGCCTTGAAATCCTGGAACCGGACAAACGGCCGGTGAGCGCCACCGCCGATTCCTTCGAAGTGCGCGACGTGGCCGAAGTGATCGTGAGGGAAGCCCCGGACAAGGCCATGACCCTGCTGTTCGACCCCGAACACAGCATGGAACAGCGCATCCTCGACGAACAGTTCACGGTGTAAGGCACGGCGAACGCGCCGCGTGCGGTTGTCTCAGGGCACCAGCGCCGCCATCAATGCTTCGGGCTGCGGATGCAGCAGGTGCACGTTGCCGCCATCCAGGCAAGCGACGGCGCGCACGCCCAGCGCGTGCAGCGCCGCCTCGTCGAGGCCACGGGTGTCGGGCAGGCACAGCAGCAGGCGACCGGCGGCAACCCGCTGCGAACCGGCCTCGGGTATCGCGCCGAGCGCGGCGAGCAGTTGGGTGCGGTCGATCATCGTCGTCGGCTGCTCGTCCGGTGCCGGTACGGCCACCGGCCCGGCGATCCGTGCGGAGTGAGAAAGGCCACCGTCCGTCCCGCCGGAAGCGAGCGCGCGGCGGATGTCCTGCGCCACCTGGTCGGCAATCGGCCCCAGCACCACCTGCAAGCCGTCGCTGCCCACCGCGATGCTGCCGCGCGCGCCCAGCGCGGCGAGCTTTCCGGCATCGATGCGGGTGCGGTCGGCCAGCACCAGCCGCAATCGCGTGGTGCAGGCATCCACCGAACGCAGGTTGGCGGCGCCGCCCAAGGCTTCGACGAAACCGTGTGCAACCTCGTTCGCCGCGGCCGCGGTCTCCGGCGCGTCCACGATGGCATCGGCCGGCTCGCGCCCGGGCGTGCGCAGGTTGAAGCGCTGGATCGCCCAGCGGAACAGGCCGTAGTACAGCGCAAAATAGATCAATCCCACCGGCAGCAGCAGCCAGGGCCGCGTGGCGCGGCTGAAATTGAGGACGTAGTCGAACGCGCCTGCGGAGAAACTGAAACCCAGGCGCACGCCGAGCAGATCCATCGTCGCCATCGCCGCGCCGGTGAGTACCGCATGGACGGCGTACAGCACCGGCGCCAGGAACATGAAGCTGAACTCGATCGGCTCGGTGACGCCGGTCAGGAAGCTGGTCAGCGCCATCGACAGGAACAGCCCGGCCACCGCGCGGCGCCGTTCCGGGCGCGCGGCGTGGTACATCGCCAGGCAGGCCGCCGGCAGGCCGAACATCATCACCGGGAAAAAGCCGCTCATGAACGCGCCGGCCGCCGGATCGCCGGCGAAGAAGCGCTTGAGATCGCCGGTCGCGCCACCGAAATCGCCGACGACAAACCAGGCCAGGTTGTTGAGGATGTGGTGCAGGCCGGTGACGATCAGCACGCGGTTGAGCGCGCCGTAGGCGAACAGGCCGAGGCTGCCGGACTCGACCACGCCGT
>CAZHXV010000035.1:13661-18420 GCA_964536455.1 uncultured Aquimonas sp.
CGAGAGCGCGTCGATGCCAGCGGTGAGTACGGGCCAGCCCACGCCGACGAGGGCCGCCACGGCCAACCCGGCCATGCCCGAGGCGATCGGCACGAAGCGCCGTCCACCGAAGAAGGCCAGATAACTGGGCAGGCGGATCTCGCTGTAGCGGTTGTACAGCAGGCCGGCGAGCACGCCGCTGACGATGCCCAGCGGCACGCCGAGCCGGGCCAGCTCATTGGCCGGAATCTGCAACAGCGCCCTCGCGCCCTCCGTGGCGACCAGGAAGCCGACCACGCCGGCCAGACCCGCCGCGCCATGGTTCTCGCGCGCCAGCCCCACGCCGACGCCGATGGCGAACAGCAGGCCCAGATGCGCGAAGATCGCATCCCCGGCAGCGGCGACGAAGACCATGTCCAGAAGGTCCGGCTGGCCCAGCCGCAGCAGCAGGCCGGCCACCGGCAGCACCGCGATGGGCAGCATCAGGGCGCGGCCCAGTTTCTGGCTGGCGTCGATCAGCGATTTCATCCGGGAACCTCCTGCATGGCCGGTGCGGTGGCCGGTTGCCAGCGGCGCACCAGCTCACGCACTTCGGCGGCGCTGCCCAGGCGAATGGCGCGTTGCGCAAGTCCGGTGCAGTCGCGCATCGCCAGGCGGCGAACCTGCGCCTTGATGCGCGGGATCGCGCCCGGCACCACCGACACTTCGTTGACGCCCAGGCCCAGCAGGATCGGCAGCGCCAGCGGATCGGCGCCCAACCCGCCGCACAGGGAAATCTTCTTCTGCGCCGCGTGCGCGGCCTGCGCTGCCGTGGCGATCAATCGCAGCACCGCCGGATGCAGGCCATCCAGATGCGCGGCCAGTTCGGGATGGCCGCGATCCATCGCCAGCACGTACTGCGCCAGATCGTTGCTGCCGACGGAAAGGAAATCCGCGTCGCGCAGCAGCTCGGCGGCCAGCAGCGCCGAGGCCGGGGTTTCGATCATCACGCCCAGCGCCGGCACCTGATCCAGGCCCTGGTCGTAGGCGCAGGCATCGAGCATCGCGCGCACCTTCGCCAGTTCCCCCGGTTCGTTGACCATCGGCAGCAGGATGCGGAGCTGCCGTGGCCGCCCGACGCGCAACAACGCGCGCAACTGGGCCACCAGCAGGTCGGGATGGCGCAGGCCGGTGCGCAGCCCGCGCAGGCCGAGCGCCGGATTGTCCTCGTGCGGCAGCGGCAAATACGGAATGGGTTTGTCGCCGCCGGCATCCAGGGTGCGCACGGTCAGCGGCAGGTCGCCGAAGGAGGCGGCGAAGGCGGCGTATTCGCGCGTTTGCAGGGCTTCGTCCGGTGCCTTGCGGCGATCCAGATAGAGGAACTCCGAGCGCAGCAGGCCGCAGCCGTCCGCGCCGCGCGCGCGCGCCGCCTCGGCTTCGCGCAGTGCGCCGACGTTGGCCATCACGCCCACGCCGATGCCGTCGGTGGTCGTTGCCGGCAGGTGGGCGGCGGCGTGTTCGCTGCGCTCGCGTTCGGCCTGTTCGCGCAGGGCTAGCGCCAGTGCGTTGCGTTGCGCTTCGGGCGGATCGACATGCAGCATGCCGGCGTCGGCATCGAGGATCAAAGGCGTGCCCGGCGCGATGCCCAGCACGGCAGAACTGGCGGCGACCAAGGTCGGGATGCCGCGCGCCGCCGCCAGGATGGCGACGTGCGAGGTGGAGCCGCCGCGCGCCATCGCGATGCCGGCCAGCCTTGAGACATCCAGGCGCAGGAAATCGGAAGGCAGCAGTTCGTCGGCCAGCACGATGGCGCGGTCGGGCAGGCGCGGGCCGGCGTCGATGGCTTCGCCGGCCAGCACGCGCAGCACCTGGCGTTCCAGATCGCGCAGATCGGCGGTGCGGGCGCGCAGATGCGGGTCGGCCAATGCCGCCAGGTCGGAACAGGCGGCGCGGGTGGCGGCGCGCCAGGCATTGGCCGCCGAGGCACCGGCGTCGATGCGCGCTTGCGCCTGTGCGTGCAGGTGCGGATCCTGCACCAGCTCGATGTGGGCGGCCAGGATGCCGGCCTGCTCGTCGTCGGCCTGTTGGGTGTGATGGCGAAGATGCGCGAGCACGGCCGCCAGTGCTTCGTGCAGTGCTGTGCGTTCCGTTTCGATGCCGCGCGAGGGGGCATCGGGCGGCGTGTCCTCGTCGAGCAGTGGCACCGCCACGCCCAGGGCCTTGCCGGGCACGGCTGCCACGGCGCGGAGCGTGCCGTCCGATGTGATCGGGCGCGAAACGGGCGCTTGGGTTGCCTGCGGGGTTTCGGGCAGCGGCGACAGCAGCGCGGCGAGCCGTTGCAATGCCTCGCCCGCCTGCGCGCCGCGCGCCTCGACCTCGACGCCATCGCCGCAGCGCAGGCCCAGCGCCATCAGCGCCACGGTGCTGCGCGCGTCGGCGCGGCGGCCATTCGCCAGCAGAAGCACCTCGGCGGCGAGTCCGCGCAGCGCCGCCGCCAGTTGCGCGGCGGGCCGTGCGTGCAGGCCGTGTTCGAACGGGATACGGAACCGGCCCTGCTGCACCGGGCCAGCGGCATCGGAGGCCTGATCCGCCGCCGTGGGCAGCCAGAGTTCGCCGAGCACGTCGCCCACGTTCACTGCGCGATGCAGTGGGCCGCATTCGAAGCGCCCGGCTCCCGACAGCACCAGCGGCGTGATCGCGCTCGGCACGGCTTCGACCAGCGCCTGAAGATCGAAGCGCAGCAGCGCATCGCCCGCAGCGACGCGCTGGCCGGGCCGCACCAGCGCCTCGAAGCCGGTGTCGCCCAGCGCCACGGTATCGATGCCCACGTGCAGCAGCAGGTCGCAGCCTTCGGCCACGCGCAGGCTCACTGCATGCGAGGCCCTGCCCAACGGCAGCACCTCGCCGGCGCAGGGCGCATGCAGGACACGGTTGACCGGATCCACAGCCACGCCCTCGCCGGCCAGCCCCTGAGCGAACACCGCATCGGGCACCTGCGCCAGCGGCAGCAGCCAGCCATCCAGCGGCGACAGCAGGGCGATGCGGTTCAAGGCGACACCAGTTCGAGCCGGTCTATCGCCCACAGCGGCTCGAGCCGAGGCTGGGCGAAGCGGAAGCACAGATCGACCGGCGCGTTGCGTTGCGGCAGCCGTACCGGAGCCAGACGGGTCGTGCCGTCGTGGCCTTGCGCGCTGCCCAGCGGCAGACGCGCCAACGGTTCGCCCTCGCAGGCGGTTTCGAACACCAGGAGTTCGCCGCCCCGGTAGCGCGGCTTCGGGAAAACGATGGCATCGCGCGCCGCACCGATCTGGAAGTTGAACGGCACTTGCCCCACGGTGGCGTGCAGCCGGGCCGGTGCGCGCAGGTCGGCCTGTTTCCAGAGCCAGCAGGGATGCATGAGGTCGAAGGCGAACACGGCGCGTTCGCCCTGCGGCGGGTAATCGTCCTCCAGCGCCAGGTCGATGCCTTCGCTGCACCGCGCCAGTTCGCGGCTATGACGCAGGCGCAGCCGGGCGGGATCGAGCGCGGTTTCGCGCACCGCACCGATGGCGCGGCCATCGACCACGCGCACCGCCTTGAGCGTGCCGCCCACCGGAAGCTCCAGTGGCGCTTCGTAGCGCGGCGAAGCGGCATCGGGCGTGCGGCCGTCGAGGGTGTAGTGGATCGCGCCGAGGGTTTCCTGCGAGGCCAGACTCGCGCGCAACCGGCCTTCGCCGGCGTCGGCCAGCGTCGCTTCGACCGCGAACACACTGTCCGCAGCGGCGATGCCGAGCGCGCCGTAATGCGGCCAGAAGCCGGCGAGGCGATGCAGGAAGCCGGCATAGCCGCGCCGCGGCGCAGGCGTCCACGCCACTTCCGCCACGGCCGCCAGACGCGGAAAGCCCATGTGCGAGACGCGCGATTCGGTGCGGATGTGTTCGGACCACAGGTTGGCCTGCATGCCGAGCACGTGGTGATGTTGTTCCGGCGCAATCGCCGCCGGCAACGGATCGAAGCCATAGACGTCGCGCAGCGCGATCACCCGCAGGCGGCCCGGCGGTTCGTCCCCCGCATCGCGCTGTTGGTTGTCCAGATACAGCGTCGGCCACGGCGAAAGAATGGTGTCATGGCCCTGGCGCGCAGCCTCGATGGCGCCCTCGATGCCACGCCAGCTCATCACCACGGCGCGCGGCGGCAATCCCGGCGCGAGGATTTCGTCCCAGCCGACCAGGCGCTTGCCGTGGCTGTCGAGGTAGCGCGCGATGCGCTGGGTGAACCAGGTCTGCAGGCGCATCGGATCCTCGCCCGGCAGTTGCGCCAGCAGCGCCTTGCCGCGTTCGGACGCCTGCCATTGCGCTGAAGACACCTCATCGCCGCCGACGTGCAGCCAGGGCGAAGGGAACAGTTCGATCACCTCGTCCAGCACGTTCTGCAGGAAGACGAAGCCGTGTTCTTCCAGCGTGAAGGCGTTGTCGTAGATGCCCCAGTCCGCCGGAACGCGATCCACGCCGCCCGCCAGCGCCGCCAGTTCCGGATAGGCGGCGATCGCGGCGCTGGCATGGCCGGGCATTTCGATTTCCGGCACTACCTCGATGCCGCGCGCGGCGGCGTCGGCCACCGCGTCGCGGATCTGATCCTGGGTGTAGAAGCCGCCGTAGCGTCGCGGCTGGCCGGTGGCCGGGTCGATGTCGCGTTCGCCGGCGCCGGCCGGCACGCGCCATGCACCCACCCCGGTGAGCTTGGGGTAGCGCCTGATCTCGATGCGCCAGGCCTGGTCGTCGGTGAGATGCCAGTGCAGCACGTTGAGCTTGTGCAGCGCCAT
>CAZHXV010000036.1:0-310 GCA_964536455.1 uncultured Aquimonas sp.
TTCATGGCCGGGCGATGACGGGCAGGGGAGCGGACTATGCCAGAATCCAGGGGGTTTTGCGGCGGCGCAGCATCCTGCGGCCTGCCTGCCTGCGCAGGTGCGGCGATGGACGCCAGCGCGCGCCGCTGGCAGGCTGGCGCGCCGGGTGCTGCGGCTTCGCTTCGCTCCTTCTTCAACTGCTTGGTTTGCATGCAAATGTCCGATTCCCGCCTGGCCGATCTTTCCGCGCGCCTGCCGCACCTGGCACTGAAGACCGATCCCGCCGATCTTGAGTACTACGGCCGCGATTGGACTCGGCGCTGGTCGCCCG
>CAZHXV010000036.1:320-12974 GCA_964536455.1 uncultured Aquimonas sp.
GCCAGCGGCGCGGGCGACCAGCGCCGCTGGCCATCGCCTTGCCTTCCAGCATCGAGCAGGTGCAGGCGATCGTGCGCTGGGCGAACGAAAACGCCGTGGCCATCGTGCCCTCCGGTGGCCGCACCGGGCTTTCCGGCGGGGCGGTCGCGGCGAACGGCGAACTGGTGGTGAGCACCGAGCGCATGAACCGCGTGCTGCATTTTTCGCCTGCGGATCGCATCCTGACGGTGCAGCCTGGCATCGCACTGGAAGCGGTGCAGCGCGCCGCCGCCGGGCACGGCCTGGTCTATCCGGTGGATTTCGCCGCGCGCGGTTCGTGCTCCATCGGCGGCACCATCGCCACCAATGCCGGCGGCATCCGCGTGATCCGCTACGGCAATACGCGCAACTGGATCGCTGGGCTGAAGCTGGTCACCGGCGCAGGCGAGCTGGTCGACTGCAATCGCGGGCTGGTGAAGAACTCCAGCGGTTACGACCTGCGGCAACTAGCCATCGGCGCGGAAGGCACGCTGGGCATCGTGGTGGAAGCGCAACTGTGGCTCACCGATCCGCCGCCGCCGTCCAATGTGATGCTGCTGGCGCTGCCGTCGTTCGATGCCTTGATGGCCGCGTTCGGAACCTTGCGCGCGAAACTTTCGCTGTCCGCGTTCGAGTTCCTGACCGATCGCGGTCTGTTCCACGTCGTCGCGCACGGCGCGCAAAAACCGTTCGACGAAGACCACCCGTTCTACGTCGTCGCCGAATTCGACGCCGATTCGCAGGAAAAGCAGGACGCCGCGCTGGAAGCGTTTTCGCAGTTGCTCGAACAAGGCCATGTGGCCGACGGCGCGATCGCGCAGAGCGATGCCCAGGCCGCCGCGCTGTGGCGGCTGCGCGAGGGCATCACCGAATCCCTCGCCAGGCATTTGCCTTACAAGAACGACGTGTCGGTGCGGATCGGCGCGCTGCCTGCCTTCCTCGCCGAAACCACGGCCCTGCTCGGCAGGGAATACCCGCATTTCGACGTGGTCTGGTTCGGCCACATCGGCGACGGCAACCTGCACATCAACGTGCTGAAGCCCGTCGACATGGCGCAGCCGGAGTTCGTGCGCCAGTGCGAGCGCGTCACGCAACTGCTTTCGGAGGCGCTGCAACGGCACGGCGGCAGCATTTCCGCCGAGCACGGCATTGGCCTGGTGAAGAAGAAATACCTTGCCGGAACGCGCGGCGCGGCGGAGATCGAATTGATGCGCGGCATCCGCCGCGTCTTCGATCCGCGCGGCATCATGAACCCCGGCAAGGTGTTCGATTGAAACAAGGAACCGCGATGAACCGTTTTTTCCGCCATCTGTGTGCGGCCTTGGCCGTATTGTGCATCACGGCCAATGCTGCGGCCGCCCCGCCCGAACCCTTGCTGTGGAAGGCGCAGACACGCGATGGGCAGATGTATCTGCTGGGTTCCTTCCATCTGCTGAAAAAGCGCGATTACCCGCTCGATCCGCGCGTGGAAACCGCCTACGCGGCGGCGCGCAGCGTGGTGTTCGAGATCGATCCGGACGAGATGGCCTCGCCCGAAACGCTGGCGGAAATCCAGAAACTGGCGCGCTTTTCCGACGGGCGCACGCTGCGCGGCGTGATTTCCGCGGAAACGGCGGAAAAGCTGCAAACGTTCCTGGGCGGCGAGGCCGCGATGGCGGGCGCGGACAGCTTCAAACCGTGGTTCATGAGCATCAACCTCTCGGTCGGGATGATGTCCATGACCGGGCTGGATCCCAAGCTTGGCCTCGACCAGCACTTCATGCAGCGCGCCAGGAAGGACGGCAAGAAGATCCTCGGGCTGGAAACCGCGGTGGATCAGATCGGTGCGCTGAACAACGCCCCGATGTCCGAGCAGGCCGCGATGCTGGCCGATGCGCTGGCCCCGTTCGCCGAAGTGAAGCGCAAGATCGGCGACATGCACGAGGCCTGGCGCCGCGGCGATGCCGCGCGGCTCACCACGATGGTCAACGAGGAAATGGCGCAGAAGACGCCGCACAGCTACCGCCTGCTGGGCCGCGACCGGAATCTGAAATGGCTGCCGCAACTGCGTGCGATGCTGGATGAGGGCGGCACGCACCTGGTGATCGTCGGCGCGATGCACCTGCTCGGCGAGGACGGCCTAGTGGAATTGCTGCGCCAGCGCGGCGTGAAGGTGGAGCGGGTGGAAGCGGCGGAGCTGTTGCCGCTGGATGAGGCGGCATAGGGCAGCTTCGGTTTGTTCCGCAGGCCGGTTCAAGCGCCGCAGGCGCGACGCGCTTGAACCGACCTACATGCTTGCGACGGGCTTTGTAGAGCCGGGCTTGCCCGGCTTGGGCACGCGCAAAGGCAAAAGCAGCGGAGCAAGCTCCGCGCTACGGGTTTTGCGAGCCGTCGATCAGAACGCCTCCTCATCCAGTGCCATCAAACTGTCGCTGCCGCTGCGGATAGCGGCGGCGTGGGCGAGGGCGCGGGGCAGCAGGCGCTGGTAGTAGAAGCGCGCGGTCTGGGTCTTGGCGGCGATGAAGGCTTCGCCCCTGCCTTTCTCGTGCGCGGCGGCGACGCTCCTGGCCCACCAGTAGGCCAGCACCACGTAGCCGGAGTAGAACAGGTAATCCACCGCGGCTGCACCGATTTCCTCCGGGTTGGTCATCGCCTTCTGGCTGATGTCCATGGTCAGTTGCTGCCAATCCTGCGCGGCCTTGGCAAGCGGGGCGACGAACTGCGCCAGCTCCGCGTTGCCGGTGTGCTGGGTGCAGAAAGCCACGATCAGGCCGAGGAACTGCTTGAGGCCCGCACCGTGCGTGCCGATGGTCTTGCGCGCCAGAAGGTCGATGGCCTGGATGCCGGTGGTGCCTTCGTAGATCGTGGTGATGCGGATATCGCGGGCCACCTGCTCGATGCCGGTTTCCACGATGTAGCCGTGCCCGCCGAAGCATTGCTGCGCATGGTAGGCGCACTCCACGCCCCATTCGGTGAGGCAGCCCTTGATGATCGGGGTGAGGAACGAGAGCAGTTCGTCCGCTTCCCGGCGTGCGGTTTCATCCGGCGAGCGCTCGATGATGTCCAGCAGGGTCGAGCCATGCAGGGCCAGCGCGCGGCCGCCTTCGGTCAGTGCCTTGCAGGTGAGCAGCATGCGGCGCACGTCCGGATGCACGATGATCGGGTCGGCGGGTTTGTCCGGGCGCTTGGGGCCGGACAGCGAGCGCATCTGCAGGCGTTCCCTGGAGTACGCCAGGGCGTTCTGGTAGGCCAGATCCGCCAGCGCCATGCCCTGGATGCCCACGCCCAGGCGGGCGGAGTTCATCATCGTGAACATGGCGTGCAGGCCGCGGTTGGGCTGGCCGATCAGGTAGCCCTGCGCGCCGTCGAAGTTCATCACGCAGGTGGAGGAGCCGTGGATGCCCATCTTGTGCTCGATGGAGGCGCAGTGCACGGCGTTGCGCTCGCCCATCGCACCGTCGCGGCCCACCTTGTTCTTCGGCACGATGAACAAGGAAATGCCCTTGGTGCCGGCCGGCGCGTCCGGCAGGCGGGCAAGCACCAGATGCACGATGTTTTCGGTGAGGTCGTGTTCGCCGGCGGAAATGAAGATCTTGGTGCCAAAGATCGCAAAGCTGCCGTCCGCATCCGGTTCGGCGCGGGTCTTCAGGATGCCCAGGTCGGAGCCGCAGTGCGGTTCGGTCAGGCACATGGTGCCGGTCCAGCGGCCTTCCACGATGGGCTTCAGGAAGGCATCCTGCTGCCACGGCTCGCCGTGCTGCTTGAGCGCCTCGACCGCCCCGTGCGAGAGCAGCGGGAACATCGACCAGCTCAGGTTGCCGGCATCGAGCATTTCCTTCAGCGCCGAGCCGATGGATTCGGGCAGGTGCTGGCCACCGAATTGCTCCGGCGCGGTCAGGCCGTTCCAGCCGCCTTCGACCCATTGTTCGTAGGCCGCCTTGAAGCCCTTGGCCGTGGTCACCGCGCCGGTTTCCCTGTCGTGGCGGCAGCCTTCGGCATCGCCGCTGGCGTTCAGCGGCGCCAGCACCTGTTCGACGAACTTCGCGCCTTCGTCCAGCACCGCGTCGAACAGTTCCCGATTCAGCGCGTCGCCACCGGGAAGGGAGGCGTACAGCGCTTCGGCGCCCAGTACGTCGTAGAGCGTGAAACGGATTTCGTCGAGCGGGGCTTTGTAGCTGGACATGAGGATGCTCCGTGGTTCGTTGCGGGAGATGGGTTGGGAGGATCAGCGCAGCACGCCGGGCAGCCCCGGCACGGGCCAGAGCTGGCCCTCGAACCGCAGGGAATCGCGGCGCTTGTCCGGCGCGCTGCTTTCCAGATCGCCGCGCAGTTCGTAGCGCACGCTGCGGCCGTCTGCGAGCGCGGCGGCCATGCGCGTCTGCGCCGGGATGGAGGGGGCAAGGACGAACTCCTCGATGTCCGCGCCCTGCGGGCCGACGACGAGGTTGGGCGCGCGCTCCAGCGTGGCGGCGGCCTCGCCTTCGATCAGGAGCTGCGCCCGGATCGCGGAAATGGTGTGCGGCACGTTGCTGAAATTCTGGAGGCGCAGTTGCAGTTTCCAGCCGCCATTGCCTTCGAGGATGGCCAGTTGCTGCACGCTGGCGTTGGGCGGGAATACGCGCTTGCGCGGCCCGCTGCTGCATGCCGCAAGGCAGGCGGCGAAGGCCAGGAACAGCAGGGCGGTGCGGTGGGCGAGGGGCATAGGATCCTCCATGCTTGTGCGTATGTTCGCGAACCATCATAGCCGAGGCGGTCCGGTTGGGATTCTCCGGTGAAAAGACCGGTGACCAATGTGGACAAATGTGATATTGCTCACAACGTCCGTTCAGGGGTGACTCAGATAGGGTTAGACTCCAGCCGTGATCACATCCGCCAAGCCAGTGCTGGTGTCGCTCCTGCTGATCGCCGCGTACGTTGCGCTGGCGAAGGTTGCGACGCTGTTCTCCGGCGCGGAAACGGACGTGAGCCTGATATGGCCTTCGACCGGCATCCTCTTCGCCGCAATGCTGAAGTTCGGCTGGCGCTGGTGGCCGGCCGCTGCGCTGGCGGTGCTGGCTTCGCATCTGCTGGTGGCCCCGGTGCCGCTGGCCTTCCTGCCGTGGTCGGTCATGGGCAACGTACTGGGCGGGGTGGCCGGCAGCCTTTTCGTGCGGCGGATGTATCCCTCCGCGATGGAACGCTTCGACGTCACCACCGGCGCGGGCCTGCTCGCGGGCGGCATGCTGCTGGCGGCCACGAGCGCGCTGCTGGGTTGCGTTGGGATGGTGCTGACGGGCATGTCCACGCTGGATTCGATGGCATCGGATGCGCTGCGCTGGGCGGTGGGCGACCTGTTCGGCACCATCGCCATCACGCCGGCTGCGGTGATGGCGCTCGATTCGCGGCAGGAGGGGCGCGCCGTTCTCCCGCAGAACCTGCGCTACGGAGGGCGGATCGAGCGCATCGCCTGGACGGTGCTGATGGTGGTTGTCGTGGTGGGCGTCTCCATGCTTTCCGGCACCCACGAAAGCTATGCGCTGGCGATGGTGAGCCTGCCGCTGGCGCTGATGATCTGGGCTGCGGTGCGTTTGCCGCCGCGCGTGACGACCTACGTCAATGCGGTGGTTTCGCTGCTGATGGCCACGGCGGTGAGCTTGGGCTTCGCCGGCTTCAAGCCCCCCACGCGCGCCATGGACGCGGCCACGCTGGCGGCGTTCCTTTGCGTGATCGCGCTGACGCCGCTGACGCTGGCGATGGGCATCCACCAGGCCCGCACCACGGCGCTGCGCCTGCTGCGGCGGGCTACGTCCGACCTGCTCACCGGTACGCTCAACCGCAGCGCCTTCGAGCACGAAGTGCGGCAGCTCGCCAAGACCGGCGAAGGCGAACCGATGGCGCTGGTGTACCTGGATCTGGATCGCTTCCGCCTGATCAACGATGGCTTCTCCCACAGTGTCGGCGACGAACTGATCGCGGCGGTGGCGGGTGTGTTGCAGGCGCGGCTGAAACCGGGCGAAAAGCTGGCGCGGATCGGCGGCGACGAATTCGCGGCGCTGCTGCGCCGCGTGGATCCGGATACCGCGCTCGAACGCGCGCGGGAGCTGTGCGAGGCGGTGGCGTCCTACCGCTTCATGGCCCACAGCCACGTGGCTTCGACCACCGCCAGCGGCGGCCTGGTGCCGTTCGTCTCGGGCCAGATCGAATTCGGGGCCTTGCTGGCGCAGGCCGATACCGCCTGCTTCGCTGCCAAGGAGCGCGGCGGCAACCGGGTGGAACGGGTCGAGCCGGGCGGTGCGGGCGTGGTGCAGGAGCGCTCCGCTTCGATGCGCTGGGCGCTGCGGCTTTCCAATGCGCTGGAGCACGATTATTTCCAGCTCCACTGCCAGACCATCGCGCCGCTACGCCACGATCTGGGTTCGCTGCGGCACTTCGAGGTGCTGCTGCGGATGCGTGAGCCGGGCACTTCCGAACCGCTGTTGCCGGCCCAGTTCATCGACGCCGCCGAGCGCTTCGGAATGGGAGTTCGGCTGGATCGCTACGTGGTGGACAAGACCCTGCGCTGGTTCGATCGCCATCCCGAGCACGCCGCCCGGGTCGGACTTTGCTCGATCAATCTTTCCGCCGCCTCCATCGACGACGAACGGTTTCTCGAATTCCTGAGTTCGCGCCTGCGGCGCTCGACGCTGGCGCCGAACCAGGTCTGCTTCGAACTGACCGAAACCAGCGCGCTGGGCGACCTGGGCCGCGCCCAGCAGTTCATCGCCGCGGTACGCAACCTGGGCTGCCGCTTCGCGCTGGACGATTTCGGTACCGGCTTCTGTTCGTTCGGCTACCTGCGTGCGCTGGATGTGGATTTCTTCAAGATCGACGGCAGCTTCGTGCGCGAGATCGACGCTTCCCCGCTGTCCTACGCCGTCGTGCGCTCCATCGCCGACATCGGCCGGGTGATGCGCAAGCAGACCATCGCCGAATGCTGCGAAACCGAGAGCATCCGCCAGCGTCTGGCCGATCTGGGCGTGGATTATTGCCAGGGCTACGCGATTGCCCGGCCCGTGGACATCGAGTTCTACTTCGGCCCCACGGTGCGGTCCGCGGTGGCGTGAGGGTCGGGATTGGGGATTGGGGATTCGGCATTCGGCATCGGCAAAAGCCGAAAGCGCCACGCTCTTGCGAATCTCCAATCCCGAGCTACTGCGCCTTCTCCAGTTTCTCCACCTCGATGGAGTAGGCCGAAGTTGCCGCCTGGTTTTTTGTGCTCCGGACGCGCAGCGTGCCGTGCACCCAATAGGCATCCCAGATGCCTGGCATGAGGATGGGTTCGGCGGGCTTGAGGTACACGATCTGGTTCGGCGGTGGCGGCGGCATGTGGATGCAGGCACCGAAGTAGGGCACCAGGAAGAGATCCACGGCGCGGCCCTTCGCATCGACAGAGAGCGGCACGAGGAAGCCTCCGAGCTTGCCGCGCACGCCGTCCATCGCTGCGACGGTGCGTTCGGAGTCGAATGAGTACGCCGGTCCGCTGCCGGAGTGGCTCATTTCGGGCATGGTTTCCAACGCTTTCAGTTCATCTTCGGGGATGAGTTCCAGCCAGTCGATCTCGCGCACCGCATCTTCGGCGGGCGCGGGTGGGGCGACGGCCACGCACAGTGCGGCCAGCAGCATCGGAAAAAGGCGCTTCATGGCGTGATCGTCCTGTGGGTCAATGCGAAGGGGCGATGCCGTCTTGTACCGAACAGCGATAGGCGCGCAGCGCGGGGAGCACGCCGGCCAGCGCGCCGCCGGCGAAGACCAGGCCGAGCAGCCGCCATTCGCCCGCCACGGGCAGGCGGAGCGGAAGATCGAGGCCGTAGCGCCCCGCCAGCCACGGCCCCGCCAGCCACAGCAGGGCGTGCAGAAGGAGCAACGCCAGCGCGATGCCAACGATGGTGAGCAGCGTGGATTCGAGCAGCAGCAGGCCGAGCACGTGGCGTGGCCCCGCACCGGCGGCGCGCAGGATCGCCATTTCGCGGCGACGCTCGTTCAAGGTCGCCAGGATCATTGTCGTCAGCGCCATCAAGGCGGCGAACACCACGGCCCCGGCGATCGCCAGCAGGGCGCGTTCGACCGTGCCCATCATGCTCCAGAGCTGTTGCAGCGCCACGCCGGGCAGGATCGCGCTGAGCGGCTCCTCGCGGGCCTCGTTCACTTGCCGCTGCACTGCGAATATATCCATGCGCGAGCGCAGGCCGAGGAACACGGCGGTGACCGAGCGCGGCGTCAGGGCTTCGTCCGGGATCGCCGCGGCTTCCGGCACGTGGCCGACGCGCGTGCCGCCGCGCCAGTTCAGGTGGATAGCCTCGATCGCGGCGAGCGAGACGTAGACGCCCTGGTCCACCGGCGTGCCGGTGCGCCGCAGCACGCCGACCACGGTGAACGGGCGGTCGTCGTGGCCTTGCAGGTTCACCTGCGCGGTGCCATGCGCCAGCACGATCCGCGTGCCGGGCGCGTAGCCGAAGGCGCGTGCGACCTCTGCCCCGACCACGGCCTCGAACAATCCGGCGCGGTGCGCCTCGTCGAAGCCGCGTCCGGACGCGAAACCCAGCGCCTGCCCGTTGCCGTGCCGCAGGTGACCGAAGAAGCCCGATGTGGTGCCGACCACGCGGAAGCCGCGGTGCGAATCGCCGAGCGAGACCGGCACGGTCCAGTCCACGCGCGGGTCTTCGGCCAGGCGTTGCGCGGCGTCCCAGCCCAGGTTGTTGGTGGCATCGCCGAGGTGGAACACCGAGTACAGCAGCAACTGCACCGGATGCGCGCGCGCGCCGACGATCAGGTCCACGCCCGAAACGCTGCGCAGGAAGGATTCGCGCGCCTGCTGGCGCAGCCGTTCGACGCCGAGGAGCAGCGTCACCGACACCGCGATCGTGGCGACCGCCAGCCCCGCGGTGAAGGCGCGGCTGCGCAGGCTGCGCCAGGCCAGGTGCAGCAGCGCCTTCATGCCGGCCCGGCCTGAGTCAGCGCGTCGAAGGAGAGGCTGCGCGAAAAGCGCGCGGCCAGCGCGCGGTCGTGGCTGACGAACAGCAGCGCCGAGCCGGCGGCGCGGCATTCGGCGAACAGCAGCGAGAGGAAGGCGTCGCGCGCATCGGCATCCAGCGCCGAGGTCGGTTCGTCGGCGATCACCAATGCCGGGCCGCCGATCATCGCGCGCGCCGCCGCGACGCGCTGCTGCTGGCCGACCGAGAGCGTCGCGGCGGTGATGCCAGCGGGAAATGCGCCTGGCAGGCCGAGCCGTTCCAGCAGCGCCTGCGCGGCGGCCTCGGGCGAGCCGAAGCGGGCCGCGGCTTGTTGCCTCCGGGCGCGCGAGAAGCGGCACGGCAGCAGCACGTTCTCGACCGGCGACAGGAACGGCAGCAGGTTGAACTGCTGGAACAGCACGCCGATCCGGTCGGCCCGCAGCGCATCGCGTGCCGGGCCGCGCAGCGCATCGGCGCGGACGCCGTCCACTTCGACCATACCGGCCTCAGGTTTCAGCGTTCCTGCGATCAGGTTCAGCAGCGTGCTCTTGCCGCAGCCGCTGCGGCCATGCAGGAACACGCGCTCGCCGGCGTGCAGTTGCAGGTGCTCCACGGCCAGCCGCCAGTGGCCGCGCGGCCACTGGAACCGCAGCGCCTCGATCGAAAGCGCGGCGGCGCTCACGGCAGCGCCAGCGAAGGAGCGTCGGCGGTCAGCACCGCGCCGGTCTGTCCGTTCGGGCCGAACCATTGCAGCCGCAGTTGGGAAAGGCGCGGGAAGGAGGCGAACAGGGCGGTGGCATCCAGATGCGTCGGCGGTGTCGCGGCATCGCAGGCGTAGTCGGCCGTGGCCTGCCAGTTGGCGTGGGTCTGGTGGCTATGTTCGTCGTCGTGTTCGTGGGTTTCGCGAGGGTGTTCGTCGCGGTCTTCTTCGGCATCGCGCATGGATGCAGGTTCGGTCACCTGCGCCGTTCCGCCGGAGCAGCCGGGCGTCAGCACGACGAGTTCCGGCAGCCGCGCCAGCGTGTTGTGCACGAGGTGGATCTGCTCGCGCTGTGTTTCATCTGCCGGGGCGCGCTCGAAGCCGGTGAAGTTGTCGGCAGCACCGTCCAGCATCGCCCTTGCATGGCTGCCGTCCAATGCCACGTCCAGTTGCGCGACGCCATGTTCGTGCGCCGCAAAGGCTGCCAATGGCATTGCGGCCAACGCCGGCGCGAGGCAACGAGTGGCGAGTGAGGAGTTCCGGGCATGGCGCTTCATCGGATCGTCCCGCAGTAGTATTGTTACTGTATAACATACCGGAGATGGAACGATGGGTTCAAGACTGTGGTTGGACTGGTGCGGTTCTGCCGCATCGCTGGCGTGCGGCATCCATTGCGGTGCGTGGTCGCTGTATCTGTTGCTGAACCCGCTGATCTGGCTGCAACAGGCGCGTTACGGCAGCATGCTGATGTGGTTCAGATGGCTGGAAATCGGTTTCGTGGCACTGGCCGTGGTGTTCGCGGTGCTGGCGATGGCAGCAGGTTTCCAGCGGCACCACCGCCCCGGCCCGGCACTGCTGGCCGTGCTTGGATTGGGCCTGATCTTCGCGGGGATGCTCGGTGGCCTGCACGACCGCGCCCCGCTCGGCAGTGGGCTGGCGCTGGCCGGTGGCGTGGTGATGGTGGCGGCGCACCGTTACAACGCAGTGTGCAGGCAGGGCGGGTGAGTCGTTCGAGAAAGGCAGGCGCGGCGATGCGCCTGCCTTGGCGATCACTGGTCGAAGGCTTCTATCGCGTCGGCCACGAAGACGAGTGTGCGACCGTCGTTCTTCCCGCGCAGGCGCAGATCGGCGGTGTCGATGAGCCGTTCCAGTGGTTGCTGGAGCCAGGTGTGGAAGGCGGTTTCCACCTCGCCGGCCGCACCGGCGCAGAACATCTTGGTGGAGGCGACCTGGCCGACGATGAGCCTTTCGTTTTGCCAGGCATAGCTGCCGGTGTAGCGGTTGCAGCCGTTGCTGCCCGAAATCCTGCCGTCGGCGAAGGCCATCGTCACGCCACTGTCGAAGGCGTGCTCCTGCAGCGGCCCGCTGCCGTCGGCTTCGACCAGCTTCCAGTGCGTGCCGGAGAGCATGTCGGCCGATATTGCAGGAGCGGGGGCAGCGTCGTTCCGGGTTGCCGGTTCCGGCGCTGCCGCACAGGCAGCCAGGAGCGCCGCCGCCAGCGGGAGAAGAAGGGGGCGCATGCTCTTACTTCTTCTTGATGAGGCCCCAGATCACCAGCAGGATCACTGCGCCGACCACGGCGCCGATGAAGCCCGCCGTCTCGCCGGCCTTGTAGATGTTGAGTGCCTGGCCGCCGTAGGTGGCCGCCAGCGAACCGCCGACGCCCAGCAGGATGGTCATGATCCAGCCCATCGAATCCTTGCCGGGCTTGATGAAGCGTGCGACCAGGCCGACGATCAGGCCGATGAAGATGGTGTAGAGGATTGACATTGCGGCAACTCCTTGGATACGTGGAAAGTTCGATGCTACGGGAAGAACCGGGGGTTCCGGGGCGGATCAGCAGCAGCCGTGATCGCCAAACCTGCCTTCGCCCGCGACCGCGCCGACGCCCTGGGTGAGGCCGCGCTCGCCGGCATGGTAGTGCTCCACGATCACCTGCGCCACGGCGGCGGTGAGGCGCTTGCCGGTGGGAATGTGCAGGAATTCGTTCGGCCCGTGGGCGTTGGAATGCGGCCCCAGCAGGCCGGTGATCATGAACTGCGCGCCGGGGAATTTTTCCCCGAGCATGCCCATGAACGGGATCGTGCCGCCTTCGCCCATGAACATCGCAGGTGCGCCGAACTGCGCCTGCGAGGCGTGTTCGATGGCATGGTCGAGCCAGCCGGCCAGCGGTGGCGCGTTCCAGCCAGTGGAGGATTTTTCCAGCGAGAACGACACTTTGGCACCATATGGCGGGTTCTCCAGCAGCAGCTTCGTCAATATCTGCCCTGCGGTTTCGCCGTCCAGCGTGGGCGGCAGGCGCAGCGACAGCTTCACCGCCGAGTGGGGCCGCAGCACGTTGCCGGCGCTGGAAAGCGGCGGCAGGCCATCCACGCCGGTGACCGAGAGCGCAGGACGCCAGGTGCGGTTGAGCACCAGTTCCGTCAGGTCGGAACCCATCGGCGTCATGCCCGGCAGCAGCGGGAACTTGTCGAATACCTCGCTGCCCAGTACCTGCGCCACTTTCCCCGCCTGGCTCAGGCGTTCTTCCGGAATCTCCACATGCAGGCTCTGCGGCAGGATGCGACCGGAGGTTTCATCCTCCAGCCGCGACAGCAACTGGCGCAGGATGCGGAAGCTGGAAGGTACGATGCCCGAGGCATCGCCCGAGTGCACGCCTTCGCTCAGCACCGACACCTTCAGGTTGCCGCCGGCCAGCCCGCGCAGCGAGGTGGTGCACCAGAGCTGCTCGTAGTTGCCGCAACCCGAATCCAGGCAGATGACCAGCGATGGTTTGCCGATGCGGTCGGCCAGGTGATCGACGTAGGCCGGAAGATCGTAGCTGCCCGATTCCTCGCAGGCTTCGATCAGCACCACGCAGCGGCGGTGCGGCAGGCCTTGTTCCTTCAGCGCCTGGATCGCGGACAGCGAACCGAAGATCGCATAGCCATCGTCCGCGCCGCCGCGCCCGAACAGTTTGTCGCCCTTGATGACCGGCTTCCAGGGGCC
>CAZHXV010000036.1:12984-13531 GCA_964536455.1 uncultured Aquimonas sp.
GCCGGTCACTTCCGGCTGCTTGTCCAGATGCCCGTACAGCAGCACCACGTCGTCGCTGGAAGCATCCGTGCCGGGGATGTCGATATAGATCAGCGGCGTGCGGTTGGGCAGGCGCACCACGTCCAGCGTCATGCCGGGGATGTTCTGCGCGCGCGCCCAGTTCTCCATCAGCACGACGGCGGCGTCCATGTAGCCGTGCGCCACCCAATCCGTATCGAACATCGGGGATTTGTTCGGAATCCTGATGTATTCGACCAGTTGCGGAACGATCTCGTCGTCCCATTTCTGCGCGGCGTAGTGCGCGATCCTTGCGGTATCCATGCGTATGCCCTGATTGGATTCGGTGGCGCATTGTAGCCCCGTGCGCGCCACGGCTTCCCGATTCGGGCGTGCACGCCCTAGCCCAGCATGAAGCCCAGGTTGCGGTGGGTACCGATGTAGCCGCCGGTGGCCGGGCCGAACACCGGATTCGGCCCGGCCAGGCTTGGCAGGATCAGATCCAGATTCGATTCGGAGACGCCGAACCAGCGCGCCAGCGTGGCGGCGT
>CAZHXV010000036.1:13541-17792 GCA_964536455.1 uncultured Aquimonas sp.
CCACCGACCAGTACGCCGCCACGCTGGCGCGCTGGTCGGTGGCGAGCCTGGGAATGATCTGGCCCCAGCCGGCGTCGTCGTCGCCGCCGGAAAGCAGGCCCGGCAGTTCGCCGTAGATGTCCCCGCCCCGCACGGCATCGCCGATGACGAAGTGTTCCCCGCCCCAGCCGTGGTCGCTGCCGTCGCCGTTGGCGGTCATGGTGCGGCCGAAATCCGATGCGGTGAACGTGGTCACGCGATCGGATACGTCCAGTTCCACGGTGAGGTCGTAGAACATCTTCAGCGCCAGCGACAGCGCCCGCATCAGGTCGCCGTGGTCGTTTTCCAGGCGGTCGTGGAAATCAAAACCGCCGATGGAGACATAGAACACTTGTCGGCGCTGGCCGAGCGTGCCGCTGGCGGCGATCAGCCGGGCCACCATGCGCAGTTGCGCGATCAGGCCGTTGAAGCCGCCGACGATGCTGCCGTTGCCGCTTTCGAATCCACCGGGAACCGGCGTGATGAAGGCCGGCACCGCGTCTATCGCGGCGCGCACCTGGCCGTAGAGATCGATCGAACGGCGCTGGATGCCGGCCACGGCGCGTTCCAGCACATGGCCCTGGGAATGGTTCAGCAGCGCATCGATCGCCGCGCGGCGCGAGGCGTGGTAATCGCCGTAGTAGCCCTGCCGCTCCACCGGGCCGTTCGTGCCCACGCTGTAGGGTTGTACCGCGGTGCCGGTCTGGAACACGTTCTGCCCGGCCAGCGACAGGCTCATCGGCAGTTGCTGGTTGGCGTTCTGCGATTGCAGCAGATCGGCGATGCGCCCACCCCAGCCGATCTTTTCCGTCGCATCCGGGCGCGAGGTCTGCCAGAACACGGCCTGATCCGAATGCGAGAACAGTTGCGGCGGCACGTCCACGAGGCCGGCCTGGTACGTGGCGCGCGTGACCGGCTCGATCAGCGTACCCACGTTGGCGACCACGGCGCAGCGCCCGGTGGCGAACAGCGAGGCGATTTCCGGCATCGAAGGATGCAGCGCGTACTGGCGTCCACCGGGCTGCGATGTGGCCGGATTCAGGTGCGTGGCCGCCGTCAGCGAGGCCAGCGGCAGCGCCAGGTTCGGGCGCACGGATTGGTAAATCGCATGGGTCGCCGTATCGCGCGGAATCACCGTGTTGACGTTGTCGTTGCCGCCGTTGAGGAAGACGCACACCAGCGCCTTGTAGTCGCTGCCGAAGGCGATGGCCGAATCGTCCAGCGCGGCGGCCTGCGCCAGGCGAAGCTGGCCGAACTGCGAGAACAGGCTGGCGCCGCCAAGCGAGGCCAGCAGGGTGCGGGAGAGGAGTTCGCGGCGCTTCATCATTTCATTTCTGCACCATGTATTCGGGCGAGGTCATGATCAGGTGCACCGCGCCCCAGGTGCGCTCGCGCCCGCCGGCATCGTTCGCGCCCATCCACGGAATCTGGTTGAGGTGATCCACCAGCACGCCGCGCATGTGCGCGGACATCTGCCCGTTCATCAGCAGCACGTCTAGCATATCCAGCAGATCGTCCGGGTTCGCCGCCAGCGGCTGGAACGGGCGGAAATCGAGCAGGATGCGGCACACCTGCCACTGGATGCAGTCGTTTTCCGGATCCTGCGCCCATGGCGAATCGACGTGCTCGCGCTCGGTCTGGTTCCAGAAGCGGTTGGCCGTCGTGGTGACGAGGGTTTCGTTGACGATCTGGGTTTCCGGCGCATACAGCCCGGCCGCCGTCACTTCGCCGGGCAACTGGTAATCGGGCTGGAAGAAGTTGAACACCGAACGCGCGCGGTTGGGTGCCTGGCCGAAGTCGAATTCCGGGTTCCAGTCGCTGAAGCGGCTATTGATCGAGATCGCCGAGAAGGCGCGCCACAGATGGCTCTGGCGCAGCAGCGGCTCGCGCACCTTGCCGAAGCTGGTGGGCCGGAGCAGATGCCCGGTGCGGGCTTCCGGATCGAGCAGGATGGCGCGCACCAGCGCCGCCAGGTCGCCGCGAACGCCCGCGCCATTGTCGTCGAACACCGCCGTCATCCGCGCGATGTAGGCCGGCGTCGGATTGCTGGTGACCAGATGCTGGATCAAGCGGCGCGAGACGAACGGGCCGACATTCGGGTGGTTGGCGATGTTGTCCAGCGCAATCGCCATGTTGGATTCGGGCGTGCCGCCGGGCGGGCGCGGCACGTTGCCGAGCAGGACATCGTTGTCCGGGTCGCTGTCCGGCTCGACGTGGTGGAAATCGGCGAAGGCGCGCATCGGCATCGACCAGCCGACCGCGATGGGCCAGCCGACGTCGCACCACTCGAAACCGGTGCAGTTGCCATAGTTCCAGCCGGTGAAGATGTGCGCGAAGGTCTTGACGTTGAACTGCGTGTACGAAGGCACCGGCGCACCGTTTTCCAGAACCGGCGTGCCATCGGGATTCAGCAGCACCAGCCCGATGGAGAACAGTTGCAGGATTTCCCGCGCGTAGTTTTCGTCCGGGCGGATGGTTCCGGTGGCATCCGGCGGGCGGTTCTCGCGCATGGAAAGGTAATTGCCCATGGCCGGGGCCAGCGTCACGGCTTCGAGCAGATCGCGGTAATGGCCGAAGGCGTGCTGGATCAGCGTGTCGTAGAAATACCCGGTCGCGTACGGGGAATGGATCGCGTCGCTGGCCTCGGAGACGACGAAGATCTGGCTCAGGGCAAAGGCCACGCGCTGGCGCAACTGGTCGGGTGCGACGACGGCGTTCTGCCACCAGGCTTCCAGCCGGGCGTTGTTGTACACCGGTTCGCCGAGGCCGTCGATGTAATCCAGGTACGGCACCAGGTAGGTGGCTGGTTCGGCCAGTTGTTCGTCGATCCACGCGCCGTAGCCGACGTCGCGCACATGGGCGATATCGGCGAGCGTGGGGCCGAACGTGGCTTGCGTCAGGAAGCGCGCGGCTTCCGCATCGTTCGACGGGATGAGCGGCAGCGGATCGAAACCGTCCTTGAAGATGGCATCGGCGGCCAGGCACGGAGCGGCCATCGCCATCGCGGCCAGCAGCGCCAGCGTCGAACGTACCCGGGGAAGTCGCGCGGCCATGGGGCGTTCCGTAGGAGGAATGGCCGCACGCTAACGTCCCAATCACGGGAAATCAGCATGTCATCGCCATCGGGGCGATGAGTGGCGGCGATGTGCGGAAAAGCGGGGTGCCGTCTTGCTAGGATGCCCGCATGTCCAGCGATGCCGAAGCACCCGTCCTGATCCTGCCGGTACACGAAACCCGCCGCGTGCGATGGCGCAACGGGCGGGGCTGGACGCGCGAGATCCTGCGCGTGCCGCAGGGCGAAGGCGAGGATTTCGATTTCCGCCTTTCCATCGCCGACATCGGAGAGGATTCGCTGTTCTCGCTGTTTCCCGGCTGCGATCGCGCGATGGCGCTGCTGGCGGGCGAGGGCGTGGAACTTTCCTTCGCCGATGGCCGGCGCGAGCGCCTGGAGCCGCCGCATGGGCGCGTGGCGTTCAGCGGCGACGACGTGGTGACTTCCCGCCTGCTCGATGGCCCGGTACAGGATTTCAACGCGATCTGGAAGCGTGCGCGGTTCGACGGAAAACTGCTGCACCGCCCGCTCGTCGGCTCGATGGTGTTCCTGCCCGAGCGCGGCGTGCAGTGGTGCCTGCATGTGCTGGCGGGCCGCGTGGACGTGCGCGGCGCGGACAATGCCGTGCTGGAACGCGAGGACAGCGCCTGGCTGCGGCCCGCCGCCTCGAACCGGCGCGTGGTGATCGAGGGCGGGGCGGAAATCCTGCTGCTGCGGCTGGAAGACCGCCTCTGAACGGCGGATCGTTTCGCCTTGCCGCCGCATGAAGCCCGCGCCTTCCACCCGCTATAATTGCGCGCTTCCTTCCCGCGGAGCCGCACATGCTGCGCATCCTGGCTGAAGCACTCACCTACGACGACGTTTCGCTCGTCCCGGCCCATTCCAGCGTCCTGCCCAAGGACGTCTCGCTCGAAACGCGATTCACCCGTGGCCTGCGCCTGAAGCTGCCCATCGTCTCCGCCGCGATGGATACCGTCACCGAGGCGCGCCTGGCCATTGCGATGGCGCAACTGGGCGGCATCGGCATCATCCACAAGAACCTCACCGTGGAACAGCAGGCCGCAGAAGTTGCGAAGGTGAAGAAGTTCGAGGCCGGGGTCATCAAGGATCCCTTCACGGTCGGCCCGGATACCACCATCGGCGAAGTGCTGAAGCTCACCCGCGCCCGCAACATCTCCGGC
>CAZHXV010000036.1:17802-18164 GCA_964536455.1 uncultured Aquimonas sp.
GCATCGTCACCGGCCGCGACATGCGCTTCGAGAAGAAACTGGACGATCCGGTGCGCCACATCATGACCCGGAAGGATCGCCTGATCACGGTGCGCGAAGGCACCAGCGATGCCGAAGTGCTGGATCTGCTGCACAAGCACCGTATCGAGAAGGTGCTGGTGGTGAACGACGAATTCGCGCTGCGCGGCCTCATCACCGTGAAGGACATCCAGAAGAAGACCGACAACCCGAATGCCGCCAAGGATGCCTCCAGCCGCCTCGTGGTCGGCGCGGCGGTGGGCGTGGGCGGCGATACCGATGCGCGGGTGGCGGCATTGGTGGAAGCGGGCGTGGACGTGATCATCGTCGATACCGCGCACGGC
>CAZHXV010000037.1:0-18101 GCA_964536455.1 uncultured Aquimonas sp.
CCGATCTGCAGCGCGGAACTGGCATTGCCGCCCGAGCCTTGGACGTACACGGCGGGGCCGCTTTGGATCAAGGTGAGCAACGTCGGCAACGGTGGCATGGTCTCGACGATCTGGAACACCTGCGAAGCGGAAATGATGGCATTGGTGACCGGATCCTGCGTGGTCACCGTCATCGTGCTGGTACCGGTGAAGTTCAACGAATGGAAGAACAGCGTCGCCTTGCCGGCGACCACATCCACCGGCCCCTGGCCCAGGCGGACGTAGAACTCGCAACCGTCGATGGACTCCTCCAGGTCGCATTCGGTCTCCGGATCGTCGAGCGTGGTGAACCCGCCGGTGTTGCCCACCGGGTTGACCGACACCTGGATGCCGTCTTCCATATTGACCGGCTGGCCGCTGCCATCCTTGACTGTGACGGTCACTTCGGACATGTACGGCGAGCCGAAGAACGGCGACACGCCAAACTGGTTGACCGGCAACGTGGTGCGTACCGCCTGGATCTGGATGCGGTTATCGACCGCATTCACCGTCACGTTGACCGAAGCACTCACCGAGCGCCCGCCCTGATTCGCGGAGAAGGTCAAGGTTGCCGTGCCGGCGGTTTGGGCCGCAATGAACCGGAACGTGGCAAGACCACCGACCGTGCCTCCGTTGCTTCCTCCCGCCGCACCGTTATCCATGTACTGCAGCGTTCCCATGGAGGCCGGCGACAGCAGGGAACTGACCGTGGTGCCGTTCGCGATATTGGAACCGTTCGCCTGCGTCACGCGAACCGTGATGTCGACGTACTGGCCGGAATTGACCGACGTTGCGGTTGCCGTGGCCGTCATCCGGATGCCTGGCGGATCGAAAACGGAATCGCTTCCGCTGTCGCCGCCGCCACCGCATGCAGCGAGTACGAACATCGCCGTCAGCAGCAAGAAATATTTCAGGAGTAGTGCAAATTTCATGGGTCGTCTCCGCTAACCAGATCGCATCCTGCGGTTTATAGAATGATGTGCAACTGAAACTTGAAGCCGTACTCAACCTTGCCGCGACGAATCGCCAGCAATCGCGAGGATCCTTGGTGTGACGAAGATCAGAAGTTCCGCCTTGCTCTTGGAGCGCGCCTTGCTACGGAACAGATTGCCCAGCACGGGCACATCTCCCAGGAACGGAACCTTGGTTAGATCCTCCCGGCTGGAAAACTCGTAGACGCCACCGATGACCACGGTCTGGCCGCTGTCCACCAGCACCGCGGTTTCGATCAGGCGCTTGGCCAGTTCCGGCGTCGACCCCAGATCCCCGAGATTGACGTAGCCGATGATCTCGTCCTTCTTGACGTTGATGTTCAGGAAGACGCGGCCGTCCTTCGTGATGGTCGGGGTGACCTTCAATTCCAGCAGGGCTTCCTTGAAGTTCACCGTCGGCGTGGCGTTGGCACCCACGCCGGAGGTGGTGACGTAGCCCACCTCCTGGCCTTGGTTGATCGTTGCCGGTTGCTGGTTCGACGTAATGACGCGCGGGCTGGATACCACCTCGCCGCGCCCCTCCGATTGCAGCGCGGAAAGCTCCAGATCGAGCAGATAGTCCGCACCCAGGATGGAGAATCCAATGGCGCCCGCAGGACTGGCAACAGGAAGATTGACGTTCAATTGCTGGTTCAGCGCCCCCTCCAGCAATGCGCCTCCGATCCCGGCCAGGGAACCTTCCCCGCCAATTCTGTTGGCACCCGCCCTGTTGCGCAGCGCACTGGAGCCGGCAAGCGACCCGGAGGTGGTATAGGTCGTTGACCCATCCTGATGCGCACCGCTAACCCCGAATCGCGCACCAAGTTCACGCGCGAAATCCTCGTTGGCAATCACGATGCGGGCCTCGATCAGGACTTGATCCACCGGACGATCGAGCAACCGGATGAGCTTCTTGATTTCCGCGATCTTTTCGGCGGAATCATTGAGCAGCAGCGTATTGGTGCGATTGTCGAAACTGACGTTGCCGCGCGCGGAGAGAAAACCGCGAACCCGGTTGGCTTGATCGCCGCCGCCACCTCCGCTACCGCCACTGTTACTGCCCGACTTGCTGTCCTCGGTCAACAGGTTGGCGATGTCGGACGCTTTCCCGTAGTTGATCTGGATGTATTCCGTGATCAGTTCGGCACGCTCTTCATTGGCGATGCGCGCGTCTGCCAGTGCTTTTTCGTAGCTGGCGATTTCGGATTGCGGGGCGATCCAGATCACGTTGCCGTCCTGGCGCTTGTCCAGCCCCTTGGCGCGCAGCACGATGTCCAATGCCTGATCCCAAGGCACCTGATCCAGACGGAGGGTCAAGTTGCCCCCGACCGAGTCGGCCGCAACGATGTTGAGGTTCGACTCCTGCGCAATGAGCTGCAGCACCTGGCGAACCGGAATATCCTGGAAATTGAAGGTGACCGGCGTGCCGGTGTATCCCTTGACCAGATCTTCCTGACTCGACGTGCCGGCGGCCGAAGACGAATCCGATGCACCGGTTCCACCGCCTACCGGAGCCACTTCCAAGACGTACTCCGCCATGGTCTGGTACGCGGCGGTTCTGTACAGCCCGCCTACCGTCGCCGTGATCCTGGAACCGCCATTGCCGGGCAGCGACTCGATGGTCTGCACCGGTGTTGCAAAATCCATGACGTCCAGCTTCTGGCGCAGGGAATCGGGAAGATCCACGCCCGGAAGTTCGACGATCACTTTTTGCCCTTCCGTACGCAGGTCGGCGACGGCGTCTTCCGAATCGAAGTTGAGGATGATGCGACCGGCACCTTCAGGAGTGCGACGGAAATCGACATTGGTCAGGCTGACATTCCTGCCATTGACGCGCTTGGCCGGATCGTGCGCCAGCCCCGGAACCCCCGGATTCGTGCCCGCCGTTGCCTGCGCGCCTGCCACCTGTATGACATAGGTGCTGCCATCGGCATAGGCGTCGTAGCTTGCGGTCTGGAACAGGTCGACCACCACACGGGTGCGGCCTGCCGCCTCGATTGCGCTGACGGCACTGGTGGCACCATTGCCGATCGCAATGCGTCGATCCTTCACCCGATTGGTCGTGTCGGGCAGATCCACCGCGATTCGGGGCGGATCGGCCGTGGTGAATGCCTGGGCACCCGCCGCCGGTTCGGACAGATGCAGGACGATCCTGACGCTGCCGTCAGGGGATGTCGCATAGCCGATTTCCTCCAGCACATTGGCCTGGGCCGTTGTGCCGAGTCCGAGCAATACCACGCCAAAACACGCGGCAAGGCAGTGCTTCAACATCGGAACCACGCTTCGTGGATTCGTTTTCGTCGAGGTCATTTTGCGTTCCCCAATCCTAATTGTCGTCCAGCGCCACTTGGGCTTGTCGTTCCATCCAGCCGCCAGCGCCGTCCGGCACCAGTTCCGTCAACTCGATCCGATCTTCAAACACACCCGTCACACGCCCATCGTTCTGCCCCATGTATTGCCCAGGCAGGACGCGATGAATGACACGTCCCGGATCCATGACCAATGCGACGATGCTCTCCGGGCCACCCAGGGTTCCCACCATGTCCAGGCTGTCGAGTGGGAAGGATTCCAGCGGCTCCTTGGGACGATCGGGATCGGGGCGCAAGGTGGAGCCCTGCATGGATTCCTGTTCCTCGGTGGGATCGCTGAACGGGTCGCGCAGATTCTGGGCCTGATATTCGAAGGTCTCGAACTGTCGCATCACAGGGAGGGGATCCAGCGGCTTCGGTGGAATGGCCTTCACCCGCGCCACATAGGCCTCCAGATCCGCCCGGCCCGGCGTGCATGCCGTCAGAGCGAAGGCGCACAGAACGGCGCTTCCGCCGCGAGCAATGCGGGCGAACCACTTGGATCCAGAAGCGGTGTCGATGAGATTCATCTGTACCCCCTCACTAGTTCTTCGCCGGTTGGGCAGGAGCGGTAGCCACGGATGTCTCCTCATTTTCTTCCAGATACCGGTAGGTCTTCACCGTCCCCTCCAGCATCAGCGCCCCACCCGGAACTATTGCGTTGCCGCTGCGCGGCTTCAGGGAGATGTCGTGCATGGTCATGATCACCACGCGCGGCAACGAAGCCACGCCGCTGACGAAAGCGCCGAACTGGTGGTAGCTGCCGATCATGCGCAGCTTGATCGGCTTCTCTGCGTAGAACTCCTTCTTGATCTCGTCCTGCGGCTGGAAGAGTTCATTCTGGATGCCGCTGGCCAGCGCAGTCTGGGAAATGTCCACGATCAAGTCCGGCATCTCCGTCTTGCCGGGCAACTGGCGCAGCATCTGTTGCAGCATCAGTTCCATTTCGGCCAACTGCTGTTTAAGCGGCTCAAGATTGACGGCACGCTCCTGCTTGCCCTCGAACTGGGTTTTGAGAGATGCCTCCTGCGCCTTGAGCCCCTCCAGTTCCGCCTGCTTGTCTCGCACCAGCAGATACCAGCCCAGAAATATGATCAGGACGACCAGCACCGCGCAGAAGAATGCCTTGACCGACGTCGGCCACCCTCCAGGGTTGCTGGTGTCGAGATTCCGGAGATCGAATCCGCCGCTCATTGACCACCTCCCGCCGTCGACGCTGTCGCCGTGGCCTGGCCGTCCGCATCCACGTCAACCTTCGGTTGTTTCATGGTGACCTTGAGCAGGAACTGATAGGGCATGCCCTTCTCCTGCCCCTTGGCTTCGATGATGCTGAGATCGGGATTGCTCATCCAGCCGGACTTCTCGAGTGCGCGCATGTAGGAGGAGACGCGCGCATTGGACTGCGTCACTCCCTCCAGGGTCAGCACGCTGCCGGCCTGCTTGATCGACCCGAGCCGAACGCCCTCGGGAATCGTACGAACCAGCTCGTCGAACAAATGCACCATCTGGGAGCGACTGGCCTGGAGCTCCTCGATCACCTGTTTGCGCTGCAACAGGCTTGCCTTCTTGCGATCCAGCATCTCGATTTCCTTGATCTTGGCGTCGAGTATGCTGATCTCGCTCTGGAGATAGGCATTGCGCTGATTCTGGTTGTCCAGCAAAGCATCGAAGTACTTTATGACGCCCACCACCGCGAGGACGGCGATAGCGGCGGAAATACCCAATGCGACGAAAAACTGCTTCTGGCGCAGCTTGCGGCGCTCGGCACGCCAAGGGAGGAGGTTGATCTTTGACATCAGTCGAAGCTCCTCAGCGCAAGCCCACAGGCGATCATCAGGGCCGGCGCATCCTGCGCCAGGGCCTGTGCCTTCACCCGTGAGGACAGGGACATGTTGGCCAGGGGATTGGCCACGGCCGTCAGGACGCCGATCTGTTCCTCGACCATCTCCGCGATGCCGATGATGGATGCGCAGCCGCCAGCCAGCACGATCTGATCGACGCGGTTGAATTCGGAACCGGCGTAGAAGAACTGGAGCAGGCGGCTGTCCTGCTGTACCAGAGCCTCCTTGAACGGCTCCAGCACTTCCAGTTCGTAGCTTTCCGGCAAGCCGCCCTGACGCTTGGCCAGGCCGGCCTCCTCGTAGGAAAGGCCGTAGCGGCGCATCACTTCATCGGTGAGCTGCTTGCCGCCGAAGACCTGCTCGCGGGTGTAGATGCTGCGCTGATTGCGCAACACGTTGAGCGTGGTCATGGTGGCGCCGATATCGACCAGCGCGACCAAGGCATCCTTCGGCACCGAGAGCTGGTCGGAGATCAGCCTGAACGAGTTCTCGGCCGCGAAGGCTTCCACGTCGATGACCTTGGCGACGAGGCCGCCGAGCTCCAGCGCGGATTGCCGCACTTCGACGTTCTCGCTGCGCGAGGCGGCGAGCAGCACCTGCACCAGTTCCGGATTGTCCTTGACCGCCCCGATCACCTCGAAATCGAGGCTGACTTCCTCGATCGGGTACGGGATGTACTGGGCGGCCTCGACCTGCACCTGGTCTTCCATTTCCTCGTCGCTGAGATTGGCCGGCATCGGGATCACCTTGGTGATCACGGCCGAGCCCGCCACGGCGGCGGCGGCGTTCTTGGTACGGGAACCGGAGCGAGCCAGCGCACGCTTGATCGCCTCGCCCACGGCCTCCACCTCGACGATGTTCTTCTCGACGACGGCGTTGGGTGGCAAGGGCTCCACCGCGTAGTGCTCCACGCGATAGCGACCGCCGGATTGGCCCAGCTGTAGCAACTTGACCGCCGTGGAACTGATGTCCACGCCGATCAGGGGTGTTGAGTTGGTAGCGAACAGCCCCACGGTTTCTCCCCTTTCTACAGGCTCTTACGAGTACTTACTGCGTCGGCACATTAAATAACGAGTCTAAACGGTTTGGCAACAGTCAATGTCTGTCCGCCGCCTCGCACCCCAGCTATCCTGCCGCCCTGACAGGGCCTGTCGCCCCTGTCCGCGACCCTTGGCGCACATTCTATACTCCTCTTTAAGTATTTCTGCAAACCCTTGGTATTTCCGTGAAATGTTCCGCATTCGACGTCTCTTGAAGTGGCTTCTGATCCTTGTTGTCGTGGCCGGCGTGCTGGGGGCCTCGACGCTGGGCGTGCTGGTCTGGCTGATCGCGCCGGGCCTCCCATCCGTTCAGGCATTGCGCGACGTGGAGTACCAGGTGCCGTTGGCCGTGCAGTCCGCCGACGGCAAATTGATCGCCGTCTTCGGCGAGACCCGGCGCACGCCGGTGGACATCGCCACGGTGCCCGAGACGGTGAAGCGGGCCTTCATCGCGATCGAGGATGCGCGCTTCTACGAGCACCCCGGCGTGGATTGGCGCGGCGTGACGCGCGCGGTATGGCTGCTGGCCACCACCGACGACAAGCGCGTACCCGGCGGCTCCACCATCACCCAGCAGGTCGCGCGCGCCTTTTTCCTGAGCTCCGAATACAGCTACACGCGGAAGTTCGCCGAAATGCTGCTGGCGCTGAAGATGGAGCGCGAGCTTTCCAAGGATGAAATCCTCGGCCTCTACCTCAACAAGAGTTTCTTCGGGAATCGCGCCTACGGCATCGTCGCGGCGGCCGAGTTCTACTACGGCAAGACGCTGGATCAGCTCACGCTTCCGGAAGCGGCGATGCTGGCGTCGATCCCGAAGTTCCCTTCCAGTGGCAATCCCGTGATAAATCCCGCCCGGGCGCTGCTGCGACGCGACTATGTGCTGCAACGGATGCAGGAAATCGGCTTTATCGACGCCGCAACGCTGGCCGCAGCGCAGGCGGAGCCGGATCGCGCCTTCCCGCACGAACCGCCGATCGAACTTGAAGCCTCTTATGTGGCGGAGATGGTGCGGCAGCAGGCGATGGATCGCTACGGCGCAGATGCGATGACGGGCGGATACCGCATCGTCACCACGCTCGACAGTCGCGCCCAGGATGCCGCCAACACCGCTCTGCGCAACGCCCTGCTCACCTACGACCGGCGCCACGGCTGGCGCGGTGCGGAGGCAAACACGGAAGTCCCCGCCGATGCCGGGCCGGCGCAGTGGCAGGATGCGCTGGCGGCGTATCGCACCATCGCCGGCCTGGCGCCCGCGCTGGTCACCTCGGTCGAAAAGCAGCAGGCGACGCTGGTGCTTTTCGATGGACAGGAAATCGTCCTCGCACTGGAAGCGATGCGCTGGGCCGCGCCCTACGTTTCCGCCGACCGGCGCGGGTCAACGCCCAGGCAGGCCAGCGACGTACTCAAGCGCGGCGACGTGGTGCGCCTTTCCCGCGATGCCGAAGGCGCGTGGCAACTGGCGCAGATTCCACAGGTACAGGGTGCGATCGTGGCGCTCTCGCCGGAAGACGGTGCCATCGTGGCGCTGGCCGGCGGTTTTTCCTTCGGTCTCAACAAGTTCAATCGCGCCACGCAGGCGTTGCGCCAGCCTGGCTCCAGCTTCAAGCCTTTCGTCTATGCGGCCGCATTCGAGCGCGGCTTCACGCCGGCGTCGATCGTGCTGGACGCCCCGGTGGTATTCCACGACCGCGGCGCGGGCACCACGTGGCGGCCTTCCAACGACAACAACACCTTCGCCGGCCCGATGCGGCTGCGCGAGGCCATGGTGACCTCGCGCAACCTGGTGTCGGTGCGCGTGCTGGATGCCATCGGTGCGAGCTATGCGCGCCGTTACATCCAGGGTTTCGGATTCACTCCGGAAAGCCTGCCGGAAAACCTCTCACTGGCGCTGGGCACCAGTTCCGTGCCGCCGCTGGCGGTGGCGCGTGGCTACACCGCGTTCGTCAACGGCGGGTATCTGGTGGAGCCATATTTCATCTCGCGCATCGTCGATCGCCACGACATCGTGGTGATGCAGGAACACCCGCTGCGCGTCTGCCGCACCTGCCCGGAACGGCTGGCCGGACAAATCCAGGCGCAACAAAACCACCCTGCGGAAAGCAGCTTCGCGCTGGGCGATCCGCGTGCGCTGGCGCAGATGCAGGATGAGGTCGGGCCACCATCTGCCTTTCTCGCGCCGCATCCGGTGGATGCGCGCACCGCCTTCCTGATCCAGTCACTGTTGCGCGATGTGGTCAAGCGCGGCACCGGGCGTCCGGCGCTGGTGCTCGAACGCGAGGACATCGGCGGCAAGACCGGCTCCACCAATGAGCACCGCGATGCCTGGTTCTCCGGTTTCGGCGGCAACCTGGTGGCCAGCGTCTGGGTCGGCATGGACGATTTCTCCACGCTGGGCACGGGCGAATTCGGCGGTCGCGCGGCACTGCCGGTATGGATCGACTTCATGCGCGCAGCGCTGGACGGCGTGCCGCAGGTGCCGGCGGAAATGCCCAGCGGCATCGTCACGGCGCTGATCGACCCTTCCACCGGGCAACTGGCCGCGCCGGGAATGCCCGGCGCGATGCCGGAACTGTTCAAGGCCGAGGACGTGGCACGGCTGGGCGTGAGCGCCGCCGGCCAGAATCAGCGCCAAGAGCAGGAAGCCTTCGACATCTTCTGACGATGGCCGAAAAGCCCGCCGCGCGCGCCCGCAGAACACCCTCCCCGCGCGTCGCGCAGGCGCGCACCGTGCTGGCGCAGCTGGCGGCGCGGCTGATGTCCGAACAGGGCATCGACGATCCGCTCGCGGCCTTGCGCAAGGCGGTGGCGCGCAGCGGCGAACACGACCGCGCGCTATGGCCGGATCGCGAAGACATCCTCGATGCCCTGCGCACCCACCAACGCCTGTTCCGTGCCGGTTCGCAAACGGAGGAACTGTCCAGACGCCGCGAAGCCGCGCGCGAAGCGATGCGTTTCCTCGCGCCGTTTTCCCCGTGCCTCACCGGTGCGGTGCTGGACGGCAGCGCCGATCGCCACAGTGCGGTGGAACTGCTGCTCTATGCCGGCGACGCCGAGGAGGCAATGGGTTTCCTTCGCGAACACGGCGTGGAGTTCGTGCTGGACAACCGCCGCGTGCGCTGGGATGCGCAGCACGAACTGGACGCGCCGTTGCTCAAGTTCCAGGCCGACGGGCTGCCCTTCGCGCTGCTGGTGCTGCCGCAGGCGCAGCGCCATGCCGCACCGCTGCGCGCGGACGGCACGCGCATGGAGCGTGCCGATGCGAAGCAACTGGAAGCGTTGATCGCGGCGGGTGGCTGAGCCTCGCAGCGCAGGCGTCAGGAATCGAAATCGCCTTCGAAAATCGTGCCGCTGTCCTGATCGGAGACGCTGGCCACGCCATCGCCCTCGAACGAGAACGATCGGATGACGTCTTCCGGTGCGACCCGGCCCTGCTGTGCCATCGGCACCACCGGCTGCGACGTTGCGGCGGGATGGTTCACGCCGGAGACCAGCACCGCCATTGCCGCAAGCCCAGCCACCGCCGCCATCGCGACGACGGAACGCATATGCCGGCGCCAGGGGTGCGCAACGAGATTGCGCTCACGACGGATCGCGGCGACTTCACGCGAGAGATCCTCCGCTTCGGGCTGCAACGCCAATGCGATGCGCATGATCGCAGACGCTGGATTGGACGCCAGGACGCGATCCAGAGGCTCGCCTTCGCGCTCCGGATCGGCGCGATGCTCCAGTGCGGCGCAGACATCCTCGGCCCGGCAAGCCTCACCGGTTGCCTCCATAGTGGCGACGCTCTGCCGGAACAGTTCTGCAATGCGTGATGCTTCCATCATCATTCCTCCACACCCATCTGCGCCAGTCGCGCTTTCACTTCGTCCAGACCCCGGTAGATCAGCTTGCGGGCCGCATCCAGCGTCAGGCCGCTGAGATCCGCCACTTCCTGCAAGCCGAAACCCTGCAAGTACAACTGCAAGGGCCGCCGCCGGCGTACCGGCAATTGCCCGATGCATTGGGCCACGGCCTCCACCTTTTGCCGCTGTCCCGCCGCCGCATCCGGCGCGGGCGCGACAGCCAGCCACTCATGCCCCGCGTCGGCTTCCTCGTGCTCGGGCAGCGACTCGGTGGCCCGAACCTGGGCCCGCCGCACCGCATCCACCATCACGGTGACGACGACACGCTGGATATAAGACGCAGGAAAGTCCGCGTTTGGGTCGCGCTCCAATGCCCTCCACAGCCGGATGCGCACTTCCTGCTCCACATCCTCCGGGTCTATTCCATGAATATTCAACGAGTTGGAAGAAATTTGCGCCCGAACACGAGCACCGAACCGGGCCAGCAACCGTTCAAGTTTTTCTTTCATCGGACCACGGTTCCGGGCGGAAACAGCCCGCCGACCGCCGCTACCGCCACGGTTCCGGTGTTGGCGGGGCGCCACTCGTCCACCAGGTACAACGGCCTGGCCTTGGATTCCATGTACAGCCGCCCGAGGTATTCGCCGATCGCCCCCAACGCCATCATCTGCATCCCGCCCAGGAACAGCATCACCGTCATCAGCGATGGGTAGCCGGCCACCGGATTGCCGAACATCAGCGTCTTGACCACGATCCACACGCCGAAGCCGAACGCCGCCAGCGCAGTGGCCAGGCCCACGTAGGTCGCAATCCGCAGCGGCGCGGTGGAAAACGAAGTGATGCCTTCCAGCGCGAAGTTCCACAGCTTCCAGTAGTTGAACTTGCTGGTGCCCGCATGGCGGCGGTCGCGCCGGTAAGGCAGGGCGAACTGGCGGAAACCGACCCAGGCGAACAGGCCCTTCATGAAACGCTGGCGTTCGCGCAAGGTCCGCAGCGCTTCCAGCGCACGCCGCGACATCAGGCGGAAATCGCCGGTATCCGGCGGAATCGGGGTGTGCGAGAGGCGCTGCATCACGCGGTAGAACGCGGCGGCGGTGGCGCGCTTGAGCGCCGATTCGCCATCGCGCTCCAGCCGCTGCCCGTACACCACGTCGTAACCTTCCCGCCAGCGCTCGACGAATTGCGGGATCAGTTCGGGCGGGTCTTGCAAATCCGCGTCGATCACCATCACCGCATCGGCATCGACCTGATCCAGCCCCGCCGTCATCGCCGCTTCCTTGCCGAAATTGCGCGAAAGCTTCAACCCCGCCACGCGCGCATCGGCGGCGGACAGCCCGGCAACGATGTCCCAGGTGTCGTCGCGGCTGCCGTCGTCCACGTACAGCACGGCGGCAGCCACGTCCATGCCCTCCAACACCGCCATGAGGCGCGCGTTGAATTCGCGCAGCACGGCCGATTCGTTGTAGGCGGGCACGACCACGGTGAGGGTTTGCGATGGCATGCGGAAGCACAAGCGGGAGACGGGAACGCAAATGCTACCGCGCCGGCAGCGCAAACTCATTGCGGAAGAAACCGGCCGCGCCTTGAAGAGCACAATGCGCGCAACCATAGTGGCGCTCCTCCCGTACCGCGAATCCCGCCATGTCCGAACCTACCCGCCACGACGACGTGGTGCACCGCTTCGTCATCGACGACGCCGCTGTGCGCGGTGCGCTGGTGCGCCTTTCCGCAAGCTGGACGGCGGTGAAGCAATCCGCGCAATACCCCGAAAAGGTCGCGGCGATGCTGGGCGAGGCACTGGCCGCTTCCGCGCTGCTGGGCAGCCACACCAAGATCGACGGGCGCTTGAGTCTGCAGGCGCGCGGCCGCGGCGCGCTGCGGATACTGCTGGCCGAATACCGCGCACCGGGCCTGCTTCGCGGCCTGGCGCACTGGCAGGATCCACTGCCGGAAACGCTCACGCCGGCCAGCTTCGGGCAGGACGCGCTGCTGGCGATCACGCTGGAATCCCAGCAGCCGGGCGACGATGAACCCACGCGCTACCAGGGCCTGGTCGATCTGCACGCCGGCACCCTGTCCCTGGCCTTGGAACGCTACTTCGAGCGCTCCGAACAGTTGCCCACTCGCCTGTTGCTGCGGGTGCGCGGCGACCAGGCGGCTGGCCTGCTGCTGCAAGCCCTGCCCGGCATGGATGCCGACCCGGACGGCTTCGATCGCGCCGGGCACCTCATGGATACCGCAAGCGATGCCGAACTCTTCGACCTGCCCGCCGAAACCCTGCTGCACCGCCTGTTCCACGAGGATGGCGTGCGCCTCCTGGCCGAGCAGTCGCTGAGATTCTCATGCACCTGCTCGCGCGAGCGCGTGGCGCAGATGATCGAGGGCATCGGCCAGGATGAGGCCTTCGCTGCCCTGCAGGACGATGCGATGGAAGTGATCTGCGAATTCTGCAACCGGCGCTATCGCTTCGACCGGATCGACCTTGCGCAGTTGTTCGCGCACGGCCTGAACACTTCGCCGCAGCGGCCACAGTAGAGCCGGGCTTGCCCGGCTTCGGGCTTTACCGGAAAAGCAGCGGGGCAAGCCCCGCTCTACTCGGCCACCTGCCCGCGCGAGGCAAGCTCGTCCACCGATGCCGGGCGCCCCAGCAGGAAACCCTGCCCTCCGTTGCAGCCCAGCGATGTGAGCAATTCAAGCTGTGCCGCCGTCTCGATGCCTTCGGCTACCAGCTCCATGCCCAGCGAAGCGCCGAGGGCGTGGATGGCGTGCAGCACGGAGAAGGAATTGCCCGGCGCATCGCTGCCGATCGGATGCACGAAGGAACGGTCGATCTTGAGCGCCTGCAACGGGAACTGGTGCAGATAGCTCAGCGAGGAATAGCCGGTGCCGAAATCGTCCAGCGCGATGGAGACGCCCAGCGCGTTGAGCCGTTCCAGCAGCACGCGGGCCTGGGCCGGATCTTCCATCAGCACGCGCTCGGTCATTTCGATCCGCAGGCGCGAGGGCGCAAGATCGTGGTGTTCCAGCCGCGCCAGCAGGTCGTCGATGAAACTGGGCGCACGCAGGTGGCGCGCGCCAACGTTGATGCCAAGGTAAGCGCTGTGGCCGATCAGCCGGTGCGCCTGCGAGAACGCCAGGTCGTACACCTGCCAGTCGATCGCCTCGGCGATGCCCGATTCCTCGGCCTGACCGAGAAAATCGGCCGGCGCCAGCAGCCCCAACTGGGGATGCCGCCAGCGCAGAAGCGACTCATACCCCATCACGTGCCCATCCTTGAGGCTGAAGATGGGCTGGAACACCGGCTCGAACTCGCGCTGCAGCAGGGCGCGACGGAGGTTGCCTTCCAGATCGAGCTGGCGCAACGCCTCCTGGCGCAGCGGCTCGTCGAACACCTCGAAGCGATGCCGGCCCTGCGCCTTGGCGCGGTAAAGCGCCACGTCCGCATCGCGCAGCAGCTCCTCGGGCGTGCTGTAGTGCGGGCTGGCGAAGGCGATGCCGATGCTGGTGGAGCTGTAGAGATCCTTGCCGGCAATCCGGATCGGCTCCTCCAGGGAACGGATGATGCGGGCCGCGGCCTCGGTGGCCTCTTCCGCGTCGCGCACGGATTCCAGCAGCACGGAAAACTCGTCGCCGCCCAGCCGCGCCACGGTGGCGCCAGGCGGCACCTGGGCGCGGATGCGGGTACCGGCAGCCTTGAGCAGTTCGTCGCCGACCAGGTGCCCGACCGAATCGTTGACCACCTTGAAGCGATCCAGATCCAGGAACAGCACCGCGAAGGTGGCGGCTGGATCCTGCCGGTAGCGCTCCAGCGCCTGCCCCATCTTTTCCAGCAGCAGCGAGCGGTTCGGAAGCCCGGTCAGCGCATCGTGCAGCGCGGCGTGGCGCAAGCGCCGCTCGGCGCGCTCGCGTTCGACGATCTGGCCGCGCAGTTCCTCGTTGATCGCCGCCAAGGCCTCGGTGCGCTCGACCACGCGCTGCTCCAGCACGGCATTGGCCTCGCGCAGCGATTCGGCAGCCCGCTTGCGTTGCAGGGCGTTGGCGATGTGGTAGGACACGAAGGTGAGCAGATCCTGGTCGCGCTGGCCGTAGGTGTGCTCGTGGTCGTAGCTTTGCACCACCAGCGCGCCGACGGTGCGGTCGTCGCAGATCAGCGGCACTCCGAGCCAGACCTTGGCGCGGGTGCCGTGCGTCTGTACTTCGCCGGCCTGCTCCAGCTCGTTGATGCGGGCGTGACCGGCAAGCGTGGCGCGGCTTTCGCGCAGCACGTATTCGGTCATGCCGCGCGTGAGTTTGCGCGAGGCGCGGCGAGCGTCGTGTTCGTCCACCGAATAAGGAAAATCCAGCCGTTCGCCATCGGCCGAAAGCAGGGCGATGTAGAAGTTCCGGGCGAACAGCAGGTCACCGACCAGGCCATGCACCGCTGCGTAGAAATCCACCAGGCTGCCCGTCGTGGAACCCAGCTCGGCGATCCGGAACAACGCTTTCTGCAGACGTTCCGCGCGTTCGCGCTCCTCGATCTCGGCCCGCAGCGCCAGGTTGGCCGCCTCCAGTTCCTCGGTGCGTATCTGTACGCGGCGCTCCAGTTCGTCATGGGCGCGCAGCCGCTCCAGCGCCGTGGCGATGTGTTGCGCCACGAAATTGAGCAGCGCGCGCTCCTTCTCGGTGTAGCGGCGCGCCTGGTCGTAGCTCTGCACCACGATCGCGCCCACCACTTCCTGCCCGTGCAGCAGGGGCACGCCAAGCCAGTCCTCCGCCTGCGGGCCATAGCCGCCGGGCCGCAAACCGTTCTCGAGCAGCAGTTCCTCCGACGGCCCCATCAGGGCCAGGCCGGTACGGATGGTGTGCAACGTGAGGGAGCCTTCCAGTTGCTCCACCGGGTACGGCGTGGACGGCTCTGGCGCTTCCTCGTCGCTGACATCGCGGAAATATGGGAAGGTGAGGGTTTCCGTCGCCTTGTTGTACAGCGCGATGAAGAAGTTTTCCGCGTACATGAGGCCAGCGACGATGGCATGGATCGAAGCCAGCACGTCGTCGGTTTCGCGATCGCCAGAAGCCAGGTCGGCGATGGCGTACAGCGCACGCTGCAGGCGTTCGGCCTCGGCCAGGCGCGTCATCGCCAGGTACAGGCGCTCCAGTTCCAGCGCGGCGGGCAGGCGTTGGCAGAGCAAGCGGACTGCGTCGTGCAAATCCTCATGCAGCGCCTGGGGCGGCGTCGCGAACCCGATTGCCAAGGCACCGAGCAACTGATCATTGGATGTCAGGCGCCATCCCAGCCAGGGCACGTCCCGATCGTGCGGCAGCCCCACCATCGCATCGACCGCCGCATGCTCGGACGACACCGGATCGCGCCATCCGGCGCTGGCCACCAACCCCAACCCGGTTTCGCCCGGCACATAGAGATCGAGCCCCACTACGCCAAAGCGAACCGACGCCCACGACAGCAGCGACGCCAACAGCGATGCCGCACGGTTGCCCGTGAGCAGCAGTTCCGACCGCTGCACCTCGGGCATACCGGCATCCACCTGTCCCGCTGTATCAGGCACCACTCCGCCCCACGTCGATCTTCCTAAAAATTCAATAAAATCATCAAATTGACAGAACAAAGCGTTACCGCATGATCTGCGGTGCCGGCTCCCGGGGAAACAGCCGCACGGCCCCCTTGCCGTGCATGAGATGCCGATTGTTCAACGGCGACGCCCCGGATGTCCATGCGTAGATTGCGCGCCAGACCGGGGGAAATTTGTTAGGCAAACGTAAAAATGCGATACTTGCGCCACGCTTTTCCCTTGCGGGAACAGGAACTTTTCTCAAGGGCACAAGGTCAAGCTGGAATGTCGTCCCGGATTCAATTCGCGCACCTCGGAATGTGGCTGGCCTTGGCCCTGCTGCTGCCGTTGCGCGCGTCGGGAGCCGACGAAGCCGCACCACTGTCGATCCAGGCACTCCACGGAGAAGACGCGCCTCGCGTGCTGCCAGTGTGGAACAACGCCAGCGGTCGCATCGAAGCGCTGCTGCTGCTTGAACCTGCAAGCGGCATCAATGCGCCTCTGGATCGCGTATTCAGCGCGAATCCGCTGCCCGCCGGCGGCCTGGGCGCGCGGCTGGCACTACCCGATGGCTCCCATCTGCAGGGCGGCGTGCGGCTTGACCCCAACGCCGGCCTGGCGCTGTTGTGCGATGGCGTCGCCGGTTTCTCCGCGCCATGGGTGTTCGGCGACCAGTGCCTCCTGGCCGCGCTGGAACAAGACTCCCCGCTGCCGCCCAGCGCTACGCCTGCGGTCGATTTCTCGATGCAATGGCAGTCCATCGGCGGCGGCTTCGACCTGGATTTCGGGTTGTCCTGGCTCGACCTGGCCGATGACGCCATTCTCGCCGCCACCGCACCGCTCCAGGCCACGCTGGCCGATTTCCCCCTCCTGGCGAAGCTGCAAGGTTCGCGGCTGGAATCCACGCAAGTGTGGCTCGGCGGCCAGTTCGACCTGGGCCAGGGGCGTTGGCTCTCGCTCGACGGGGCGCTCGGCAACCAGCGCTGGTCGGGCATCGGCGCGGCCAGCATCGAACCGCTGCGCTGGGATAGCGCCCAAGTCACGCTCGGATTCGGTATCCGTGGCTTTTCCAGCCAGATCCGCGCGCGGCTGATCGAACTGCCGCACTCGGATACGCGCTATTCCGGGCTGGATCTGGGCTTTTCCTGGCGCACGCCCTGGCGCGGCGTGTTCAGCTTCGGCGCGAAGGATCTGCTGAACGAAGGCACCAAGCCCGAGCATTGGCCGATGTCCGAACTGCCCGCACTGGAAGCCCCCGGCGGCCGCACACCGTACGTGCAGTACCGGCAGGAACTCTGAGAGCCTGTTCACGATCTCGCTACAGGCCGCATCGAGATCGAGAACAGGCTCTGACCGCGGCTTACCGCGAATGCAGGCCGCGGGAGGTCTTCTCGACCACCGAATATTCGCCTTCGATCACATCCGGGGATGCCTTGGCCGCATGACGCGGATCGCGCGGCGCCTTGAAGCGATCGAGAAACCGCTTTCCACCGAGGCCAAGCAACGCCAGCGCACCCACGACGAACCCGAGCAGCACCGTTCCGGCCAGCATCGCAGCGCCGAGCAGGCCCAAGGCGAAGCGCACCAGCGGATGACGGGGTGTTTTCAGCGTGAACAGGAAGGGGCGCATCGGTCAACTCCATCTCGCGTGGCAGAATCCGGGCCACGAATCAGTATCGAAGACCGCTCCAGGCCGCACAAGTGACCACCGACTCCCTATCCGTTCAGATTCCGGCCACCTTCGCGACCCTACCCGAGGGCGCGACCGGCATCGAGGCTTTCGTCGATGGAGAACCGACCGCACTGATCCTGCTCAAACGCGGCGAAACCGTTCGCGCCTTCCACAACGTGTGCCCGCACGCAGGCCGCCCGCTGGAACTGGCTCCAGGCCGATTCATCGTTGAAGACGGTTACCTCATCTGCGCCGCGCATGGCGCCTGCTTCACCATTCCCGAAGGCGAATGCGTCGCCGGGCCGTGCCGGGGACAATCCCTGGCGGAAGTGGTGGTGGAGCTACGAGATTCGTGATTGGGGATTCGCAAAAGCCAAAAGCTCGCCGCGCCCCGCTTTTATCTCGAATCCCTAATCTCCAATCCCGCTGCACCAATCCCGAACCCCGGCCTCATGCATGCCCGCCGACGGGCGGCACTTCGGCCTCAAGCTTCTCCAGCTTGCGCGCCAGGGTTTCTGGCGAGCGCGTGTACGGGGCAAGCAGGCGATAGAACGCAGGCACCACGTACAGCGACAACAACGTGGAAAAGGAAACGCCGAAGATCACCACCACGCCGATGGTGGCGCGGCTGGCCGAGCCTGGGCCGCCGGCCGCGACCAGCGGCACCGCGCCCATCACGGTGGCGATGGAGGTCATCAGGATCGGACGCAACCGCACCGCCGCCGATTCGATGATGGCCTCGTCCACCGAGCGGCCTTCATCGCGCAACTGGTTGGCGAATTCCACGATCAGGATGCCGTTCTTCGCCGCCAGGCCGACC
>CAZHXV010000038.1:0-17506 GCA_964536455.1 uncultured Aquimonas sp.
TCATCGCTCCATCCTCTCAAAGATTGGAGCCTCCGAGAATGCCGGGGCGGTTCACAGGCTCCGCACCGCAAGCTTCTGCGGTGACGATTTTGTCATCCACGAATCGGGGCTGAAGTGAAGTGCCTTCTCCGCCTATCGATTCGACTCTCAAACAGTCGTCACTCTGCGCGAAGCACAGCGTGCTTGCGGCATCTCATTCCAATAGCCGAAAGCATGGGTTTTGCGACTCCGGACGTTGTGCGTCCTGAGCGCGGAATGACGACTGTTTGAGGGGGATCGATAGCAGGCGTTGTGGGCAGTGCGTTCTTCCGCACAGCCCCCGGTTCGGCGGTCTGGGCGACCACTTCACTTATGCATTGCCTTGATTGAATTCAGGCCTTCCGGGCGGGCACAAGCAAGTGCAATTCATATCTCAAACGACGACGCCCCGGCGAACCGGGGCGTCATTGCTTTTCGCTATCTGGATGAAGCTCAGCGCAAGCTCGCCGTCCCAGTACGCAGGCCGTGCAGGCGGGCATCGCCATCCGGCACGAACAGACGCATGGCCGAGGAGCTATCGGCGGCGCCGATGCCCAGATAGTCCGCTTCCATCTCCAGTTCCAGCTCCGCGCCGAGGCGGCTCCAGTCGCTGGCCTGTTGCACGCCTTCGGCATCCTTCCAGCGCAGGCGGAACCAGCGGTTTTCGCCGATCTGCAACGCCTCCACCCGCGCCAGTGCCTTGCCGGATTCACCGAGGGCCTCGGCCACCAGCGCCGGGGTGTTGCCGATCCGCTCCCAGGCCGGTGCGAGGACGGCGGATTTCACGCCGGCCAGCGGCGCGCTCCCGTCCTCGAAGCCGTCCTTGAAGATGTCCGGCTCGCGGTTGACGACCTGCATGGCGTGGTCGTCGGCGTTGTTGCCCTGCTGCGCATCGCTGCCGGAAGCCAGCTCCACGAAGGCCTCGTTCACCAATGGGCCGATCGCCGCATCCGGCAGCACGTTCGCACTGAGCGTGACAGTGACGCTGCTGCCGACCGGGATGGAGGCGGAAACATCCACATCGCCCGACCCGTTCGCCACGCCGCAGAGCGCGCCATCGCTGCCGGCGCAGAGCCAGGTGGCGGTGGCCGCGTTCAGGCCATCGGGCAGTTCGTCGAGGATGTCCGCCTGCGCGGCATTGCTCGGCCCGGCGTTGGTGACCACCAGCGTATAGGTCGCCAGTTCGTTGAACGAGATTTCCGTCTGCGCGGAGGTCTTGCTGATGGCCAGATCGGCCACTTCCACACTGGTGGCGGTGAACGCCAGCGGATCCAGGCCCGGCAGGCCAACGCTTGCGACGAGGCTGTCGGTTCCTGCATCCGGTGCCAGCGTCCACATGGCGGAAGCCCGGCCATTGGCATCGGTGGTGACCGTGGTCTGCGCCACCGTGCCGCTGTCTGCGCCCGGCGTGAAGGTCACGGCAATGCCCGCGACACCGTTGTTGTTGGTATCGAACAGCCGCACCGTCGGCAGCGTCGGGGACAGCACCGCGCCCGCCGTGCCCGTGAAACTGGCATCGCCGACGATCTCGAAGCCGGCAATGGTCGCCGCCACGATGGCCAGGGTGCCGCTGGCCGAGGCATCGGCGTAGTTCGGATGACCGGTCAGCGTGGCCGTGACGGCATAGCTGCCCACGTTGATCGGCGTGGCGGGGGTATAGCCCACCTCCACATCGCCCACCAGCGAAGCCGGCACCGTGGTCACCGTCGCGGACTTCACCGAACCGTCGTACACCTGGGTCAGGTTCGACAGGAAGATCTGCGCGGTGGCCTGGGCGATGACCAGTTCGGCGGTGGTCGCACCCGAGAGTACATAGTTCGGGTTCGAGAGCGTGGCCGTGACGGTGTAGCTGCCGGCATTGGTCGGGGCCGCATCCGGGCTGTAGCTCAGGCTCACGCCCGTCACGCCGGCCGGCGTCGTCGTCACCGTCGCCGACTTCGCCGTGCCGTCATAGACGTGGCTCAGGTTGGCGAAGGCCACGGTTGCATTGGCCGGGGTGATGTCGATGTCCGCCGTCAGCGTTTCGGCTGCATGGTTCGGATCGGTCACCGCCAGCGTCGCCACGTAGCTTCCCACGTTCACCGGCGGCAAGCCGTTGCCGGTGTCGTAGCTCAAGGTATAGGCCACACCGTTCGGGTTGGTCACCGTCGCAGGCTTGGCGCTGCCGTCATAGGTGAAGCTGCCACCGGTCAGCACGATGCCGGTGTTGCCGGCTGCGGCGGGGGTGATGGTGAGCATCGCGCTGGTGCTGCCGAACACGTTGCCATCGTCCACCGTGGCGGTCACCAGATAGCTGCCGGCGCTGGTCGGAGCCGTGCCGCTGCCGTTGTAGGTGAACGTCGCAGCGTAGCCGCCGGATACCGTGGCCGTGGCGGCCTTGGTCGCGCCGTCGTAGGCGATCGAGATAGCGCTGTTGGCGGCCCACACGATGTCGCTGATGGCGACGCCGCCCACGGTGTTCTGCAACGCGAAGCTCACGTCGTGGCCGTTGAAGCTGGCCACCACGTTGTAGCTGCCCGCCGTGCCATTGGCCTGCGCCGCCGTGCCGGCAAGGCCGGCGACACCGCTGGTGGCGGTGGCGGAAACCGTTGCCGCCGCCGCATCGCTGCCGTTGGGCACCGAGGCGAAGCTGACCACCGTCGCCGCATCGTCGGCCACCGGGTTGTCGTACTGGTCGAGCACCTGCACCACGAGATCATCGGCAAACGCCGTGTTCACCGCCGCGGATTGCCCGTTGCCGGACACGCGCACGATCTTCGCCGCCGCGTCGGCCAGGTTCTCCAGCGCCACCGTGGCGGCATCGGCACCCGATGCCACCGCCTGCACCTGGAACGCGCCGGCCACCGTGTTGGCGTCGAACGCCCGCACCACCTGGCCTGCGGCGTCGGTGATGTCGGAGAACACCGCCGGAGCGATGCCGGCGCCCGAGCTTGGGCCGATCAGCGTGACCGATACGCCCGGCACCACGTTGCCGTCCTCATCGGACACGGTGGCGGTCAGGGTGTAGGCGCCCGCCGTGCCGACCGTGGCCGAGGCCGTGGAACTCACCAGGGTCACACTGTCCGCGCCGCCAGCGGTGTTGGTCAGGCCGAAGCCGACCGCGCAGGCCGCATCCACGCTGCCCGCATCGCACTGATCCTCGTCCGCGGCGACGGTCACCGCCACCGCGCCGGCAACGCTGTTGGCCGTGAGTGCGCCGCTGTTCGCCAGCCCGTTGGCATCGGTCGTGGCCACGACGCTGGCCGGCGTCACGCTCGCACCCGCGCCGGGAGCCTGGAACCCGACCTCGATGCCTTGCAGCGGATTGCCGAAGCGATCCGTCGCCTTCACCACCAGCGGCAGGGAATAGCCGCTGCCGACCTGCGCAGTCTGGCCATCGCCCGACACGGCCACGATCCGCACCTGCGCCGGATCGGCGTCGGCCAGGTTCGCAAGCGCGAACGGATGCGCCAGCGTCGCGCCGCCGGACAGCGTGGCGCTGACCTCGAACGCGCCTGCAAAGTCGTTGGAGAGCGCCGTCACCCGCGTCTGGCCGTTGGCATCGGTCGGCAATGGCGCCGAGAGCGCCGCGCCCGCGCCGTTCGCACCCGGCAGTACGTTGAAGGACACCGCCGCGCCCGGCACCGGGTTGTTGTAGATGTTGCGCACTTCAACGATCAGATCGCCCAGGTCGTAGGCATTGCCGCCCACGGTGGCCTCGCCGCCATCGCCGGAGACGACAGCGATGAAGGCGCCCTCGCCCTCGTCGATGCCGACGATCTGCTCCGCCGCTTCCGCATAGACCTTGCCGCTGTCGATGCCGACCACTTGCCAGACCACGGTGTAGGTGCCCGTGTGCTGCTTGAACGTGGTGCGGAACAGGGTGGAGGCGTTGAAGCCTGCCCATACCGGAATACCGCCCCCGGACAGCGCGCCGAAGTGGCCGAACAGGCTTTCGCCATCGCCATCCTGGCGCAGGTTGTAGATGGAGCGGTACTGGCCCAGGTCGGCGTCGAAGAACTCGATGCCCACGTCCGGCGAAGCGCACGCCGCCGCGCCGCAGTTGCCGCCCGGCCCGCTGGTGTCGGCCGGCGTCAGTGCGCCGCCGTCCCAGTGGATCGTGAAGCGGCCGCGCACATTCTCGTTGTTCGGAGCGGGCTGCGCCGTGACCACGCCCGGAATCGTGATGCTGCTCAGCGCCGCGGTGCCGACGTTGCTCATCGTCATCGAGGATTCGACCGGCTCGCCGACGCGGCCGGCGAGGTTCGCGATGCCGCTCAGGCGGATGTCGGCCACGTCCACCGTGTGAGTGGCGCTGGCATAGACCACGCCGCTCGCCTCGCCCACGACCTGCGCCGCGACGCTGTAACGCCCGCCGCGCGTGGAACTGGCGCGCCAGGTGGTCGGCAGCGAACCCGGCGGCAGGACGAAGGCGCCCGAAGGCTCGCCCGCATCGAACACCCCGCACAGATCCGCGCCGCACGCGCTCAGCGCGAAGGCGTGGAAGGTGCCGGACGGATCGAGGATCGGGTTGAGCGCATACGCCAGGCTCACGTCGCCCGCATCGATGCCGCCCTGGCGGCTCACCGTCACCATCACCACCACCGACTCCACCGCCGCCGCGCTGTACGCATCGGCCTCGAAGAACGAGTACGTCGCCGCGTCGGTATGCGCCGCACCCACCGTATCGCCGCCGAGCGTCAACACCACGCCATTGACGATGGCGAGCGTCGCCGTGTCGGAAGCCGCCGTGTAGTTCGGATCGGTGATCGTCGCCGTCACGGTGTACGTGCCCACCGCGCCCGGTGCCACGGTGGTGAGCGGATACGCCGTGCCGCCCGTGCCTTCGTAAGTGACGCTGTGGGCCACCGCCGGCGTGGCGGTGGCGGCCACCGCCTGCGGCGCGCCGTTGAACTGGCGGGTCGCATCGTTCACCGAGATCGTGGCCGCCACCGGCGTCACTTCATACGTGGTCGAACCGCTGGCGGTGTAGTTGTCGCCGTCGCAGGTGGCGCTGACCGTATAGCTGCCAACCGCAGCGCTCTGCGCCGGCACGCCGGATACGGTGCAGCTCGTGGCCGGTTCCTCGGCGATCGTCGCCGTCACGGTGTGAACCGTGTCGTACGCGCCCGACAGCGGCGAGGAGAACGCCACGGTGCTCGCGGCCCGGGTGATGACCAGCGTTCCCGCCGCGCTGCCGCTGTAGCCGGCCTGCGTGACCGTGGCGACGACGGTATAGCTGCCCGCCGCGCTGGGCGGCGTCGGGCCGCCGTCGTAGGTCACGTCCACCGTCACCGAAGGCGAGGCGACAACGCTCGCCGCCTTGGCGCTGCCGTCGTACACGTGCGGCCCCAGGTTGCCCAGCGTCACCGTGACGTTGGCCGAACCGATCACGATCAGGCCCACCGCCGGCGCGGCGACGTAGTTCACGGACGAGGCCGCATCCAGCGCCGCGACGACGCTGTAGCTGCCCACCGCGGACGGTGCGGTAAAGCCGCCGTCGTAGGTGACTTCGGCGACGGCGGGATAGCCCGCCACCTCGCCCACCACCATCGCGGTGGCGGCGTGCGGATTGCCGTCATACGGGAACGAACCCGTGCCGGACAGCGCGATCGTCACCGGCTTCGGCGTCACCGTCAGGCTGGCGCTGCCGTGCGCGATGTAGTTCGCACCATTGCAGGCCGCCGTCAGCAGGGTCGTGCCCGCGACCGTGCGCGGATGATCGCCGCTGGCCGTGAGCGTGCAGGTGGCGGACGGCTCCTCGGCGAGGGTCGCCGTCAGCGCGTGCGGCAGGCCGTCGAATACGACATTCGCCGCACCGGCGAAGCTCACCGTACCCACCGCCCTGACGATGGTCAGCGCGCCGCTGGCCGAACCGGCATAGCCCTGGCCCGCGTCGATGCTGGCGACGACGGCATAGTTGCCGGCATCCGTCGGGGCCACGCTGCTCGGGCCATACGAGGTCGGGCCGATGCCTTCATAGGTCACCGTGTACGCCAGTCCAATCGGCGCCACGCTCACTGCCGCCGCGTGCGGCGCGGTGTCGTACACCGCGTACAGCGAGGCCGGGTCGATGGCGATGTTGGCGCTGCCCAGGCCGACAAGAGTGGCGATGCCGGCGGTGTTGGAAACGGCTTCTTCCGTGCCGAACCGCAGCACCGTGGCCTGCGCGCTGTAGGTGCCTTCGCTGCCGTAGGTGAACTGGAAGTGCCAGGTCCACGGCCCGGTGATCGGGAAGCTGGGCATCGCCGGGTTCGGGAAGTCGTACAGCAGGTAGTCGCTGTCGTCCGGATCGGGGTAAATCTCGTCCAGCACTTCCGGCGCCGGCGTCCAGGTGACGCCATCGGCGCTGATCGCCGCGGAGGTCAGGTCGGACACCGTCATCGGCGCCGCGCCACCGTTCTTGCCCAGGCGCACGCGGACGATGAACTGTTCGGACGGAGCCGGCAGCGGCCCGGCGCTCAGCGTGGCGGCATAGTGCGCAGGATCGCCCACGCCGATGCCCGACAGCGGGCCTTGCAGGTCGATGGCGATCTGCGGCGTGTCGATCACGGTGGTGCTGATGCCCGCGCTCGCCAGCGACGCCGCCGCGCTCACATCGGCCACATCGTTGGGATCGGCGATGTCGGCCACGTCCACCACGTCGGCCACCGCCGTGAACACGCCGGTATCGCCGTAGGTGAAGCGGAAGGTCCAGCTCCACACCGCATCCTGGATCGGGAAGCCGCCATCCATCGCCGGGCGCGGGAACAGATAGACCAGATCGTTGCCGTCTTCGAGCAGGTACGGCAGCAACACGCTGGTCGCATCCTGCCAGCTACCGCCCTGGAACAGTTCCATCGTGGCCAGATCGCTGGCCTGCATCGCGTCCGCGCCGCCGTTCTTGGAGAGGCGGATGCGCACGAAGAAATTGCGCCCGACGAATTGCGCAGGCTCGGCGAGCATGGTGCCGGTGTACTGCGCCGGCGAACCCAGTTCCACCGGATCCAGCGGACCGAACAGCAGCATCGCCAGATCCGGCACGTGCGGCGTCGCATCGACGACCGTGGTGGAAACCGCCGCCGTGGCGAACACCTGCGGCGCCGGGCTGTGCGCATCGGCCGCGGGAATGACCTGCGCCACCGCCGTATAGACATCGGCCTGCGCGTACTGGAAGCGGAAGTTCCACGCCCACACCGGATCCAGGATTTCGAAGCCCAACGGCTCCAGCGATTCGGGGAACAGATAGACCAGGTTCCCGTCGCCGTCCGTCTCGAAGGTGACGCCCAGGGCCGAGCCATCGACCCAGCCGCCGCCGAGGTAAATCTGCATCCCGAGCAGATCGGCCTCTTCCATGTCGCCGCCATTGCGGCCCACGGTCACCTTGACGAAGAACCGTTCGCCCACGTGCAGCACCGGATCGGCGATCAGCGTACCGGTATATTCGGCCCACTGGCCCACTTCCACCGGCGCGGCGGGGCCGCCGAGCACCAGATGGATGTCGGTCGGCGGCAACGCATCCACGACGGTCGTGGCGATAGACGCCATCACGGACGGTTCCACCGGATCGCCGCTCACGCCATCCACCAGTTCCGCCGAGGTCGTATAGATGCCCGTGGTGGCGAAGGTGAAGCGGAAGTTCCAGGTCCAGCTCGGGTCTTCGATCGGGAAGCCGTTGCTGTAGCCGGGAATGCCATCCGGGAATTGATAGACCAGGTTGCCCAGGCCGTCATCGGCGAACAGCGTCAGCAGTTCGCTCGCATCCACCCAGGCGTTGGCGTAGAACACCTCCATCGTGGCGATGTCGGAAACGTCCAGCGCGCCGCCGGAGGTCTTGCTCAGCACCAGCTTGTAGCCGAAGGTCTCGCCCTCGTGCAGCAGCGGATTGGCGAGCATCGTGGCCGCGTACTGCGCCACCTCGCCCACGTGTACCGGATCGACCGGGCCATTCAGCACCAGCGCGATGTCGCCCGTGCCCTCCACGATCTGGAACGTCGCATCGGCGCTGCCGCTGTAGTTGGCGTCCGCCACGTCGGCGTGCAGGGCATAGGAATCCACCGCCGTCGGCGGCGTGACACTGCCATCGTAGGTGATCGTCAGCGGCACGCCCGCCGTGGGCGAGGTGGTGGCCACCACCAACTTCGGCGAACCGTCGAATGCCTGCACCAGATGCGTGAAGGTAATCGTGGTCGGCTGCGGCGTGATCGTCACCGACGCACCGCTGGCGGGCGCTTCGTAGTTCGTGCCGACGCAGGCATCCGCGCTCACGAGGTAACCGCCGGCGTTCGGGCCGACCGGGCTGCCGATGACCGGGCAATCCGACCCCGTTTCGGCGTCCAGATACGCGGCGACCGCATGGGCATTGCCGTCGTACGCCATGCTCAACGGCGCGAACACGATGGTCGTGGGCGCGCGCTCGATGGTCAGCGTGCCGATACCGGCACCTGCATAGTTCGGGTTGCCGACGATGGTGGCCGTCGCGGTATAGGCGCCGGCATCGACCGGGCCGCAATCCGTGGCTGTTGCCGCGCAGGTGGCGACCGTGGTCATGCCTTGCGTGTAAACGATCTCCACATCGCCTTCCAGCCCGCCCGGAACCGTGGTCACGGCAACCGCGTGCGGATCGGTGTCGTAGGTCACGGTCGCATCCGTCACGGTGACGGTGGCGGTGCCCTGCGTATTGGTCAGCGCGAACTCCGCATCGGGCGCCAACGCGCCGCTGCTGGCGGTAACGGCATACGTGCCGGCGATGCTGTTGGCCGTGGCGGTGGTGGTCAGTTCGCCGTTGTAGTTGCTCGTGCCCGAGAGCGTGCCGAGCGTCGCGGTCGCGCCTTCGCCGGAGGTACCCGCGGCGAACGCCACCGCCTCGCCCATCACCGCGCCACCGAGCACGTCCTGCACCCGCGCGCGCAGGTCGTCGAAGGCCGTATCGACATCGGCGCTCTGCGGGCTGGTGCCGGCATAGGCGACGATCTCGACCGGGGTGTTGTCGCCGCAACCGGCCACATCGAACGCGCCGCCGTTGGTTGGGTCGGCCAGCAGCGGATCGGCGACCAGCAGATCGACGGCGCTGCCGTTGATCGCCGGGGCCGCATCGTCGTACCAGTTCGAGCCGATGGTCAGCCCCTGCGCCATCGTGCTGGAAAGGTCGAACGTGCCGCCGCTGATGGCGTTGTGGAAGATGCGGATGTTGCTGTTGGGCGCATCGCCGAACTGATCGCCCGCCGACAGGCCGCTGCCGGTGGCCGACAGCACGTTGCAGGAGACGGTGAGATCGACTGTCTTGTCGGAGAAGTACAGCGCCTGCGGCACGCCGGCGACGGTATTGCGCTCGAACGAAGTACCGATGGTGTTGGTGAGGATCACGGCATTGGATGCGGTGCCGGCGATCCGGTTATCGGTGATCGCGACGTTCTGCACCGTGCCGCTGCCGCCGTTGACCTGAAGCGCATACAGCTGGATCGGAGAGGTGAAATCGTTGTCGCTCACCTGCGCATTGCTCGTGCCCTTGAACAGCACGATGCCGCGACCGTTCGACGAACCGGAACCCGCGATGCCGCCGAACAGGTTGCGCGCGATCAGGAAGCCATCGCCCGCGCCCGCCGAGCCTGGCTCGGAGAACACGCCCGAGCCATTGGTCACGTTGACGATGCGGTTGTTGATCAGGCTCAGATTGTCCGCGTCTTCGCCGCCGGCACGCTGCACCGCATGGCCGCCGCCGCTGCCAATGGTCAGGCCGTCCACGGTCACATCCGCGGCGGAGAGCAGGATGCCCACGCCACTGGCCGGGGAGACGATGGCCTCATTGGTCCCGCGTCCCGCGCCGGTATCGTTGCCATGCACGCCGGCATACGGGCCGACGAGGCTCAATGCCTTGTTGACCACCACGTTCTCTCCAAACGTGCCGCCCTCGACAGTAACCGTGCCGCCGACGCTCGCCACGGCGATGCCGCCATTGATCGAAGCGTTCGCCACGGCGCAGCCGGAAGCGCAAGGCCCGGAACCCGGCAGGCCGAAGAGGTAGCCGCGCGCCGAACGCACGAACACGTCATCGACCACGCCACCGAAGAACGGGGCCGCGCCCGAGAGCGCCAGCTTGTGCGCGCCGGGAGCCAGTGCATAGGAATTGCCCGCGCCGATCGTCAGCCTCGCGCTGCCGGCCTGTTCGATGGTGTCCTCCACGTACAGCGCGGCCACGCCGATGCCCGAGAACGCAACGTTCCGCACCAGGAAGTCGTTGACCTCGCCGGTGTAGTTGGTGGCATCGGTCGAAAGCACGCCGATATCGACATTGCTCACCACGCCGCCATCGATGGCGCGCGTGGATACATCCTCCGTTGTCGTCACGTTGTTCAGCACGTAGCCCACGCGCAGGCGGCCAGTGCCCGCCAATGCGCTGCCGTCGATCGTGTTGTTCACGATGACGACCTGCTGCACGCCGCCCATGGATTCGATCTGCACGCCGTTCCACTGGTTGCCGGCAGCCGGGTTGTCGCTTGCGATGAAGCTGTTGCCGCTGATGGCGAAGCGCGTCGCCGTCTGGGTGAACAGGTTGTGGAACAGGCCCGCCCTGGCGGCATGAACCTCATTGCCCGAAATCGCGGGCAGGAAGCCGTTGGGCGCGACCACGCGGGTGTTGTTGGTCTGGATGCCGACCCGCGCCTCGTCGATGAGGTTTTCGGTGACGTCGGCGTAGAAGTTGTTCTGCAACAGGATGCCGATGCCATAGGCACCCGGCGAGGTCACGTTGGCGATGCGGTTGCGGCTGATGTCGCTGCCGCCGCTTGCGCCGGGCGCGATGTTGTCGTGATAGCCGTTGATGCCGGCATAGACGAAATTGCGCACCACCAGATTGGTCAGCGCGATGCGATTGCCGTAGGCGTAAATGCCCACCGACACATCGGGATCGGCGCCATTGAGATCGACGTCACTGTCCAGAACCGGATTGTCGCCGTCGATGACGAAACCATCCACGCGCACGTCGTCGTGCTCTATGTCGATGACGGACTGGCCGTAAGAACCCAGCGACATGCCCGGCTGCTGCGTGCCCGGAACCAGGATCGCCTCGTTCGCGGCATCGCTGCCGTCGCGCGTACCGCCCACGCCCGCATTCACGCCCACCTGCGGGCCAAGCAGCGCGACCGCCTTCTGAATCGACACATCCTCCGCATACACGCCAGGGCACACCAGAATCTCCGACCCTGCCGGCATCGCGTCGATTGCGGCCTGGATGCTGGAGAAATCCGGCGCATCGCAGGTGGCGCGCGCATCGGCGTGGAACTCGACGGCCGCAACCTCGTTCACCGTCACCGGCCCGCTCACCACCACGGTGGTCTGCGCGACGGCGTTGTCGAGCGATGCGGTGATGTGGGCGAAGCCGGAAACGTGGCCTTGCAGTTGGGTTTCGACCTGGCCGTTCAATGTCCCGAACGGCGCCCCGGGAACCAGTGCGCCCTTGCTCGTGGTCAGGCCGATGGCCGTCCCGTCAAGGAAGGCATTGCCCGCGACCGCGCCATCGGAGTTGGTGGTGAGATCCACCAGGATGTCCGAGGGTGCGCCGGAGGCGATGACCTGCGGCGTCGCGCTGACGCCCAGCACCAGCCAGGGGTTGAAATCGCCGGAGCTGGTGGTTGCCGTATCGCAGCCGGCGCCGTTCGGGCCGGCGTTGCAGCCCCACCAGTTGTTCTGGAAATCGCTGTCGCCGTCGCTGCCGTCGCCATCGTCCTCCCAGCCGCTGCCGTTGCCGACGATGCGGTTCAGGCTCGCGTTCGTGGTCAGGCTCTTGCCGTCGCCGCGATCGGTCAGCACACCGATGCCGAAGCCGGTGATGGTGTTGCCCGTCAGATCGACCGCGTTGTCGTGCTCGCCGTAATGGAACGTCGTCGTGCTCAGCCACATGCCGAGGCTCTCATCGCCCGGCGTGGACAGGACCGCGCCCGCGCCATCGAGCAGGTTGCCGGTGAAACTCACCGTGAGCGCCGGCGAGCCGCTGGTGCGCCCGCCGAACGCGCCCAGGCCCACGGCGCAGCCGGCGATGGCGTTGTCCCGTACCGTGGTGGTTGCGTAGTTGGCGAACACGAAGACGCCATAGGCATCTTCCACGCCGTCGCAATCCACGGTGTTGTTCTCGATCAGATCCGCCACGCCGCCGGAACCGCCATTGTTGTCGGTGTGGATGCCGCTGCCGGAGGAGGTGACGGTGTTGTTGCGGTAAGTCGTGCCCTTGGACCAGTTCGACGCGATCCCATCGTTGGCGTTGCTCACCACGTTGTCTTCGATCAGGCCGCTGCCGTAGAAGTTGAAGATCGCGATCGAAGCCGGATCGGCCTGCACGTTGTCCACCGTATTGCCGACGAACTGGAACGTACCGTTGTTGTTGGGCGAGTAGATGCCGCGCAGCCAGATGTTCCTCACCGTGGTGTCTTCCACCACGAAATCGGTGTAAGGCCCGCCGCTGGTGGCGCTCATGATGCCGTTGCGCGCGGCGATGTCGGTCTCGTGGCCCGCCAGGTTCGGGTTGATGCCGTCCACCGTCAGATCGGCGATGGTGACGTTCGACGCCTTCACATGGACGACGATGCTGGCCATGCCGTCATCGCACATCGAACCTTGGGTGCCGAGCGGCGCGCCATCGCAATCGGGATTGAACACCGCCGGCACGAGGATGGTCTGATCCTGCCCCGCGCCAAGGATCGTCACCGGCCGGGTGACGACCACGTTCTCGGCATGGATGCCCGCATCCACGGCGAGCGTATCCCCTTCCGACGCCGCCGCGATGGCGGCATTGATCGAGCAGTAGCGCACGTTCGTCGTGAGGTTCTCCACGCGCTTGCCGATCATCGGCGAGGTGGCGGGCACGTTGCGCTGGTCGGTGCCGTTGCCGGAGAAGCTGTTGCCCGCGGCCTCCTCCACGCACGAAGCCGCCGCATTGCCGCGGCCGAACCAATCGCTGTTGAGGGTGTCCTGATTGCCGGCATTGGCCTGCTGCACCTGCAGGCCGATGCCGTTGCCGCTCAGGGTGTTGTTCAGGATCGAGGAACCGGTGCCCTCCACCACGATGCCGTAGCCCTCGTAGCCGGCGTTGGCGTTGGTGAAGCCGCTCACCTGGTTGCCGCGCAGGATCACGCCATCGGTGGCGTCCACCTGGAACGGATACGCGCCCGGATTGTAGGCATTGCGGATCACCGCGATGCCGGCGCGGTCGCGGATGTTGGCGGCGGCCTGATTGCTCGTGACGAGGTTGTCCTCGACCACGATCGCGCCGTCGCCGCTGTCCGCGCCGCTGCCGTTGGGAATCTTGATCTCGATGCCGAAGCGGCCGGTGTTGGCGATTTCGTTGCCGGCGATGCGGTTGATCCGGCTCGTCGGGGAACCGGACGTGAGCTGGATGAAGGCCATGCCGCTGTCGCCGGCGTTCTCCACCCGGTTGTCCAGCACCCAAGCGCCCGTCGCCGCGCCGTCCTGCAACTCGATGCCGCAGCAGCCCGTGCCATCTTCGTTGTGGACGTAGTTCTCCTGGATGGTCACGTCACGCTTGATGCCGTTCCAGATCACCAGGCCACGCCCGCCGAAGGTATGCACCTCGTTGTTGGTGAGCGTGACGTTGGCGATGTCGCCAAGCCCGTTCACGTGCACGGCGTGCTCGCCGCAGTGGTGGATCAGGTTGTTGTGGATCGTCAGGCCGCTGGTGCCGTTGCCCACGTCGATGCAGCGGTGGGTGAAGTTCCTGATCTCCAGCCCGCTGATCGTGGCTCCGGTGACGCCATTGGCCACCGTGATGCCATCGACCAACACATTGCCGCCATCGATGACGACGTTCGGCGTCGAAACCGTGCCGGCATTGCTGGCGTCATGGGTCTGCACCCCGCCACGCGCCGGCGTGAAGCCTTCGCTGCCGGTCAGATGCACGCCCTTGGTCAGCAAGATGGGGCCGGAATACGTGCCCGGCGCCAGTTCCAGCGTATATCCGGCGAGCGTCTGCGCGTCGGCCAGCGCGGCGGCGACCGAGGCGTAATACTTCTCCGTCTCCACCACATGCACCGTCTGCGACCCGCCCACCGTCGCAAACAGGTTCGCCGCCGGCGCGGTGTAGTTTTCGCCTTCGCACGCGGGCACCGTCACTTCATGCGTGCCGACCGTGCGCACGGTGGCCGGGCTGACGCCTGTGCAGGTGGTTCCCGGCTCGTCCGCCAGTTGTGCGTGCAGCGTGTGTTCGCTGTCGTCGTAGGCGAAGGCTGAAGGATCGAGCACGATCTGCGTGCCGGCCTTGCCCACGGTCACCTCGACGTCGCCCTCGGCATCGTAGTTCGTGCCGGCGCAGGCGATGTGGATCGAATACGCGCCGGCGTTCGTCACCGTCGCCGGCGTGGCCGCGCAGCTCGCATCGTTTTCCTGCGCCATCGACGGCGCGAGCACGATGCCCGCGCCCGTGTAAGTGAACGAAGTCTGCGCAAGCTGCACCGTGCCCGCACCCTTGGTCACCTCGACCGAGCCTGCGCCGGTGACGTTGTAGAAGGTATTGGTGCAGGTCGCAGAAACGGCCGTGCTGCCAAGCGCCGTGACGGTGGCCGGCGTCACCACGCAGGCCGCACTGCCGTCCTCCTGCAAGGTCGCCGAAATCGTGTGCGCGTTGCCGTCGTAGGCGAACGTCGCCGGCGAGAACGCGATGGTGCCGGTCGTGATCGGCGTGAAGCTCTCGTAGTTCACGATGCCGAGCGCGGCGGCGTCGGCCTTGTCCTGGATCTTCGCGGCGGTCGCCAGATATTCGATTGGCGTCATCTCGGCGACGAACTTGCCACCGAATTTATTGTTGAACGCGGCGACATTGCCACGGAACGGCCAGGCCTGGGTGTTCGTACTGGAATTCCCGCCGTAACTGCCATAGTTCCGGTAGATCATGTTGTTGCTGGTGGGGCATTTCCCGGGAGGATTGGTGGTCGTGCCCGTGTTGCAGCGACGCTCGGCAAGATGGATGTACCACTGCAAATTGCCGTCGAAGATGTTGGCATCCGCCGGATCGGCGCTGCCGAAGGCGATGGTTCCGAATGTCGCCGTGTTGCCGTTCGGGTCGTTCGAGTTCAGCAGGCCAACGGCAAAGCCCCTGTTGGCCACACCGCTACCATTGAATGTATTGCGCAGGAAGGTGGCGCTGAGTAGCTTCGGCTGGGTTGTGGGGTGAGTCTCGGGAGGGTAAGTAACCGTGCTGTTCGAATTCGCGCTCTTATTCTCCACCAGCACTGCGATGGAATCGTAGATCGTCCCGGAATCCTTCGGCGTGAAGGTGTTGCCGATGAACTGCGCACCCGACGAACGCTCCACGTAAACGGCGCGGAAATAGCGCCCATATCCACTGAACGTATTGCCTTCGACGAGCGGACTGGACGCCGCATCGAAGCGGAGTTGGTAATAGTCGGAAGCGTCGCTGCTCGCGTTATCCACCGCCGTCGCCAATGAGGAGAAGGCGTTGCCGCGAACCGTCACGCCGACGCTCGGCTCGACCACGTTGACGCCACGCCCGCCGAAGCTGTTGTTCTCGATCAGCACGCTGCCGCCGCTGTTCCAGCGCACGCGCATATCGTTGGTCGATGCGCCATAGATGGTGTTGTTGCTGATCGTGCCGCCGCCGGCCTCCACCAGAATGCCGCGCGCACCCAGGACGCTGGTGGTCGAAAAGATCACGTTGCCGGTGACCGTCGAAAGCTGGCCATAGGTCGCGTTGACGGCGCCTGCAACCGAACGATCGCCCGAGGTGACGGGGTTGATCGAGATCGCATTGCGTTGACTGCCGGAACTGCTGCTGTTCTTCGACTCGATGTAGTTGTCCTTCACCACCAAGCCGTTGATGGTTCCCATCGCCAGCACGGCTTCCTTCGTGCGGGCATAGTCAAGCTCAATGTAGAGGTTCTCGATGCGCACATTGGCTACATTGAGCACGTAGATCACACGGCCATTGCTTATGGTCGAGGGGGCCGCAGTCAGGGTTGCCCGATTGACCGCAACGCCGCCCTTGGCATCCCCTTCCCCGATCAGGCTGACCGACTTGTTGATGTAATAACCGGTGTTGGTGTGCCCGGAACTGGAACCGGTTGGGAATGCATACGACCCGACTCCCAGCGAAACCATATCCCCTGCCGTGGCTTGATCGACCGCGTACTTGACCGTTCGACAGCGGTTCGCGCTGTCCGTGCAATCCCCACTATCGGTTCCGGCGTTATTCCCCGCGACGTACCGGATGGCCGCCATCGCTGGCGACGTCATCCCCGCCAGGGCCAGCACCGATACGGCGAGCGCGCCCAGCCAGCGCGACCGCTTGCCGCTGGCGGTAGGGTTCGAACGTGGGGTCGGAAGATTGGATCGCATGACGGATTCCCTCGGAGAGAGGCAGGTTGCTTGGGTTTGAAAAGTCGAAACGGAGGAAACGGCAGCCCCATACGGAGGAGAGCCGCGCGCGGCGCGGCGCGCCGAGCTTGCGTTCGATGGGGTAGCAGCATCATGGTCGCAGTGCATCGCATCGTTCCTCGATTGATGCGGAAGCCTCGAGGAACCGGCGAAATGCGCCGACCGCAGATCGTGGCGAATTGACCGCTGCATGGATTTCCCCCTTTGGCCCGCCGCAGGCGAACTGTGCGCAGCATCACTGATGGCCGGATCGTGTGGCAACCCCCTGATTGGGGGGCAAAGTGGCCGTCACATGTGTGTCACGTCACAAAATCCGCCTTGCGCGGCTTCGGAACTTCGATCGAATTCATGATCCAATAATATGATTTTATTGGATTTTATCCAAAGTTCATGTAGGCATTGCAACGCCCTCGCCCAATCCAACCACTCCTCACAAACGTGGGGGATGAAATCGTGCCTCCGGGGATTGCAAATATTTGCAAAAGATTATTTTCCCGGGGTTTTGTTGCCTTCTCCCGCTGACGGGAAAAGGCCCCAGAAGCGGATGAGGGGCGGCTTTTCAATGCTAGCGTCGGTTCTGGCCCTTCGAGCCTTGAACCGACCTACGGGGGCGCGTGGGGGGCGTAGGTCAGCTCAAGCGCTGCAGAGCCTGCCCCGGGCTCGATCCGGAGCGTGCGGCACCTTCTCCCCTTCTCCCTGCGATGCGGGGAAGAAGGAACGCGGTCATTCGCCACGGATTTTTTCGACCAGGGCGGCGAGGGTTGTGTCCTGCGGGGCTTCGTGGCCCATGAACCAGCGCCAGAGGTGGGTGTCTTCGCAACCGAGCAGGCGTTCGTAGGCGAGGCGTTCGTCGCGCTGGGCGGTGGGCCAGCGGGTGTCGAGGTAGCGTTGGAGCAGGCGATCCAGTTCCTTCATTCCGCGCCGGCTGCGCCAGCGCAGGCGGCCCAGCTCTGCGGCGTGGTCTTCGATCACAGCCCGCGCCGTTCCACCATCAGTTTCTTGATTTCCGCGATCGCCTTGGCCGGGTTCAGGCCCTTGGGGCAGGTGCGGGTGCAGTTCATGATGGTGTGGCAGCGGTAGAGCCGGAAGGGGTCTTCCAGATCGTCCAGGCGCGCGCCGGTGTCTTCGTCGC
>CAZHXV010000039.1:0-13647 GCA_964536455.1 uncultured Aquimonas sp.
TGACGATGGGCATTCCCTCCGATGGCAGCTATGGCATCCCGGAAGGCGTGATCTTCGGCTTCCCGGTGGTCGCGCAGAACGGCGAATACACCCTGGTGAAAGATCTGCCGATCGACGAATTCAGCCAGAAAGCCATCGACAAGACGCTGGGCGAACTGGAAGAAGAACGCTCCGGCGTCGCGCATCTGCTGTAAGCGGAAGCGATGGGGCGGTGCGAATCGACGGGGCGGCCGGGGCCGCCCCGTTTTCGTTTCCGGGCATCGCCCATGCCCATCGTCACATCCGCTGCCGCACGACTGGCGCTAACCTCGGCAATCCGATCAAAACCCGAGGATCGAATCGTGACGACATCGTACCGGCTCATCGCCATCAGTCTGCTCGCGCTCGCCGCCGGCGCCGCGCAAGCGCAATACAAGCAGCCGCCCGAACCCCTGCTTTCCACCATGCGCGTGCCGGTTCCCGCCGCGCCGAGCCTTGATCCCACCGGCAAGACGCTGCTGCTGGTGCAGCAGGCGCCCTACCCGGGCATCGAGCGTGTCGCCGAGCCGTACCTGAAACTCGCGGGCGTGCGGATCGAGCCGAAGGCGCACACGCGGCACGACATGTCCAGCGGCTACGGCATCCGCGCCTGCCTTGCGGGGTTCACGCTGGTGGATGTTTCAAGCCGCAGGCAAACCGCCGTCGAATTGCCGGAAGGCGCGTGCCCGGACTGGCCGCTGTGGTCGGCGAACGGGGCGAAGTTCGCGTTTTCCAACACCACGGACAGCAGCGTGGAGCTGTGGATCGGCGACGCGGCCACGGGCAAGACGCGCCGCATCGACGGCGTGAAACTCAACACCATCCTCGACCACGAATTCCAGTGGCTCGGCGGCAGGGACGAACTGCTGGTGAAGCAGGTTCCGGCGAACCTGGGTGCCGCACCCGCGAAATCCGCCGTGCCCATCGGCCCGGACATCACGGATGCGACCGACAGCCAAAGCGGGGAAAGCAGCACCTACGAAGCCCGCGATACGCTGAAAAGCCCGGAAGACGAAACCCTGTTCGACTACTACGCAAGCTCGCAACTGGCGGTCGTGGAGGTCGCGTCCGGAAAGCTACGCAACGTCGGCGGCGAAGCCCGCGTGTATTCGGAAATCAGCGTTGCGCCGGACGGCAGGCATGTGCTGGCGCACGCCCTGAAGCGCCCGTATTCCTACGTCACCACCTGGGAGCGCTTCGCGCACGAGGTGATCGTGATGAACGTCGATCGCGCCGATCATGGTCACACGATCGCCAGCAACCCGGTGGCCGACCGCGTGCCGGTGCGGGGCGTTCCGACCGGCCCGCGCGAATTCCACTGGCGTGCGAATGCGCCCGCCACCGTGATCTACGCCGAAGCCCTCGATGGCGGCGACTGGAAAAACGAAGTTCCGCAGCGCGACCGCGTGTTGAGCCTGGGCGAACCGTTCGGCAAGGCCAGGCCGGTGGAAATCGCGCGCACCACGCAGCGTTTCGCGGGCCTTTCCTGGTTCGCCGACGGCAACCGCGCGCTGCTGTCCGAGTTCGACGCGAACAAGCGCTGGTATCAGACCGCGCTGGTGGATGTGGCCGACAAATCCGTCGCGCCGAAAACGCTGTGGAGCCTGTCGCTGGACGAGCGCTACGCCAGTCCCGGCAACCCCGTGTTCGACGCGTTGCCGAACGGTTATTCCGTGCTGCGCGAAAAGGGCGGCGCGATTTTCCTCGCGGGCGCGGGCGCATCGCCACAGGGCGACAGGCCGTTCCTCGATCGCCATGAGCTGGCCACGGGCAAGGCGCAACGCCTGTTCCGCAGCGAGGCCACGGCTTACGAACGCTTCATCGATTTCATCGGCGAGGGCGGCGAATTCCTGACCTGGCGCGAATCCCAGACCGAACCACCGAATGCCTGGCTGCGCACGCCGGGCGAGGCGCTGGCCGATGCGTCGCAGGGCGAGGCCGCGTTCGCATCGAGCGCAGCGAAGGTCACGGATTTCCCCGATCCCGCCCCGCTGGTGCGCCAGATCAAGAAGCGGCTCGTCACCTACAAGCGCGCCGACGGCGTGGATCTTTCCTTCACGCTCTACACGCCGCCCGGCTACAAGGAAGGCGACAAGGTTCCTGCGGTGCTTTATGCCTACCCGCAGGATTTCGCCGACCCCTCGCAGGCCGGCCAGGTGCGCGGTTCCGAACACACCTTCACGCGCCTTTCCGACTACCGACTGATCCTGCTTGCTGGTTACGCGCTGATCGACAATGCCGCGTTCCCGATCGTTGGCGATCCGAAGAACGCCTACGACACCTACCTGGAACAGCTCGTCGCCGACGCGCAGGCCGCCGTGGACAAGGCCGCGGAACTTGGCATCGACCGCGACCGCATCGGCGTGCTCGGCCATTCGCACGGCGCGCTGATGGTGGCGAACCTGCTCGCCCATACCGACCTGTTCCGCGCCGGCGTCGCCCGCAGCGGCGGCTACAACAAGACGCTAACGCCGTTCGGTTTCCAGAACGAGCGCCGCTCCTTCTGGGCCGCGCCGAAGGTCTATGACGAAGTTTCCAGCTTCTTCCACGCCGACAAGATCGACGAACCGATCCTGATCGTGCACGGCAGCGACGACGCCAACCCCGGCACCGAAGTCACCCAATCGCCGCGCCTGTTCCAGGCCGTGCGCGGCACCGGCGGCATTGCGCGCCTCGTCATGCTGCCGTTCGAGCCGCACTGGTACACCGCGCGGGAATCGAACGAGCATCTCGTCGCGGAAACGCTGGAGTGGTTCGACAAGTACGTGAAGAACGCCGCGCCGCGCGAGAAAGCGAAGTAGAGCTTTGCGTGAAGTTTCGCGCGGCGTTGGGTCATTCGCCCACGTCGCGCCGAATCTCGTCTGATGGCAGATCGCGGCGCTTGTGGATCACCGCCAGCACTTCGATATGTGCTGGGCGATCTTCCGAGCGGATTTCGTAGATGATCCGCCACGAGAACGCGGAAACCTCGCGCACGGTTTCCGCCTCCAGTTCCGGGACGATGCGCCCAGTGCGCGGATACTCGTCCAGTCCATCGGTTCGCGCCATCAGCGCAGCCGCGACATGCTTCGCATAGAACGTGGAGTCGCGTGCGATGTAATCGTGTATTTGCCGAAGCTGTGTCCGCGCGTGGCGCGTCCACTTCACCACGTCGCGGTTTCCCGGCGCAGTTCTTCCAGACTCACGTTGTTGCTCGCATCGGCGTCCTGCTGGCCGCGGCGGATGTTCTCCAACACGTATAGACGGTACATGATCTGCTCCATATCCGTGCCGTCCGGCATGCGGGCGATGGCGTCCAATGCCTCCTGTTTTGCAGTAGATGCATGCATGGTTGTTCCAGGGGAATGTGGTTTTAGCGATGCTAGCATCTTGCGGGATCCCAGGTGTCTGCGTTGTTTTCCAGAGCATCGCCAGTCGCAAAGCATGGCCGGATGCAATCCGGCCCGGGGCGCAACGTGTGCAGTTATGCGTCGATACTGCGCAGCGAACGAATCAGGGCGAGCAAGGCTTTTTGCTGCTCCTTGTCCAGCGCGGCAACTTTTTCGCGCAAGACGTTGACGCCGTTCGGCTTCCAGAACGAGCGCCGCTCCTTCTGGGCCGCGCCGAAGGTCTATGACGAGGTTTCCAGCTTCTTCCACGCCGACAAGATCGACGAGCCCATCCTCATCGTGCACGGCAGCGACGACGCCAACCCCGGCACCGAAGTCACTCAAAGCCCACGCCTGTTCCAGGCCGTACGCGGCAACGGCGGCACCACACGGCTGGTGATGCTGCCGTTCGAGCCGCATTGGTACACCGCACGCGAATCCAACGAGCACCTCGTCGCAGAGACGCTCAACTGGTTCGATAAATACGTGAAGAACGCCGCGCCGCGCGAAGCGAAGAAATAGCGAAGAAAGGCAAGGTGGGCACAGTGGGCCCACCTTGCGGACTACGGCGCTGCCTCCACGTCCGTCACGTCGAGGCGGAAATACAGGCCGTTGCCTTCGCGCGCGAAAAAGGCGCGGCGGATGTCGATGGCGGGATCGCCGTTGGTGGTGTCGCCGGCGGGATCGTCGAAACCGGAAATGCCGGCCCAATCGCCGATTTGCCCATCGAGCAGATGTGTCGCCGCCCAGGCGATGCCACCTGTCGCCAATGTCGCGACGCAGGCCACCACCATCAGCAGATCGGGCCGGCGCCGCACGATGCTCGCCCCGATCAGGAGAACCGTCGCCATCAGGGCCGCGATGGCCCACGGAGACGCCCAGGGAACCGCCTGGAACGAGGCGGCGTTTCCTCCGAAAACGGCGACCGGGCCAAGGTGGTCGTAGCCGGAAAAGTCCCCCTTCTCATCCCACGCGGCGATGAGGAAATGCAGTGTCCAGCGGTTGTTCCCGTAGCTCGCCAGGAACGCCGGCACATTGGCGTGGCCGAATTCGATCACGTCCAGGCCGTCTTCTCCGAGATTCAGCCCGACGGGAATTTCCGCCGACGGCGGAGGAAGCGGATCGTAGGTGCTTTGCCATCCGCCACTCCGGCAGACCCAATATTCCAGGTACGGATCGGCATCCATCGGAAAAATCGTCGAACCGAACGCAGTTTCGGCGCCGACGACGATGCTTTCCCCTTCCTGGGAATCCGCCACGGAATAGGCACAACCCGTATCGGGATTATCGTCCGCGTCGATGAATGCCAAACGCTGGTACGCCGTCTGCGCCTGTACCGATAACGCCAGCCAGGCCAGCCCGAACCCGAAAACCGTCTTCCAGATACGCATTTCCCCGCCCCTCGACCGATGATGCTATGCGCCGGACTATAACCGCTTCGCAAGGCGGTGCGCAGGGTGAAACCGTCGGAGGCGATTCACGCCTGCAAATGCCTGCGCTGCCGTTCCGGCGTCGCATTCGCGCGCTTGGCCGGGCGTGGTAGTGGCAACGGCGCATCGGTCGCTTCCCATTTCAGGCGGCTGCGACCGCCGCCGCCGTGATAATCGCTGGCGAGGGATTCGCCGGTTCTCTCCGCATCCTCGCCGCGCTCGCGCAGGAAGTCATAGACCAGATGCACCAACCGCTCCTGCGCGATGGCATGGGTCTGGTTCGTGGTGGCGTAGAGCCAGTCGGAGAAGGCGAGGAAGTTGGCGAAGGGGGTTTCGCCGAGCAGCAGCGGCAGGCTGCGCGCGTAGCGGCCTGAATTGGCGAGCATGTCCCAGTAGCGTGCGAAGCGGGTGAGCCTCTGCATCTGCGGGAACGGGATGGCGTCGGTCGCCAGGATCGAATAAGGCGGATCGGGGCTGAAGCGCAGGTCATGGCTTTGCGTGTGGCGGGCGATCGGCGCACCGCGCAGGCGTTTCAGAATCCCGAACTGGATTTCGTGCGGGTTCAAGGCCACCAGGCGGTCGAAGCCGGCGGCGAAGGTGGCGATGTCCTCGCCCGGCAGGCCCGCGATCAAGTCCACGTGCAGATGCGCGGCGCTGTGTTCGCGCAGCCAGCGCAGGTTGGTTTCCGCCACGTCGTTCTTCTGTCGCCGCGAAATGCGTGCCTGCACGGCTGGATCGAAGGTCTGGATGCCGATCTCGAATTGCAGCGTGCCGGCGGGAAACTTCGTGATGCCTTCCTTCAGGCGTTCCGGCAGGTGATTGGGCACCAGCTCGAAGTGCAGGAAGGGCGGATCGTCCGGGGTTGCCTCGAGCTTGGCGCGGAAGAAATCCAGGATCGCCAGCGAGGTATCCACCTTGAGGTTGAAGGTGCGATCCACGAACTTGAAGCGCCGCGCGCCGCGCTGCCAGAGTTTTTCCATTGCGGCGAGGAAGGCATCCAATGGAAACGGCCAGGCGGTCTTGTCCAGCGCGGAAAGGCAGAACTCGCACTTGAACGGGCAGCCGCGCGAGGCTTCCACATAAAGATGACGGCGCGCCACGTCCTCGTCGGTGTATTCCTCGTAGGGCAGGGCGAGGGTGTCCAGCGGCGGTTGTTCGCCCGCGATGATTTTCGTCCCGGGCCGCTCGCCCGCGAGCAGTTGCGCGGCCAGTTTCGGGAAGCTCACATCGCCCCAGCCGCAGATGGTGTAGTCGGCCAGTTCGCAGATGCGTTGCTGGCTGGATTCGTGGCTGACTTCCGGGCCGCCGAGCACGATGGGAAGTTCCGGCGCGAGCGTCTTGAGCAGCGCCACCAGCCGCGTGGTTTCCTCCACGTTCCAGATATAGACCCCAAGGCCGAGCACGCGCGGATTCAGCGCCAGCAGTTCCTCGGCGATGTCCTCGGTTTTCTGGCCGATCACGAACTCGCGGATGCAGCTTGCCTCGCGCAAGCCGCCAAGGTTCGCGCGCAGATAGCGCAGGCCGAGCGCGGCATGCGCGTAGCGGGCGTTGAGGGTGGAGAGCACGATGTCGGTCATCGGCGCATTGTCGCATTGCAATGGGTTCGGTTTGCTGCGACGCGCTACGATGCGCGATCCGTTTCCCGCAGCGACAACGCCACGCCATGAGCCACCTGATCCGCCCCGAAGTGAAGCCGAACGTCTCCGAAGCCGAATGGAAGCTGCGGGTCGATCTGGCCGCGTGCTATCGCCTGATCGCGCTGTACGGTTGGTCGGATCTGGTGTTCACGCACATCTCGGCCAAGCTGCCGGGCGATGGCGAGGAACGCTTCCTCATCAATCCCTATGGCGCGTTGTTCGATGAGATCACCGCCAGTTCGCTGGTGACGGTGAACCTGGCCGGGGAGAAGCTGGACGATTCGCCGTTTCCTATCAATCCCGCTGGTTTCACCATCCACAGTGCGATCCACGCCGCGCGCCCGGATGCAGGCTGCGTGCTGCATGTCCACACCGCCAACGGCATCGCGGTATCGGCGCAGAAGGATGGCGTGCTGCCGCTGTCGCAGCAGTCGATCTTCGTCCTCTCCAGCCTGGGCTATCACGACTACGAAGGCGTAGCGCTGCGCGACGACGAAAAGCCGCGCCTGGTCGCCGACCTCGGCGACAAGACCTATCTGATGCTGCGCAACCACGGCCTGCTCACGGTGGGCCCGGATGTCGCCAATGCGTTTCTCGCCATGTACCTCTTCGAGACAACCTGCGCGATCCAGGTACGTGCGCAATCCGGTGGCGGGGAACTCACGCACATCCATCCGCAGATCATCGCCACCGCGCAGCAGCAGGCCGCGCAGGTGACCAAGAACCTCGGCGGGCAACTGGTGTGGCCGGGCCTGCTGCGCAAGCTCGACCGGATCGACGGCAGCTTCCGCGAATGAAGCTCCTGGCGCTGGAAACCGCCACCGAAGCCTGTTCCGTGGCGCTGTACGTGGATGGAAAAACGCGGGAGCGCTTCGAGATCGCCCCGCGCCGCCACGCAGAACTGTTGCTGCCGTGGATCGGCGAGCTGCTGGCCGATGCCGGGGTGGCGAAATCGCAGATCGACGCCATCGCCTGCGGCCACGGGCCGGGTGCGTTCACCGGCGTGCGGCTGGCGGTGGCCACCTTGCAGGGCTTGGCGCTGGCGCTGGATCGCCCGGCGCTGGGCATTTCCACGTTGCACGCGCTGGCGCGGCCCGCGATGCGGCGGCTGGACGCGGCGGGCGAGGCGCACATCGGCGTGCTTGCGGCGATCGACGCGCGCATGGGCGAGGTGTATGCCGGCGCGTTCGTGCGCGATGCGGCGCAGGGATGGCGGGCGCAGGGCACGGAAGCGGTATTGCCGCCGGAACGATTCGTCGCGCCGGATTCGCCTTCGCGCTGGCACGGCATGGGCACCGGCTTTGCCGCGGTGGAGGGCGCGCTGGCGAAGCGATGTGGCGATGCGCTGGTCTGGCTGGATGAGGCGGCCTTGCCGCACGCCGCCGACGTTGCCGAACTGGCCGTGGCCGCCTTCCTGCGCGGCGAAGCGCTGCCGCCGGAACGGGTGCAGCCGGCCTACCTGCGCGACAAGGTGGCGTTGACGCTGGAAGAACAGGGCAAAAAGTAGCGCACTGGATGCGTTACGCCGCGCGGGCGTAGCGCTTGCGTCGCCGCAGGAACGGGCTTTCCACGAAGCGGAAGCTGAGGTAGCCGATCGGCAGCATCGCACCGAAGCACAGCAGCGCCCAGGCGCAGGCCAGATAGAAGTTGGAGATGTCCATCACCCGTTCGTGCACGAAGCGCGACGCCTCGAACACGAAGAAGAAGTGCAGCAGGTAGATGGAATACGAGTACGCGCCGAACAGGCCCACGACACGCGAGACGCCGGTGTTCTTCGGGCGGAACGACGCGTCGTACCAGGCGATCAGCAGCGCGTAGGCGGCCGCCTCCGCGGTGGGCAGCACGATCCACAGGCGGCTCGGCGACGGGTAATCGGGCATCCGCATGAAGCCGCCGCGCGCATCGAACCAGGCGTAGCACAGCGTGAAGACCACGAAGGTGGCCAGCGCCAGCCAGTGCCTGCCGGCCATGTGGCGCGACAGGTGGAAGGCGAAGATGCCCAGCGTGAACTGATCCACGCGGCCCACCAGCGTCCAGTAGGAAAGCGTCTGCATTTCCCCGAACTGCGCATACAGCAGCGCGCGCACGGCCATCGCCGCGAGCACCAGCGCCGGCAGCCACCATGGCGAGCGTCGCGCCAGCCACAGGAACACCGGCAGCAGCAGGTAGAAGTGCAGTTCCACCGTGATCGACCAGCCACCGTTGGGCAGGGTCGGCAGCACGAGGCCCTTGGCGATGGTTTGAAGATAGGGAATGAAGCCTTCGCGCCCGGTGGCGACATCGAACCCGACGCGCAACGCCAGCACCAGCAGCAGCAGCGGCAGCAGCCGCCAGAGGCGGTTGCGCAGGAAGGCGGCGTAGTCGATTTTTTTTCCGTCCAGCAGCTTGGCGAACAGGTAGCCGCTCAGCGTCATGAACAACGCCACGCCGGTGTGGCCTTCGTCCAGCAGCGCCAGCGGGAACAGCGCCGGCGCGCCGTCGAAGGGCACGGGCTGGCCGTCGGCGCCGTGCAGGAAGTGCCAGGCGAAGACGAAGAACGCTGCCAGCGCGCGGACGTGATCGAGTGCGATGTAGTGCTCGCCGCCCGAGGATTTCATCAGGCCGCCTGCCGTTCGAGCCGATGCCAGGCGGTTTCCAGCGGCGCCTGCCGGAAATCCGGAAGCGCGATATCGAGCAGGTGCCCCGGCGCGGCCACGCACAGCGCCAGGAACCAGCCGTCGCCACGCCAGCTTCGGGCGGTGGCGGCGTCGCGTGCGGCGTCCCGCCAGAACTGGCGCTGCGAGCGCTCCGAGGCCAGGCCGTCGCCCTCGCGCTTGGCGTGCGCCTCGTCCAGCGTCCAGCGGCGATAGAACGCGCTGCGCTGCGCGGCGGCATCGAGCGCGGCTAGGGTTTCCACCTCGCTGGCGGGGAACATGCGCTGCGCCAGCGCGATCAGATCGCGTTCGCGCCTCGGGGCCTCGATGTCGATGCCCACCGGCGCGATCGAGGCGGCGCAGGCCAGGAACGGGCCGCTGTGCGAGATCGAAACGTGGGCGCGGCGATTCCCGGAAACCTCGGACGCCAGCGGCATCCCGGATGCCGCCGCGCGCAATCGCCAGCGTTCGGGATCGCTGAGCGTGAGCTGCGCCAGCGCTTCGCGTGCCAGCCAGTGGCCGGCGAGGAAGCGCTCGCGCAAGCGCGCATCGGCGATGCCGGAAAGCCGCTGCCGCTCGTCTTCGTCCAGCCATTGCCGCGAGGGCGGCGGAACGCGTGCCTGCATCTTTTCCAGTGTTTGCAGCGCGACGACGGTGGTGTGGGTGAAAGGGGAGTCGGGCATGTCGCTAGCCGTTCGCCTGCGGATGCCAGCACCAGTGCCAGGGTTCGTACACGATGCCGTGCGGATTGCCGCGCGGGTAGGAAAGGCGGAAGCCGAAGCCGCCGGCATGGCGCATCAGCCAGCCGAACGCGGGCGTGAGCTCGAAACGTTCCTCGGCCGCCGGTTCGCCGGGCGTGCCGATGTCCAGCGCGCAGCCGCCGTGGTGTTCGGAGAATCCGGGCGCGGCGTTGACCGCGAGGATGTCGGCCAGCGCCAGCCCGCGCGCCAGCTTGCGCTCGAAAATGCCCAGTTGATAGGCATGGCTGCGGTAACCGGAAATCGCATCGAGCCGCACGTCGTCGTCGCGCGCCGCCTGCCGCATCCGCGACCAGGCGCGCGCGGTAGCGTCGCCGAGCCAGAGCGGACGGCGGTAGCGGTCGAAACCGGCGAAGGCCAGGCGCGAAGGTTCGGCGATCAGGGCCAGCCCGGTGCCTTGCGCGTATTCGGCGGCGCCGATGTGCAGCCGATCCAGCCAGCGGCCCAGCCCATCGAGCGGACGCGGCCGCACGGCTTGCACGGCGTTGTCGAACAGTTCGGCCAGGTCGCCGCTGGCGCGCGGCGCCAAGGCGCGGCGTTGCAGTTCGACGATGCGCCAGGCCGAAGCCGCCGCAAGAAATCGCCCATCGCGCTTGCGCCGGATCAGCCAGTGCGCCTGCGACAGCGCCCGCGCCGTGGCGTTGCCGCGCGGCCTGGCCAGCGCGGCGGGAATGGCCTCCAGGGTTTCGGAATTGAGCAGCGCGAAGGGCGAGGGCATCCGGAGATTCTACGCCGGCGCCTGTTCACCACGGATCGAAGTTCATGGGTAGGCTGGCTCAAGCGCCGTTGGCGCGAGGCGCTTTTCAACAACCGAAGTTTGGTCAACCGACGGAAACCGCGACATGGTCTGCTCCGCCGCGTTGCGGCTGGAGCCGACCTGCTTGCTTCATGCGGCCCCCGCACCGCGCGAGCCTCACCCGCCGGCGGCCTGCTTCAAGGCATCGAGCAGGGCGCGCGGCTGGCGCAGGCTCAGCAGGATGGTGCGGCCGCTGCGCTCTTGCAGCATCAGCACCTTCTGGCGCGAGGTCAGGATGCAGAAGGCCTTGCGGCGCAGGTTGCGCAGCCGGAAGTGGCCAGCGTGGTAGCCGGGCAGGGAGATGGCGTTGCTCTTGAGCCATGGCCGGTACTCGGGAAACTCGTCGAGGCTGAGCACGCGCGATCTGGAAAGCTCCAGGTCGGAAACTGCGATGCGCTGCCGGTACCAGCCGGCGCGCAGCGTCAGCAGGGTTCGATCCAGCTCCACGGCGGATTGCCGCATCGTGCGATGCAGCCACACCGCCAGCGGCAGTGCGATCGCCATCACCAGCGCGATGGTGAACGCGATGGTGATGGCGCGGCTGCCGCCGATCAGATTCGGATGCGCCGGATCGGCCTGGGCCAGCACCGAGCCAAGTACGGCGCCGGCGACCGCCAGTGGCAGGGCCAGGCACAGCAGCCACAGCATCGCGTTCGCGCCGCTGCCTGGCGGTTCGATCTCGAAGCGCTGGGCGGGGAAGGCATCATGGCTGTTCATGCGTGGCCTTCATCCATTGCGCCATGTCCTCGATCACGCGCTCGTCCACCTTGCCGGCCTGCAGATACTCGGCACCAGTGGAAGCGCCTTCGCCTGCGATGAACAGGTGGCTGAGCGCCGGGTACAGGTGCAGCGCGGCGCGCGGATCGCCGAAGAAGGCTTCCTGCCAGATCGGGAAATCGCCCTTGGCCGTGACCTGGTAGTCGCGCCCGCCTTGCAGGATCAGCAGCGGCTGCGGAAGGGTTTTGGCGACGGCTACCGGGTCGTAGCCGTTCAGGTCGATCCAGTAGCGCGCGGGCAGGCCGAGCAGGTTGTCTTCGGCTTTCGAATCGACGGCGAGCGTGGCGATTTTCACCGCCTTGGCGCGTTCGGCGTCGAGACGCTCGCGTTCGGCGGCATCGACCTCGCCGTCGCTGGCGGCGAGGTAGTCGAGCTGTTCCAGATAGATGTCCTGCAACGGCCGCGCGGGCGCGGCGAGCAGGATCAGGCCGGCGGTTTCCGGCGCGTGCTGGCCGATGCGCGGGGCCATCAGCGCGCCCAGGCTGTGGCCGGCGACGAACACGGCATCGGCCTTGATCTCTTTGGTGGCGCGCAGCGCTGCAACCGCGGCTACGGCATCGTCCACGGTTTCCTCGTCCACGGTGAAATCCATGCCGGAGAAATCCTCGGGCCGCGCCTTGGTGCGTTTTTCGTAGCGCAGCGAGGCGATGCCGCGTTCGGCCAGGCCGTACGCGATATCGCGGAACGGCGCGTTCGGGCCGATGCTTTCGTCGCGGTCGTGCGGGCCGGAGCCGTGCACCAGCACCACCGCCGGAAATGGGCCATCGCGGCCATCGCCCTTGGGCAAGGTCAGCGTGCCGGGCAGGGCGCGTTCGGGTTCGCCGAAGGAAAAATCGCGTTCGGCGAACCTGTCGCTGGCCACCGGCGCGGCAGGGGCGGGCGCGGCGGCGGGCACGAGGCGGAAGCCTTCGATCAGGCCCTCGCCGTCGAAGCCGATGCGGGCGTCGAGCGCCATCATCGAATACGTCAGTGTGGAAACCACCAGCGGCGCGTCGCCGACGCTTTCCCCGCGCAGGGGGCTGCGCGAAGCCCGTTCGCCCAACTGTTTCGGCAGCGTTTCCCACACCTGTTGCAGCTTGCCGTTCGCCAGCGCTTCCCGGACTTTCGGCGAGGTCATGGCCAGCGCATCCTCGTAACGGCCGGCGTCGAGCAGATCGAGGAAGGCTTCGCCACGACGTACCTGTTCCGGATCGGCGGCGATGGCCTGCCCCGGCGCGGGCATCAGGGCTTGGGCGATCAGCTTGCCGCCGATGAAGGCCGCGATGAGCAGCAGTGCGACGACGATGAGTGCCTTGCGCATGTCGTTCTCCTTCAGCGCGGACGTTTCAGGAAGAAGTGCAACTGGATTCCGTGCGTGACCACGTTCACCAGTTCCCAGCCCTGCTGGCCTTCCTTGTTCAGGGCTTCAGTCATTCGCTCAGGCTTGCTCGTGCCCCAGATCGAGGCGGCGGGGGCGGGGATCACTTTGTATTCCCAGCGTTCGTGGTTCATGTCATTGCTCCTTGTCGTTTTCGGGCGCGGACAGCGGGCCGGGCTTGATCCGCCCGGCTTTGCGCAATGCCTCGCGCAATACGTATTCGATCTGGGCGTTGAGCGAGCGCAGCTCGTCGTCGGCCCAGTGCTGCACCGCCGCCAGCACCTGGGCGTTGATCCGCAGCGGGTAGGCTTTTTTCTCGTTCATGGGGTGGGGCCGGGATTGGAGAGTCGGGATTGGGGATGACCAGCCTTCGGCTGTTGTAAAGCGCTCGGAGGAGCAGAAGCCGGGCCGCTTTTGCGAATCCCCAATCCCGAATCCCGCCGCCTCAATACAGCGAGCCGGCGTTGACCACCGGTTGCGCAGCGCGATCCGAACACAGCACCACTAGCAGGTTGCTGACCATCGCGGCACGGCGCTCCTCGTCCAGTTCGACCACGCCCTGGGCTTTCAGCTCGTCCAGCGCCATCTGCACCATGCCGACCGCGCCCTGCACGATGCGGCTGCGCGCGGCGACCACGGCGCTGGCCTGCTGGCGCTGCAGCATCGCCTGCGCGATTTCCGGCGCATAGGCCAGATGGCTGATGCGCGCCTCGATCACGTTCACGCCGGCATGGCCCAGGCGCTCGGCGAGCTGCGCCTTCAGGTGTTCGGACACTTCCTGCGGATGGCTGCGCAGCGCGATCTGGCCTTCGTGCTGGTCGTAGGGGTAGCTGGAGGCCATCGCGCGCAGCGCCGCCTCGGACTGGATGTGCA
>CAZHXV010000039.1:13657-17228 GCA_964536455.1 uncultured Aquimonas sp.
CGTTGAACACCGCCGCGGCCGAATCGACCACCCGCCAGACGATCACCGCGGCGATCTCGATCGGGCTGCCGTCCAGCTCGTTGACCTTGAGCTTGCCGCTCTCGAAGTTGCGCACGCGCAGGGAGACTTTCTTCTTGCTGTAGAACGGGTTGTTCCAGCGCAGGCCGGCATCCTTGACCGTACCCACGTACTTGCCGAACAGGCTCAGCACCGCGGCCTGGTTGGGTTCCACCGAATAGAAGCCGCACACGGCCAGAATCAGGGCCACGAGCAGCACGGTGGCCGCCACGAGCAACAGCGGCTGCTTGCCCGCCGCGCCCGCGATGAACAACGCCGCCACGCCGATGAACCCGGCAATGGCCAGCAACAGCAACGGAATCCCCGCCAACGACGATTTCTGCACTTCGCGCATGACACTCTCCCTTGGTTGATGTTCATAAGATATCAAATTGATATCGTATTGCAAGAAGCGTGGATGCAATGGATGTGACATGGCACCGTCGCGGCACGGTCACGCCGCTGCAACCGGCGCGCCCTAGCGTTGCCGCAACGCAACGGCGGAATCGACCCGGATGAGCAACTTGCAGGCCAAGGTGGAATCGCGTTTCCCGCAGTGGTTCGCCGGAAAGCGCGGGCAACTGGCGCGGCCCTTGCTGCGCGGCTTCGCGAAGGTGGCGCGGCTGGATCTCATCGAAGCCTTCCTCGCGCAGAACGAGCACCTGCGCGGGCTGGCCTTCGTCGAGGCGGCGCTGGATTTCCTCGACTGCCGCTATCTGATCGACCAGATCGAACGCCAGCGCATCCCCGAAACCGGCCGCGTGGTGATCGCGGCGAACCATCCGATGGGCGGCATCGATGCGCTGACGCTCTTGGCCTGCGTGGGCAGCGTGCGGCGCGACGTGAAGGTGATCGGCAACGACGTGCTGCGCTGGCTGGGCGGCCTCGACGATCTGCTGATCCCGGTGCCGGTGCTCGAAGGCCGCGCCTGCCTGACGCAGCTTGCCGCGGTGAAGGAGGCGCTGGAACGGGAGTGCGCGGTGATCGTGTTCCCGGCCGGCGAGGTTTCGCGTCTGGGCTGGCGCGGATTGCGCGATGGGCCATGGAGGCCGGGTTTCGTGCGGTTCGCGCAGGCCGCCGCCGCGCCGCTGCTGCCGGTGCGGATCGAAGGCCGCAATTCGGCGTTCTTCTATGGCGCATCGGCCATTTACAGACCCTTCGGCACGGCGCTGCTGCCGCGCGAACTGTTCGTGCGGCGCGGAACGCGCGTGACGATCCGCGTGGGCGATCCCTGTCCAACATCGGAACTGCCGGGCGAGCGCCGCGCAGCCGGCCAGGTGGTGCGGCGCGCGATGGAGACGCTGTCGCGACGCGAGCCGGAATGGAAGGCGCCGGCCGCCGTCGTGCATCGTCCCTGCCTGCGCGCCGTCCGCGCCGATCTGGATGCGCTGTCCATGCTCGGCGAAACCGCGGACGGCAAGCGCATCCACGCCGGCCGGCTGGCCTCGGATTCGGCGCTGATGCGCGAGATCGCACGGCTGCGCGAGTTCTCCTTCCGCAAGGTCGGCGAAGGCACCGGCAGGCGCCTGGACACCGACCGCCACGACACCTGGTACGACCACATCGTGCTGTGGGACGCCGACGCCTGCGAGATCGCCGGCGCCTATCGCGCCGCGCCCGGCGCGCGGGTGCTGGCCGAGAAGGGCATCGGCGGCCTGTACAGCGCCGGCCTGTTCGAGTTCCATCCGGAACTGATGGACACGGTCGCCAACGGCGTGGAACTGGGTCGCAGCTTCGTCGCGCCCAACTACTGGGGCAGCCGCAGCCTGGATTACCTCTGGTACGGCATCGGCGCCTGGCTGCGCCATCATCCGGAAGTGCGCTACCTGTTCGGCCCGGTCTCGATCAGCGCCGCGATTCCGCGCGAGGCGCGCGAATGGATGGTTGGTTATTACAGCCGCTACTTCGGCGAAGGCCGCGAACTGGCGGCCTCGTCCAATCCGTTCCGTTTTGCCGGGCACGCACCCGAGTTCGGCCCGCTCGATGCGGAGGCCGCGATGCGCGTGCTGCGCGCCAACCTCGACCGCCTCGGCGCACGCATCCCGACGCTGTACAAGCAGTACGTGGAACTGTGCGAACCCGGCGGCGCGAGCTTCCTCGCCTTCGGCGTCGATCCGGCCTTCAACGACAGCGTGGACGGTCTGATCCGTGTCGATCTCTCGATGCTGAAGCCGAAGAAGCGGGAACGGTATCTGGGAGGCGGGCAGCCTCGTGGCGGGGAGCTTCGCGGATTGGCGGGCGGCGGATAGGTGGTGGGCCTATTCGCCGCCCGCCTTGGGGACGAGGCGGAGGATGGCGGCGTGATGGACAAAGCTCCAGTCGTTCTCGTCGAACGTCCAGCCGGAAAGTATGAATTGACGGCCATCCGGCGAGAACTTTCCTGGGTAAACATCTCTCCACGGAACGGCAAACCCTTGCTCCACGATGAGCTGGCGTAGCGAAATCGCGCCGGTGGCCTGTGTCCAAAGCCATGCGCTATCGGCGGTTCCATCCCCGGATGCGAATGGGCCGTCGTCAATGAAATCGTAGGTTCCGATCACGATGCCGCCATCGGCGTTCGCGTCGTGAATCTCTTCCAGCGAGCTGGCTGCCGCATCGCTGGGCAGGTCGAACCAGAAAAGCTTGCCGGGTGCGATCCAGTACCAGGCATCGGACATGCCTTCCTGCCAGCCTGTGGGCGTCTGCCACCAGCGGTTGCCGTAAATGATGCTGCAATCGGCATTGCAGGCCTGCGGGTAGGCAAGTTCCACACCGTCCGAACTGGACAGGGTTTGAGGCGGCCCACCGTTGCGCCAGATTTTTGCTTGCGCGATATGGATTTCCGTCGAAATCGTTCTTGGATCCAGTTGTGTGCCTATCGATGTCCAGCCGACAACGGTGGCGCCATCGTTGGAAACAGCTGTAGGCGTATCCCCGGTATCGGGGTTGGATTCGGGCAGGGGCACCTGCCCGGTTGCTTCGCTCCAGATCCAGGGGCGGTTGTAGCCTGCCAGTTCGTGGTCGTAACCGACCAGCCAGGTTCCGCTCCTCGATACATAGGAAGGTTGGTCTCGGGTATATCCGAGCGCGCCGGGCAGCGGCTCCCAGCCGGCATCCTGCCGCCAGCGCATTGTTCTTCGATCCGAGCCGCCCTGCGCTATCCGCAACCCGTAGATGGCACTGCCGTCCGGAGTGATTCCGGTGGGATAGACCGTGTTCCCGTCATGCTGCGGGAGATGTTCCCAGTTCGACATGGCGGGCCGCCAACGCAATGCGACCGCCGGAACCGAGCCAACCACCGTGCCATCGTCGGCAATCGACGCTCCACCCAGCGGAGCAGGACTTGGGAACGTTGTGGCATAAGTGGGCCAAGGAACCTCTGGAAGTGGCACCCATTCCAGGTCGTAAAGATCGGTCAGCTTCGGCTTTACCCACGGGCAACCCGGTTTCGCCAGCCTGGTGAGCGGCTCGATATTGAAACTGCCCGAACCAAAGCCCTCCGCCGTGGCCTCATACGTGGCCGTGCCGCCGTCGC
>CAZHXV010000040.1:0-17031 GCA_964536455.1 uncultured Aquimonas sp.
CGGTCGCGCGCGTGGACAACGTGCACGGCGACAAGAACGTGTTCTGCGCCTGCATTCCGGTGGATGCATATCGGTAAGGCCGGGATTGGGGATTCGTAAAAGCCGAAGCCCGCGAGATTTCCAGCCCCTGCCAATCCCCAATCCCGAATCCCCAATCCCTGCAACACACACACCGATGAACCGACTGACCCGTTCCGTCTCCGCCGTCGCACTGGCGCTGGCCGCGTTCGCGCTGCCAGCACCGGCGCAGGATGCGCCGACACTTTCCGATGCGGCCACGATGGAACAAGCTGGGATGGTGGATATCCGCAGCCTGGTGCCGGACATCTCCCAGGACATCCGCTACTTCGGCAGCGGGAACTTCGTCGGCGCGCGGGTGGAGGGCTACGAGGCGCCGCGCTGCTGGTTGAAGCGCGACGCCGCGCAAGCGCTCGCGCGGGTGGAAACGGCGCTGCGCCGGAAGCACCAGCGCCTGCGCCTCCACGATTGCTATCGCCCGGCGCGTGCGGTGGCGCACTTCATGCGCTGGCTGGACGACGCCGACGACCTGCGCACCAAGGCGACGCATTACCCGCATCTGGAAAAAACGCAATTGCGCGGCGAATACATCGCGCCGCACTCCGGACACAGCCGCGGCGCGACGATCGATCTGGCGCTGTTGCAATGCGACGAGCAAGACGCTGCCTGCACGCCGCTGGACATGGGCACGGCCTTCGATTTCTTCGACCCCCTCGCCAACACCGATTCGCCCGGCATCACCGCCGGGCAACGCGCCAACCGCGATGCCCTGCGCGATGCGATGGCCGCGCAGGGCTTTGCCAATCTGCCGGAAGAATGGTGGCACTACCGCCTCGATCCGGAACCCGATCCGGCCACCTACTACGACATTCCCGTGACCATCCCCGAAAACCCCTCGCGCGATGCCGCGATCGACCACCTGATGCAACGCTACGAAGGCCACGTGCCCGGCGCTTCGCTGCTGGTGCTCAAGGATGGCGTGCCACTGGTGCGACGCGGCTATGGCCGCAGCGATCTTGCTGCCGATGTGGACGCTGGCCCGGCCACCAATTACCGGCTGGCCTCGGTGAGCAAGCAGTTCACCGCTGCCGCCATCCTGCTGTTGGCCCAGGATGGCAAGCTCGCCATCGGCGACCCGGTGAAACGATGGCTGCCGTCCCTGCCTGCCGTGGCGGACGACATCGCCTTGCGCCACCTGCTCACCCACACCTCCGGCCTGATCGACTACGAAGACCTGATGGCCGAGCCCTATGCGGGCCAGATCCTCGATGCCGGTGTGCTGGCCTTGCTGGAAAAGGAAAACCGCCTGTATTTCCCGCCGGGCAGCGCGTATCGCTACAGCAACGGTGCCTATGCGCTGCTGGCGCTGATCGTCGAGCGCGCCTCGGGCGCGAGTTTTCCCGACTTCCTGCGCAACCGCATCTTCCTGCCGCTGGGCATGAACGACACCCTGGCCCGTACCGACGGCGGCCCGGCCGTGCCGCACCGCGCCTTCGGCCACAGCGAGATCGACGGCCAATGGCAGCGCACCGACCAAAGCTCCACCAGCGCGGTGCTGGGCGATGGCGGCATCTATTCCAACATCGACGACCTGGCGCGTTGGGATATGGCGCTCTACGACGACCACCTGCTCAGCGACGCCAGCCGCGCGCAGGCGTTCTCGCCGCACGCCACCGTGGTGGACGAAGGCTATGACGCCGGCTACGGCTTCGGCTGGCGCATTACCGGCGACACCCTCTGGCATTCCGGCGAGACCCGGGGCTTCCGCAACGTGATCGTGCGCTGGCCGCAACAGCGCCTGACCGTGGTGCTGCTGAGCAACCGCGACGATCCTCCGCCCTACTCCCTGGCGCTGGAGATTGCGGAATTGTTCCTGGAAGGCGGGAAATAGGCTCCGGATTCCCGAAACAGCCGAAGGGCTGGCGGAGCAATTCGTGCGCCGCTGCAGTGCCTATCCGAGCTGCACCACCCACGCGACGGCTTCGACTCAAGGCCAGGCGCGCCCAGGCCCACCTACGGAAGACTCCGTCCTCTGCCACACTTCCCCCCATGCCCAATCAGATCACCCCCGTCGTCCGCGCGCTGCTGATCGCCAACATCGCGGTGTTCGCGTTGCAGGCGCTTTTCGGCGAATTCCGGTTCCTGCCCTTCATGCTGTGGCCGCTGGGCCAGCATGTGGTCGGGATCGCGGGCGGGTTGCCGCTGACGCAGGGCTTCGAGCCGTGGCAACTGGTGAGTTACGGTTTCCTGCACGGGAATCTTCCGCACCTGTTCTTCAACATGTTCGCGCTGTGGATGTTCGGGCCGGCGCTGGAAATGACGCTGCGCCCACGGCGCTTTGCGATCTATTACTTCACCTGCGTGATCGGCGCGGGGCTGGTGCAACTGGCCGTGGTGACGGCGGCGCTGAAGCAGGGCGAGCCACCGTTTCCGACGGTCGGCGCATCGGGCGGCGTGTTCGGGATTTTGCTCGGCTACGGCCTGCTGTTCCCGCACAACCGGATGATGCTGATCTTCCCGCCGGTGGAAATGTCCGCGCGCACGTTCGTGATCCTCTACGGTGTCGCGGAACTGGCGATGGGGGTGTTCAACACCCGCTCGGGCGTGGCGCATTTCGCGCACCTGGGCGGCATGGCGTTCGGATTCTTCCTGTTGCAGTACTGGCGCGGGCGCTGGCCGTTCGAGCGAAGGCGCAGACTGTGAGGCGGCCGCTTGTTGCCTTGCCTGTCTCGCGCCTAAACTGCCCGCACTTTTCCGGATGATTCTGATGGTTTCCCCAATGCCTCGCCTGCCCACGTTTGCCGCACTGGCTTTCGCCATGCTTCCCGCCACCGCGTTCGCGCAGGATTGTTCCAGCGCCATCGCCCAGCCGCTGCCGGTGCGCAGCACGCCGGTGCCGCCGCTGTATTCGGGCATGGGCGGCCGCCCCGCACCGCTGGCCGCGCCGCGCACCCTTCTTTCCGAAAGCCGCGACGAAGCCCTGGCGGTGGACGTGGTGCTGACCCGGCTGCGGCTGGAAGCCTGCGCCGCAAGCGCGAACCAGTACGCGGCCTACAAGCCCAAGACCGAGTTCGACAACACGCCCTACCGCTTCAACATGGAGCAGGGCAAGAAGTTTTCCGCCGCCGAATTCGACGCCTGGATGAAAAGCCGCGGCGTGCGCATCGTGCCTGCCAAGCCCGCCGCTGCCGAAAGTGTCCCGGCCACCGTCGGGCAATAAACCGCCCCGCAAACCGCGCGCGCCTCGGCGCGCAGCCGAACCCGCCTCCCCGCGCCACGGCATTGCGCGGGCGATTTCCAAGGCCGGCCTGTGCTCCCGCAGCGAAGCTGCCGCGCGCATCGCCGCCGGGCGCGTGGCGGTGAATGGGCGCGTGGTGTTCGACCCCGAATTTCCCACCCGCGAAGCCGACGCCATCCTCGTCGATGGCAAGCCGCTGCAACGCGCCGCGCGCATCGTCCTGGCATTGAACAAGCCGCGCGGCCTGGTCACCACCGCCAGCGACGAGCGCGGCCGCGATACGGTCTATCGCTGCCTGGAAGGTTCGGGCTTCGGCTGGCTCGCACCGGTGGGCCGGCTGGACAAGGCCAGCGAGGGCCTCTTGCTGTTCACCAACGACCCCGCCTTCGCCGCCGCCATCACGGATCCGGCCAGCGGCCCGGACAAGACCTATCACGTGCAGATCGCCGCGCAGGCGGACGACGCACTGCTGGTACGTTTGCTGGAAGGCGTGCAGTTGGACGATGGCCGGCATCTTGCCGTGAAATCGGCGCGCCGCCTGCGCGAAGGCGAGCGCAACGCCTGGCTGGAAATCGTGCTCGATGAAGGCCGCAACCGCCACATCCGCCGCCTGCTGGACGCCTTCGGCGTCGAGGTGCGGCGGTTGGTGCGCGTGGCCATCGGCGGCGTGGCGCTGGGCGAGCTTCCCAAGGGCGCCTGGCGCGAACTTTCCAATGCGGACATCCGCATATTGCTACCCTGAGGCGTCACATTCAGAGAGTATCGCCATGCTTCCTCGCCTCTTCCTGCTGACCGCGCTCGCCGCCGGCCTTCCCGCCGTCGCCGCCGAATCCATCGCCAACGAACCCGCCCTTCCGGACACCGCCATGAAAAGCACCCACATCGACGGAACTTTCGAAGTCGACATCGCTCCGCAAGCTGCGGACAACGAACCGGCGAAAAGCTCCGGACTGGCGCGCCTGTCGATCAACAAGCGTTACTTGGGCGAGCTTGAAGCCATCGGCCAGGGAGAAATGCTGGCCAGCGGCGATGGCGGGAGCAAAGGCGCCTACGTGGCGCTGGAGAAAATCGTCGGCACGCTGCAAGGCAGAAGCGGCAGCTTCGTGCTGATGCACCATGCGGTGCTGAACCAGGGCGCGCCGGAGAACTGGAAGGTGACGGTGGTGCGCGATTCGGGCGAAGGCGAACTGGCCGGCCTTGCCGGAGCGATGACGATCCGGATCGCCGATGGCAAGCACCATTATGGTTTCGATTTCACTTTGCCAGGCGCGGTAACGCCATAGCGCCGGGCGACATGAAACGCCATCGATCCAATGGCGCCGCTATTTACCGCGCTGTTGGCGCTGCCGGGCTGCTTGTGCTCGGGGGAATGCTCCATCTGCATTTCACTTACGACGGCCGCCGCCCTTGGGCACCGCAAGAGCCGCCAGCCCCAGCACCGCAACCGCAACCGCAACCATCATTGCCGGAGCCTGCCGCCGAACCCGCGGAAACGACGACAATCCCACGGATCGCCCATATCCGGTTCGATCGGCAAGCCTGCCTCGCTCGTACCGGCGCGCGCGTGCCTGAAGCGAAAGCCGTCCATCGATGGGTCGATGCGACAGGCGTAGTGCATTACAGCGATCTTCCGCCGGAAGGACGGGATCATCAGGGCCATACCCTGATCGCCGCGCGCGATGTGCAGCCGGTGCTGGTGGAAATCTCATCGCTCGATACCGTACTTCCAGTGCAGGTTCGCGACCATGCCACGACCGATGCCGTGGCGATCGGCCGTGTCTTCAAGGATGTACTGGGCATCGACACGCAAGGCGGGCTGGCATTGCGCATCGTATTCGCGGGAACCGACACCGCATTCGGCAAGGCCGCAGGGAAAAAGCCGATCAGCGCATCCGGCATCTACAAACCGGCGGAGCGCATGATCCTCGTGCGTACACAACGCAGTGATCAAGCCACCCTTGCCGTGCTCCGGCACGAAATCACCCATGCCCTGATCCACGAGTGGATCGGAAATCTTCCCACGACGCTCAACGAAGGATTGGCGGAATACTTCGAACACTTCGCAGCGAGCGGAATGGGCGGTCGCGTCGATCCAAACGATTACGCCCGTCGAATACGGCGGGATCATGCGTCGAACAACGGCCGAAGCGCCCTGATCCGGCTATTGCAACTACCCTACGAAAGCTTTCACGCCAACCGGCGCAGCACGCACTACACCCACTCGTTGGCACTGGTCTCGACGATGATGGCCGAACCATCGCGCCGTTCCGCGCTCGCAACGGTGTTGCGTGCGCAACGCAGCAATCCGTGCGCTCCCGTCGATGCCGCCAGTGTGCTCGACCGGGCATGGCCAGGCGGCCTGGCCGACCTGGCCGTTGCCTGGAACAAGCACCAGCTCAACCCACAATTGTCGTTGCACGCCTATTGATCCGCCGATGGCGGAACCGGATTGCTTCACGCCGGCGGCGCCCGCCGCCACCGCACCACCGCCTCCACCCCATCGGGCACATTGCGCAATTCCAGCCGTGGTTTCCGTCGGCTCCGCGTCTTCGACGCCTGAGCCGACAATCATCTACCGCGCCTGTGGCGATTGAACGACTGCCGCGCATTGCGGATACTGCGCGGAGCAGGGGGTTGAATTCCCATATGGGTTTTGCGACCCGGGAGGGGCGATCATGGCGATTCGCGCGCGGCTTGGTTTCAGGCTCCGGCGGTATGCGGGCGTGCTGCTGGCGGTATCGATCATGTTTACCGGCACCGGCGCTTCCGCTGCCATCTGCCGCGTCGCGGTGGATGGCGTTGCAGGCAACGACGGCCTGGGCTGGACGACGCCGAAAGACCTGCACGGCGCGCTGGCCGATACCGGCTGCAGCGAGCTGTGGCTGAAGCAGGGCGTGTACAAGCCGGTCTCGACGACCACCGCGCCGACCGCCGCCGAACGCGCCATCACTTTCCAGATCTCGCGCGACCTGCTGCTGTACGGCGGCTTCGCCGGCACCGAGGACACGCTCGACGCGCGCGATCCGGTCGCCCATCGCACGATCCTTTCCGGCGACATCCAGGGCGACGACATCAACGAGGATGGCAACTTCATCGCCGAATGGGCGCACACCGCCCCGGATGCCACCTACGGCGAACTGGTCGGCGGCAACAGCTTCCATGTGCTGACGCTGGGCGGCCAGAACGGCTCCTCGGTCACTGCGGCGACGCTGATCGACGGCATCACCATCACCGCCGGAATGGCCCCCGCGAGCGCCCCCTTGCCCGTCGGCGCCGGCCTGTTTTGCTGGGCCGACGCGCCCAACTCCGTGTGCAGCCCGCGCCTGAACGACGTCGATTTCAGCGGCAACTATGCGCGGCAATACGGCGGCGGCATGATGAGCCGGGCGGCGGGCGCGGACAGCGTCAGCAGCCCGAGCCTGACCCGCGTGCGCTTCAGCGGAAACAACGGTAGCCTGGGAGGCGGCCTGGCCAACATGACGGCGGGCGGCAGCGGCAACAGCACGAGCAACCTCAACCACAGCAGCCCCAGCCTCGTGGATGTCAGCTTCACCGGCAACAAAGGCGGCCAGGGTGGAGCGATGTACAGTTTCGCAACCCGATACTCCACCACCAGCCCGGAGCTGCGCCGCGTCACCTTCAGCGGCAACACCGCGGAACCAAGTGGCGGTGCGATGTACATCAGGGCCGCTGGCATCCCTTCGGTCGTCAGCCCGGTGCTGAGCGAGGTCACCTTCAGCAACAACAGCGCCTTCCAGAATGGTGGCGCCATCTACTTTGAAGCCACCGGCGCGGCGACGGGAGCGGTCGAGCTGAACCCGGTTTTCAACCATGTCACGTTCGCGAACAATTCCGCATTCAGAGGTGGTGCCCTTGCGAACGATTACGCGGGCGGTGCCAACAATTTCAGCCCCAGCTTCAGTCATGTGGTTTTCTGGGGGAATCACGCCACCTTCGACGACGATTTCTATTTCCTCGTCGTCAACGACGCGTTTTTCGAGTACACGATCCTGGCGGACGGATGCGTGCCCTGGAACGACGAGAACCGCATCATCACCTGCGGCGACGGCAACAGCACGGCCGATCCGCAGCTTGGCCCCTTGCAGGACAACGGCGGCTTCACCCAGACGCACCTGCCCGGCCCCGGAAGCTCGGCCATCGACGCCGGCATCGCCGCGCCGTGCCTGTCGGACACCGACCAGCGCGGCGTGCCGCGCCCGCAGGGCAGCGCCTGCGACATCGGCGCGGTCGAGGTGCACAGCAGCGGCGCGATCTTCGCCAACGGCTTCGAGAACGATTGAACCGGCGGGATTCATCCATCACGTCGCAGGTCGGCACAGTGGGGCGGCGCAACACGGGAACGAAGCTGCGTTTCGGGCCCGATCCAGAATACTTCGACAGGCTGGCCTCCACGGTTTCCACCGGGCTGCTGCGCAATCGACGCTTCCTCGCGGTATAGCGTGGTTGAATCATCGACGCGAACCGCATTGTGCACAAATCCAGTACTGGCCGGTGTGAGCCGGTAACGCCTGAAGCACAGCGGGCTTCGGCCCACTGTGCTCAGGCGTCTGCGGCCTCATTCGGCCGCCCCCATCGAAGCGCACGCGGCGCTCACTTGTACGGCATCAGGCCCAGCATCCAGGAGAAATCCTGCGAGATGGAATTCGGTACCACCGGTGTGCAGTTGGGGCTCGGGTTCGTGCTGCAGGCATTGCCAACCGCCGACCAGCCGGCGATCGGTCCGCCGTAGTTGTCCTCGGGCTGATTGGCCGGCGGCTGTTTGCCGTCGAAGTACGCGTAGCGATGGCAGGTGATGCACGAGGCTTGCCCCGGATTCACGCCAGCGTTGAATTCCACAAAGGAACTACCCAGCAGCGTTGCACCGTTGCCGTCGACGAATTGCGTCTGCACGCCGGTCAGGAAATAGTTGTTGAACGCCTTGTCGATTCCTGCGCTCGCCATCAGTTGCTTCAAGGCGGGGCTTTGCGGAACCACGGTGCCCTTGCCGTACGGCGCCTGCGACGTGGTGCCCCAGGGATCGAAGCAGGCGTTGTATAGCTCCGGATCGCAGCGATTGGGATTCGTCACATTGCTCGCCGGTTCGAACGTCGCCCACAACCAGTCCGGCAACACCTTCGACGAAATGTGCAGGCCGACGAGCGCGTAACAGGTTCCGTTGATCGTCTCGGTGTACAGCGAGTTCGTCGGATCCGGGCACTGGAAGGTCGGATTCGCGAACGAGGTCGTCGGCACCCAATCCGCCTTGATCTCGATCGCCGTCCACGGAAACGTCACCGCGTTCCCGTTGGCCTTGGCGTAGGCCTGCTGGCCGCTCAGCGTCTGCAACGAATTTTCCGCGATGAAGTCGCTCTCGCTCGCGTTCACGAACACCTCTTCGCAGAACTGCGCGGTCGAGGTGACGTTCTGCGGCGGCGCATAGCCATTGAGCGGCGTGGTCTGCATCGGGTTGCACTCGATGCCGCCCTGCGTTTCGCTTTTGGCCGCCAGGTTCCCGCGCAAGGACTTCGCCAGCGCGCTACCGTGCGGCGTCCGCGACTTGCCGGCGGTCGCCGTCGGCGGTGGGCAGCCGATCGCCAAAGGATTCACCTGGCATTGCTCCTTCCAGGTCTCGAACGTCAGCGTGCCGTTCACCGGCTGCACTGCCTGCACAAAGAGGTACCACGCGTAGTGCGCCGCGGCGGTCGAATCCGTCGCGGACGGTCTTGCGACTTCCTCGATTTTCGCCGGCCCGGTTTCGGCAGCCAATGCGATCGACATCATCGATACAAGGACAACGGACAACAAAGTTCGCTTGCTCATGCTGGCTCTCCTGCTGGTTGCGACGACGCGGATCACGTCGCCGGGTAAAAACCGACTACCCGCGACACTGCGCCAATGACGGTGCTTGGGTATTGCAGTCGGTCGTGTAGCGATTGAATGTCGTGCGGATCCCGCACGCGTACATGAGAAGTGGAAATGACGAACGAAAGGAAAAGCGGTCGCCGGGATCAGCGAACGGGCATCGGCGGGCAGCGACAAGGAGGGAACGGCCCGCGAAACCGGCGGGCACGAAAAAATACCGGCGAAGTCTTGCCGAACGCATCCCTTCCGGCGTCTTCGAAAAAGACCGCATACGCGCGCTCCTGCACAAATTCAGGGCCATATTCGCGGTTGCCGCGTTCGAACGGGATCGGTCCGCATCGAACGCGCAATCCCCCCCGGATGGAGCCGAACCGGCCGCACCGGGAACTGATGCCATGCTGTCGCAGCGCCTCCCGCGCTGCATATTGCGCACTGTATACCCAGGCCGCAAGGTGGACAACTCCACTACGCGAAATCGCTGCCGAAGCCGGTGTACAACCCATCGAATGCGGCCGTAGCTTTCGGCTGCGCGCTGTGCACCCCGATCAGATGCGGAACCGGAGTTTCGCGCAAACCAGGTCGCTTTCTCCGGAAACCAGCCCTGGTCGCGAGTCTTGGCGAACGCGCACATTGATTCGGCGGCGACCAGGACAACGGCGGTCGAATACAACCACTTGGGCAGCCACGCGACGAGGCCGGGTATAGGAAATTCAACCGCCCTTGGGGGATATGGGAAATTCAACCGCCCTTTTTGCCCGGCGCAGTCTGCAAGGAAAGGATATGAGGCGGCGGTGCAAGCGCCGTTTTGGGCGTGGGTCGAGCGTGTTTGCGCAGTATTCGTGCGTCCTGGTAGCCGTGGGGCGTCGCAGTTTCCACCAGTTTCCGGTGGCGAGCCGGGGGCGTCCCTGCGCGGCTGCGACCGCATCGGCTGGTCTTGTGGTTTTTGCCGTCCGCTTTGCCGCTGGCGTCTTGTTCCTCGACGGAATCGGCGACATGCCGCTGGCGCTGCAACGCGCAGCGGAAGCCCGCGGATATCCTGCATCTTGCCATCCCCATCAAGGTACTCACATACTTGCAGCCGGGGATCCAAGGGAAGTGACATGGCCTGCGACATCATTTCGCCGAGACACCAGACCCGGCGCGTGGCAACCCCCACCCTGATGCTGGCGGTGGCGCTGGCTCTGCCTGGCGCAGGCTTCGCACAGTCGGTTTCCATCGGCCCAGACGCCAGTTGGCAGGCCGGCGATGCGGCCATTTCGTTCGGTTGCGCGGAAGTTTCCAACACCGGCCACTTCGATGCGGGCAGCGCGGAACTGTCGGAGATCGGCGACTTTTCCAACAGCGGGCAAACCACCGCTTCGGCGGCCCGCTTCGAGGTCGGCGGGGACTGGGACAACAGCGGCGGCTTCGACGGCGGCGATTCGGTGGTCGCCTTCGCCGACGCCTGCGGCCGGGCCGCCGCGCAGCTCACCGGCAGCACCACGTTCCCGGAACTGCGCATCGAAAGCGCCCGCGCCAAGCAATACCGCTTCGAAGCCGGCGCCACACAGCAGGTGGTGCAGGCACTGCACCTGCAGGGCGCGCCGGGTCAGCACCTCCTGATCCGCAGCACGGCGGCCGGCAGCCGCGCGGACATCGCGCTGGCCACCGCCGGCACCCAATCGGTGGGCTGGATCGACGCCGCCGACATGGGTGCCCCGTTCACTGCGGCCTGGATCGCGCCCGGCCCGGCCGAGGCCTACGACTCGCTCGATTCCGGCGGCAACTTCCGCTGGTTCGGCAGCAGCGGCCTCGACGCTCCGCGCGTCGTGCCCGCAGCCTCCGCAGGCATGCTGGCGCTGCTCGCCCTCGCACTCGGCCTGATCGGCTGGCGCGGCCTGCGCGGCATGGCCGGGCTGCGCTGATGGCCGGCCCGATCCTTTCCAGAACCCACGTCCCATTCAAGACCCAAGGAATCGCCACGATGCAGGCCCTCGCTCCGGTTCATTTCCGTCGCCACAGCCTCGCGCTGGCGATCGGCTTCGCCCTTGCCGCAGCGCTGCCCGCCGGAGCTCAAGTCGTCGTCACGCCGGGCGAGGGCGAAAGTTTCGAGATACGCAACCAGACTGGCACCCCCGTGCTGACCGTCGAGGACGCCGACCGCGTTCTGGTTCCGGGCTTGCCCGGCGCGGCAGATGGCGACACGGTGCTGTGCTTCGACGCCGCCAGCGGCGCGCTCGGCCCCTGCGCACCGGGCACCGGCGTAGGGCCGACGGGCGCGACCGGGCCAATCGGGCCAATCGGGCCGACCGGAGATACCGGGCCGACTGGCGCCACCGGTGCCATCGGAGCCACTGGCCCAATAGGGCCGACCGGAGACACTGGCCTCATCGGACCGACTGGCGCTACCGGAGCCACTGGCGCAACGGGGCCGGCCGGAGACACCGGCCTGACCGGACCAACAGGGGCTACCGGAGCCACTGGCGCGACCGGGCCGACCGGAGACATCGGCCCGATCGGACCGACTGGTGCTACCGGAGCCACGGGCGCGACAGGGGCTCCAGGGCCGACTGGAGCGACTGGAGCGACTGGCGACGCTGGTCTCACTGGCGCAACAGGAGCAACCGGCGCCACAGGTGCGACGGGCGCCACCGGGCCGACCGGCGCCACTGGCCCGACCGGCGCCACGGGCGCAACAGGAGCCAGCTACACGATCGGAACCGGGCTTGAAGTCGATGCCGGCACGCTCTCCGTGGTACGCACCGGCTGTGCTGCGGGCAATGTATTGCAGTACAACGGCACCACATGGTCCTGCGTGACGCTCAGCATGCCGCCTACCGTTCGCATCAACGGTACGTCCATTACCGACCCCTCGCTGAACTTCCGCTTCCTGGGCGGAACCCTGTCGGAAGCAACCTTCGTCACTTCGACAAGTTATGCCTTCAGCGTCGTCGGCGGACAGCTTCGCCCGTTGTGGATTTCATACACGGGAACCGGGTGCACCGGCAGCAGCGGAGTCTCCTACGACCCGTCCAATGCGGGGGGACAAAGCGGGCCAGGACAGATATTCCGCAGTGGAGGCAACGTCTATTACATTGCCAAGACGGCCACGACTACGACGCAGAACACGCAGAGCTTCCGCGCCATTACAGCGGGCGATGCCTGCCAGAATTTTGTGGTCAGCGGCGAAACCGTCTATCCCTACAACGCCAACAACGCAGGCGTCAGCGGCTACACCGTAGGCGGCTCGCCCCTGTCGGTTTCAGTCACCTACGAATAGGGCGCGCCTGCAAACCCTGGTCGCGCTGTCCGAACCCTTCGACACGCCCGGCGCTGAATCTCGCCGCCGTACCTCGCGGCGCGTTGCGCGGGCGATGGGGGCTATCGGGCTTCCGTAGCGGGGCTTGCTCCGCTGCGTTTGCCCGATCGAAGCATGGGCTTGGCTCTACAAAAGCCAGAACAGGCTCACGAATATGCTGGATTCACGCCGCGCGGTCGAGCTTCGCCGAGCGTTCCAGCGCCATGTCGGTGCGCTTCATCGTGCGGTCGCCGAGCATGATCGCCACGAGTTTGCGAAAGCGTGCGAACACGCTTTCCTCCACGAACGGCACGCCGTGCCTGGCGCAGATGCGCTTCACTTCCGGCGATGCCTGGCGGTACTTGAGCGCGGGCAGATCGGGCCAGAGGTGGTGTTCGATCTGGAAGTTCAGGTAGCCCAGAAGGAAGTCGGTGAACTCGTTGCGGCTGGTGTAGTTCACCGAACCTGCCACCTGTTGCAGATGGAACTCGGCGCGGCCTTTCGCGCCGCCGTCGAAACGGTGCAGGTCGTCGCCGGTATGGTTGGGCGCGATGATCAGGAAGGAGTGGAGGTTGGCGAAGGCCTCGGCCATCAGCGTGGTGAGCAGCACGTTCATCCATGCGCCCGTGCCGAGCGGCAGGAACAGCGCCGGAATCAGCCCGAAGCGCAGCAACGCGATCGGGAACAGGCAGCGCAGCCAGTATTCGAGGCCGCCGCGAGTGACCGGCAGCAGCAGGCGTTCGCCCGGAACGATGAGGCGCCAGATGTTGCCGGGCGTCGGGATCGCGGGGCGCTGCGCCGCGCTGGCGGCGCGGACGCGCTGGTGCTGGTTCCAGGCCCACAGCGTGTTGGGCGCGTAATAGACGATCTTCCACGTTGCCATGAAGAAGCCCAGCAGCACCCACTTGAGCGGGCGCGGCAGGAACTTCATGCGGATGATCCAGGCGTTGCGTTCGACCAGATCGGGATCGTCGTTCTGGCCGGTGTGGTAGTGGTGCAGCACGTTGTGTTCGTGTTTCCACGCGGCGGGAATCATCCATTCCGGCCAATCGAGGAAACGCCGCCAACCCTGCGCGAACACTTCGCTGCGATAACGCGCGGGAACGCCTGGGACCGCGTCGTAACCGCGATGCTGGACGTGATGCGCGACGGCCCAGCGCGCGACGTTGCCCATCGAGAGGAACAGCGCCGCGATCGGATTGGGAAACAGCCACGCGGTGGCGTAGCCGAACAGGGTGCAGAAGCGGCCCCAGCGTTCGATGCGGCGCAGGTTCGCGACGTCGGCCTCGCCCAGATCGGCCTTGAGCCTGGCGTGCAATTCGTCGAGATCGGCGCTGAAGGCCGCAAGGTCGATCTGGCCGAAGGACGTGTGGGGCGCGGGCGCTTCCTCGCGCCAGGGCTGGTTCGCGGAATAGGGTTGGGCGGTCGTGGTCGTGGTCGCAGTCATGAGGCGAAGCTAACCGGAATCGCGTCATCATCGCCAGCGCACAGCGTGAAAATTTTCGTGCACAGCGTGATGCGGTTCCCGCCAGCGCAGCGACACGGCGGCCTGCACGCTGGCTCGCAGGCGACCGTGGACGACGCCGCTTGATTCCCCCGATCCGCCCCGCCATCCTGCGCGGCTGCCGTTTCCTGAAGCTTCCTCGCACCGCAATGAACAACCGCTACGACGCCGCCGACATCGAAGTCCTCTCCGGCCCTGGCCACGTCGAGCGCCGCCCCGGCATGGACACGGACTCTTCGCGCCCGAACCCTCCGGTACAGGAAGTCATCGACAACGCCAGCCTGGCCGGCTAAGCCACGGAAGCTGCGTTCGTGCGCCACTGCCTGCGCCGTTGCCTTGCGCGCCTGGTGTCCGCTGTCGTCGTCGGCGCAAGCATGGCGGCATCGGCGGCGGAACCTGCCTGGGTGCTCAGGCACTACGGCCCCACCGATGGCTTGCCGGTCAGCAGCGCCAGTTCGGCGCGGATGGATGCCGATGGCTTCCTGTGGATCGCCACGCACGATGGGCTGGCGCGCTTCGATGGCGTGCGCTTCGACGTACACGATTCGATGCGCTTTCCGGCCATGTCCGGCAACCGCGTGCACTCGCTCCACTCCGACGATGCGGGCCGCGTCTTTGCCCTGACCGAGCACGGCGACTGGCTCACGGTGCGCTCGGGCGAGATCGAACGCGCGCCGATGGGCGCGCAGGGGCCGCAGGCGGTGCGCCATATCGATGCCGCCAGCCTGTGCCTGACCACGGCGCAGGCGCTGCATTGTCCCGACGGGCACGGCGCGTTTCCCCCACGCATCCGCTTCCCCGATGGCACCTCGCCCGCCAAGGCGCTGCCTGCGCCATCCAATGCCGCCTGGCTGATCACGGCCACCGGCGAGGTGTGGCACTACTCGGGCACGGCGTGGCAACGGCACGACACCTTGCCCGATACCGTCTCCCCCTACATCCCGCGCGCGGTGGAGGTATCGGCCGATGGCGCGCTCTGGGTGAGTGGATACGATAGGTTGTTTCGCCTCACCGCAGCCGATGCCGATGCCCGCAGTCGCGACGAAGCGGCCCCGCTCACGGTGTTGCAGCTTCGGGAAGACGCGCGGGGCCGACTATGGATCGGTGCCAACGAGGGCTTGTACCTGTTCGAGGATGGCGCTCCACGCCGGGTGTTTGCTGTCGAAAACCCTGAAAACGACATCACCTACCTGAGCTGGCAAGCGCCCGACGGCGCACTCTGGGTGCGTGCCGGGCATCGCCTGTGGCGCTTTGCCGATGCGCAACAGCCGCTGGATGCCAACCAGCCCCCCGTGATGGTCAGTGCCGGCCATGTGCTGGATCTGTTTTTCGGCGAAGACGGCACCGTCTGGGCGATGACGCTGCGCGACGGCATCTACCACTTCAATCGCCCGCGCGTGACGCTGCATGGCAAAGCCGCCGGACTGGGCGGCGGCAACGTGTACGGCGTGACGCAGGACAGCAGCGGCACCCTGTGGATGGGCACACTCGGCGATGGCCTGAAAGGGCTGGCTGCAGACGGCACCCTGCATCACCTCGGGCGCGATGCCGGCCTGCCCGGTGACAACCCCTGGCTGGTGGTCGCCGCACCCGATGACGGCCTGTTCGTCGCCACCTATGCCCCCGGACTCTGGCATCGCGCTCCGGGCGATGCCGACTTTTCCGCCGTGGCGCTTCCGCCCGAACTGAGCGGCGAACAAACTCTCTCGATCAGCTTCGATGCCACGCAGCGGCTGTGGCTTGGCACCACGTCGGGGGCATGGACGCGCGAACGCGGCATCTGGCACAAACAATGGCCGCGCGACGCGCGACGCATGCGCATCAACGCACTGGCCCATGCCGGCGATGGCACACTCTGGCTGGGTGGCGCGGAAGGCGTGTGGCGGCATCACGGTGGACGTTTCCACCCCGTCGCCGAAACCCTGCTGGCGAACACCTCGGTACGCGATCTGTACCTGGCCTCCGACGGCGCGCTGTGGATCAGCACCGATGGCCGCGGTCTGATCCACGTCGCGCCGGACGATCCGCACGGCAACGCGGCGACCCGCCTGGGCCGGGCGCAGGGCCTGCCATCCAACAGCCCGCATGCGGTGCGCGAGGATGCCGATGGGCACCTGTGGGTGAACAGCAACCAGGGCATTTCCCGGCTCTCGCGTGCGAGCCTGCGGGATTTTCTCGCCACCGGCAGCCGCCGGCTCTCGCCGTTGGTGCTGGGGCTGGCCGATGGCCTCACCGAACTGGAAGGCAACGGCGGGGTGCAGCCTTCGGCCGTGGTGGATCGCGACGGCAGCCTCTGGTTTCCTTCGCAGCGCGGCGTGGTGCGGATCGATCCGCAGGCCATACCGATCCGCGAACGCCCGCCGCACGTCATCATCGACAGCGTGGAAAGCGGCGGCCAGCCGCTGGCGCTGGCGGACGAACTGGCGCTGCCGACGGGCATGCGCAATCTCCTGATCCGCTACGGCGCCGCCGACCTGCACGCCGGCAGCGAACTGCGCTTCCGCCATCGCCTGCTGCCGCTGGAGGAAGGCTGGACCGATTCGTCCAATGGCCGCAGCACCGGTTTCAGCGGCCTGCCGCCGGGCAGCTATCGCTTCCAGGTGCTGGCCGGCAACAGCGATGGCATCTGGGCGCAAACGCCAACTACGCTGGCCTTCCACATCCCGCCGCGCTGGCATGAAACCGTCGCCTTCCGCCTCGCCCTGCTGCTGGCCGGCATCCTGCTGTTGCTCGCCGCCACCCGCTGGCGGCTGCATCGGCTGCGCCAACGCGCGCTGGAACTGGATCGGCAGGTGCATGTGCGCACCGAAGAACTGCGCACCGAAAAAGGCCGGGTCGAAACCACATTGACCGACCTTTCCCAGGCCCATGCGGACCTGGCGCAAACCCACGCCCAGATCGAAGACCGCAACCAGCAACTGGCCGAGCAGGCGCAGCGCCTGCAGGCGATGGACCGTTTCCGCAGCCGCGTGCTGGCCGATGTCAGCCACGAATTGCGCACCCCGGTGATGCTGGTGTCGCTGCCGCTGCGCGAATTGCAGGCCCCATCGAGCAGCTTGAACGACACCGAACGCCGCCACCTGGGCCTTTCCCTGGCCCGGCGTGCCGCCGTGATGCGTTGTCGAGAGACGG
>CAZHXV010000041.1:0-16761 GCA_964536455.1 uncultured Aquimonas sp.
CATCCGGATCAGCCGGAATGGCTGAGCCACGTGAACGCTGGCGTGCTGAAGGTGAAGCTGGCGATGGCGATCATCGGCATTTCCTCGATCCACCTGCTCAAGACCTTCATCGCCGCCGGTGCGCTGGGCGGGCTGCCGTTCTGCCCGCCCGAACAGCTGGCCAAGGCCACGGCCAACCTCGCCGCCGCGCCCTGCGCCACGCTCACCGCGCAAGGCGTGCTGTGGCAGACCATCATCCACTGCGTCTTCATCCTCTCGGCCATCGGCATCGCCTGGACGGATCGGCTGATGCAGAACCACCGCGAAAGCAAACACCGATAGTCGTGCAGCGCGGTGCGATACTTGCGGGCATGAACACGACTCCCGAACGCGCGGACGAATCCGCCGCACCGCCCACCACGCATTTCGGCTTTCGCGAAGTGCCCGTCGGCGACAAGCGCAAACTCGTCGGCGAGGTCTTCAGCTCGGTCGCGGGCAAGTACGACCTGATGAACGACCTGATGTCGTTCGGCATCCATCGCGTCTGGAAACGCTATTTCGTCGCCACCTCCAACGTGCGGCCCGGCGATGCGGTGCTGGATCTGGCCGGCGGCACCGGCGACATCGCCGCCCTGCTGCATCCGCGCGTGGGCGAACAAGGTTCCATCGTGGTGGGGGACATCAACGCACAGATGCTGGGCGTGGGCCGCGACCGGCTCACCGACCGGGGCCTGGTGCGCGGGCTTTCCTGGGTGCAGATGGACGCCGAAGCCCTGCCCTTCCCGGACGGCAGCTTCGATCTGGTCACGATCGCCTTCGGCCTGCGCAACGTCACGGACAAGCAGCAGGCCCTGAACGAAATGTGCCGCGTGCTCAAGCCCGGCGGCCGCGCGCTGGTGCTGGAGTTTTCGCAGGTGAAGCCGCAATGGCTGAAGCCGCTGTACGACCTGCACTCCTTCCAGATGCTGCCGCGCCTGGGAAAACTGTTCGCGGGCGACGCCGATTCGTACCGCTACCTGGCCGAATCCATCCGCAAGCACCCACCGCAGGAAGCCTTGCGCGAAATGATGCAGGCCGCAGGTTTCGCGCGCTGCGACTATCGCAACCTCAGCGCCGGCATCTGCGCCATCCACAGCGGTTACCGCCCCTGACCGATCCCGTGTCTTCCCCATGATCGACGCTTTCGCGCAATGGTGGGAAGCGATCCAGTCCATCCCGCACCTGCGCGCCTGGATCGGTGGCCTGTGGGCGGCGTACATCGCGATCCTTGCGGTGTGGATCGTCTGGGAAAAGCGCGAACCGGCCGCCACCCTGAGCTGGCTGTTCTCGCTGGCCGCATTGCCGGTGCTGGGCTACCTGGTCTATTTCCTGCTCGGCCCGCGCCGCATCCGCCGCCAGCAACTGCGCCGCGTGCGTTCGCGCACCCTGCTCGGCAGCGAGTTCTGCGAGGAAGGATGCGAAGACGGGCGCGATATGCAACTGGCGCGGCTGGCGCTGCGCACCACCGGGCTGCCGCCGATGCACGCGCGCACCGCCGCCCTGCTGGAAGACGGCGCGGAAGCCTTCGACGCCATGCTCGCCGCCATCGCGCAGGCCACGCACCACATCCACCTTGCAACCTACATCTACGACGCGGACACCACCGGGGCGAACTTCCGCGATGCCCTCATCGAGCGCGCCCGGGCCGGCGTGCGGGTGCGGCTCTTGATCGACAGCGTGGGCTCCGGCGGCCTGAGCGAATCCTTTTTCCGGGAACTGAAAAAGGCCGGCGGGGAAATCGCCTGGTTCCACCCGATCCGGCTGCGCCCGCTGCGCCTGCCCGCGTTCAACCATCGCAGCCACCGCAAGATCCTGGTGGTGGATGGCCACACCGGCTTCACCGGCGGCATCAACATCACCGATACCCAGGATGCGCGCCGACGCACGGATGCCTACCGCGACCTGCACCTGCGCATCGAAGGCCACGCCGTGCGCGGCCTGCAACTGGTGTTCCTGGAAGACTGGGCCTACGCCACCGGCACCGCGCTGCGCGATGCGCGGCTGTGGCCGCTGCCCGAGCACGAAGGCGCGCTGGCGCTGGTGGCGCCCTCCGGGCCGGATTCGCCATGGCAGGCGATCCACCGCATCCAGGTGGAAATGATCCACGCCGCTTGCGAACGGGTCTTCCTGGTGACGCCCTATTTCGTGCCCACGCCCGCCGCGCGGCTGGCGCTGACCAATGCCGCGCTGCGCGGCGTGGAAGTGCGGGTGCTGGTGCCGGCGCGCAGCGATTCGCGCATCGTCTCCGCGGCGGCGCGCTCCTACTACGACGAACTGCTGGCCGCCGGCGTGCGCGTGTTCGAATACCTGCCCGGCATGTTGCACACCAAGGCGCTGCTGGTGGACGAGGATGAAATCTTCCTGGGCAGCGCCAATTTCGACAACCGCAGCTTCCAGGTGAACTTCGAACTTTCCGTGCAGATGCACGACGTGGCGCTGGCCGAGGAACTGGGGCGCCTCCTCGACGGCTACCTGGCCGATGCCCGGGAAGTGCGCCCGGGAGAAATCGCACCGTGGCCGCAGCGACTGCTCGATGCGTTTGCGCGGCTGCTGTCGCCGATGCTGTAGCCCGGAAGGCTGCGTGTTCCGGCGTACGCTGTAACTGGCGCTATCCGTGCCGATATCCAAGTGTCGGGTAATTACTCAACTTGTACAGCCATCCGGTGTGTAGGTGAAGTTCAACGTCAGGCCTGCCGCCATTACCGATGCTCAGGTGTCGAGTAATTACTCAACTTGTACAGTCCTACTTCCCATAAAGATCAAACAGACGACTGATGTCAGTGGGAGTAACTGCCAAGTTAATTACTCAACTTTTACACTCACTCCCAGTGATGCGGCATATATCCTTCAAAGTTCATAACACACTCTAGTCCTCTGCCTCGACCTTCACGACCCTCCGTGTAAGAGGATCGTATGTTACATGCGCTTGTCCACCATATACGCTTTCGCCCTCACGACCCATAAATGACACCACAACTTTCCCATCGATCTCTTTAATAATAATAACTTTACCTTGACTATCGAGAAACCCATTGTCCATCGCATCATAAGATGCAATCAATGCATTAATTCTCGATTGCCGCTCCTCCTTGCTGGCTGGATAGTGCCCTTTTCCACTCACGAAAAAAGCACCAAGAACAAGAATTAAAATGGAACACAGCGTTTTCATGCTCACCGCCTTCTCAATACTTCTTGATGAGATCCAACAATCCTTCAGGAAGTTCGGCATCAAGCCCGCCGCGTCCGTGCTGCTCACCACTTCCCCCAGCGCGTTCACGCTCTGGCTGCCGGGGTGGCCGTTCTGGTCGTAGCCGGTCGTGGTCAATCCGGAATAGCTCGTCGTCGTGCCGCTGCCATCGGCCAGTTGCACCATCGTCACTGATGCTCAGGTGTCGGGTGATTACTCAACTTGTACATATGAAGCTCAATAACCACATTTTATTGAATCTTGGTCAACCATTCTATTATTATTCAAAGCATCATCCAAAGACAATATGATTGAATCAATATCAACCACTTTTCCATTCACAACAGGCCGAATATCGTAGACGTATACAGTTAGTGCACCATCATTTTCAATATTATGGACGGAAAGCGGCGATTTATCGCCATTATCTATATACAAGAAAAATCTTCTTATTTTCCCGTCCTGCCGTAGGCCGCTTGCACTTTTTACATTAAATTTGTGAGCTCTGAATTTTTCATTTATAACACAGATTGTTGAATCCACTTTCCTGACATCATATTTTACCTGCGCCTTGCTGACAGGCGTCTCCCCAGAACATGCAAACAATGCTGTATAAACGAATAGCGATAAAATAAATGCAGACCATCGAAATGTCATGGCTTATTCACCCCAACGCAAGTTGTTGTAATTCCTCGGATCAACTTGAAACCTAACCGTCAAGCTTACATTGCGATGCATATTTCCGAATATTGATAATCCAACTAAATTATTCCAATGATTTCCGATGACACCTATTGACGGCCCATTTCCAATCGTGTTTAAGTACCAAATTCCATTACTCTCATAAATCCTGTGCGTCACCGTGCCAGCAAATATGTGTTCGGGGTGTGCGACATTTACTATCATTCCCATTTCATAGTTGTGAATATGCGTTATAGGATTGGGACTGAATAAGCCAAATAATTCACGGTATCCCTCATGCGGACCTGCCGAAAACTCAAATGGAATGGAGTAAGCATCTGTCACACCCCATATGAAACCGCCATTACACTCAGGCGCCACCGAAGAGCACAATGGTGTATTAATCTCATAATCATGGCCACTATTGCTAACCATTGATTTCCTATAATGCTTATCATCATTAAACGCCCGAGAAAACGCTGCCGTCATCGCACCATTGGCAAACTTGCCTCCGGTTAGTTCCGATACCGACCCGCCAACCAAGGCCGCCATGATCGTGCGCTGCGCACTGAACCCCATATTTCCCGCATCAATCCTGTCGATACCTGGAGCGAACCCTTGCGTGATGCCCGCACTCGCAAACCCATGCCCGAATTTCCCGCCTTGCAAACTGCTCATCACGCCACCGGCCACACCGTGCGCCACGACCTTGGCTATGTATTGGCCTTGTGTCAGACCCGTATTGCCCCATGTGCTTGTGCCACTGGTTGCGTTTGCCTCCTGTACCCCCTGAAAATGTGAACCAATCTCGTAAAACACCAGCGCACTGAACGCCCCGCGCACTCCGGCCTGCCGCGCATCGGCGCTGCTGCCGCCAAACGCCCGCGCCATGTCGTAGCTCGCTCCGCCCGCGCAGGCCACCGACCAGTAACTCGGCGCATATCCGCAGCCCACGCCGATCGCCACGCCCGTCGCATCCTGCCCGATCCCCCGCATCACCGACCGGATCGCGTGCTTGCCCGCGTTCTGTATCGCCCACGCCGTCGCCGTGTGCCCCAGCACCGACAAAAAGCTGTTCCCGCTCGGGTCGGTGTGGTTCAGCGGGTTGTTCAGTTCAGTATTTCTTCAGCAGCGAAACAGACGCTTGCGTCTTGTTCGCCGTTCTCGACTCGGCGCCAGCATTCCTCAAGCTTAGCGTTCTTTGGGAGCGTGTATCGACCCCATCCATAACCTGATCTCAAGAAGCCGGCTGCTTGAGGCAAGCCCTTGGCAGCCGCCTTGCGGATCCAAGCCACAGCCTCCTCAAGCGTAAACCCGGGAGGCTCTTTCGGCGCTTCTGCTTCCAGCCAGAGCAAGGCAAGGTCACCAACAGCGAACTCGGCCTCCGAATCGCCCGCTTGCGCCATGGGCATCACCAAGTCGATGGCGCGAGCAAAATCACCTGTCTGGATCGCCTCCCATCCTGCGGCTTCCAACTGTTCGTCTCGCATGATCTGACTACCATCGACCGCGCACGCAGGGAGACTAATCGCGATCAACATCGAAAGTGTGAGCACCCTCATGGCGACCTCCCAAACGGAAGGATCGCTTCGTACTCCCCAATGGCATGGCCAGACCATTGCGGTTGGTAACCGTTTCGCATCAGAAAGTAGTCCTGCATGATGTCAGCCTGCTGCTCAAGCCCATAGCTCCGGAAAGCCTTTCCAGGCGCAAGCGGCCTGTAGTCATAACGCCTATCCAAGGCAGCGGCATAGACGTTGATGCCCTGCTGGTGCTGCCAGACGTGGGTCATCTCGTGCATAAACCAAGCACGATTCCCCATGGTCGAGCCCGAGAAATCGTCCATGTAGTCGGCTGGATGGAAGTAGATGTTTCCATTGGGCGCCATGGCAACGCCGCGTTGCTGGAAGAACCGGAACTTCCTGTTGAACACTTGGACCTTCGAGTAATCGACATTATCATCGAAGATTCCTTGCGCCATTGCGATCTCGCCTTCGGTCATAGGGCGGGACTGTCCAACCTTGAGCGTCGCTTCGCCTGACCCGTCGCCCGGCCCAGAACGCTGACCACCGCCACCTCGCGCCATCTGTCCCATGGCGTAGCTCATGGCAGCCGTGGCCGCCCCATTGGCGAACTTGCCGCCCGTCATCTCCGAGACCGTCCCGCCCACGATGGCCGAGACCACGGTGCCGCCGAACGTGTTCATATTGCCGAGGGCAGGCGCCACGCTCACCGAGACCCCGGCGCTCACGAACCCATGCCCGAACTTGCCGCCGTTCACCACGCTCACCACCCCGCCCGCTATCGCCGTGACCGCGATTCTTCCTGTGTAGCTGCCTTCGTAATAGTCGTTGATGCCCTTGAACACCAGCGCACTGAACGCCCCGCGTACCCCGGCCTGCCGCGCATCGCTGCTGCTGCCGCCAAACGCCCGCGCCATGTCGTAGCTCGCTCCGCCCGCGCAGGCCACCGACCAGTAACTCGGCGCATATCCGCAGCCCACGCCGATCGCCACGCCCGTCGCATCCTGCCCGATCCCCCGCATCACCGACCGGATCGCGTGCTTGCCCGCGTTCTGTATCGCCCACGCCGTCGCCGTGTGCCCCAGCACCGACAAGAAGCTGTTCCCGCTCGGGTCGGTGTGGTTCAGCGGGTTGTTCAGCACGTAGCTGTACGGGTTCCAGTTCTGCGGGTTGGTCGGCTGCTGGACGACCGGATCGGTCTGCCCGAAGCGCCCGGCCAGGCCCCAGTAGATGCGCCCGTTCATGTGGATCGAATCGAGGGCGTCCACGTGCTCGTGGCCCGTGAAGCCGTGCGTGGTCTGGGTCGGGGTGGCGGTGCCGAACGGCGGGCTCGGGCTGCGGCGGTCGCCGTGCGCGCTGTAGTCGTAGCGTTCCAGCAGCGTGACGCTGGCCCCGCTCACCATGCCCATCGCCTCGATCGACCCCAGCCCATCCATGAACTGGTGCTTCACCGTCCCCGCCCCGCTGGCCACCGTGATGCCGCCGCTGGTGGTCTGCCCATTGTGTTCGATCAGCACCGCGCCCAGGTGGCGCCGCCACTGGATCGCACCGCCCGGCAGTTGCCGCTTCTCCACGTTGCCGATGTACGTGGTCGTGGTCGTGCCGCCCGCCGCGCTGCCGTCGTCGATGCGCTGGTAGCGCGCGCCCTCCGGGCCGTAGGCGAAGCGGGTGCGATGGGTCGGGGCGCTGGCCTCGTCCAGATAAATGAGCGTGTTCTGCCGCCGCGCGTCGTAAACATAGGTGCGCCGGTCCCCGGCCACCGTCATGTTGCCCGCGCTGTCGTACGCGTTGCCGATGCTGTAGAAGTTGTTGCCGTACAGCGACATGGTCTGGTGCGCGCTCGCCACCGCGTTGGTGGTGCCGCTGCCGCCCGTGCCCGACAGCCCGCAGCCGGATCGTCCCACGTAGCCGTACTGCACGATCAGCCCGAGCAGGTACTTGCGGCAGGTATTGCCCAGCTTGTCGTATTCCACGTACGCGCTCAGGTTCGCCGGCGGCGTCCCGTCCGGGTTCACCACCGGCGGATGGATGCCGTACGTGGTGCCCTGCACGGACTCGAACCAGCCCAGCGTCAGGCGATCCGCCGCGTCGTACTCGAAGCGCTCGGCGTAGCGGCCCGACTGCTCCCGGCGCGTCACCTGGCCTTTGAGGTCGTACTCGTACACCGTGTTCTGCACTGTGCAGCCGACGCCCGTGCAGACCCCCGACAGACGCCCGTTCAGCCCGTCATACGTGCGCGTCGTCGTCGGGCCGCTGCCCGAATCCCGCCGCTCCACCGTGATGTTGCCGCGCGCGTCCGCCTGTTCCAGCGACAGGTAGAAGCTGCCGCTGCAACTGGTGCTGGTGTCCGATGAAGTGGAACCGCACACCTGCGTCGGATGGCCCAGCGTGTTGTAGGTCTGCTTCGTCCACTGGCCGCTGGCGTCCTGCGTCTTCCAGGCCCGGCCCAGGGTGTCGTAGCGCGTCTGTTCGCGGTAGGCGAAGCCGTCCGTCATGGTGTCGCGCTGGATCGGACGGCCCAGCACGTCGTAGCTCAGGGTACGGTCGAGGCTCGATGCGCCGCTGATGCTCTCGCTGGCCCGTTGGCCCAGGCCGTTGGGGGCGGTGTCGAAGACGAACTGCGCGACGTTCTCCAGCGTCCGGGCGCTGCCCGTCCAGCGGTAGGCCTTCTCCTGCCATACCCGGCCACGGGCATCGAGGTGGCGTTCGATCCGGTGGTTGTTGCCGTCCACCTGCGCGATCACTTCGCCCAGGGCGTTGTATTCGTAGCTGGTGGCGCCGTTGTCCAGATCGTTCTGGCTGGTCTTGCGGCCCAGCGTGTCGTAGCCGAAGGTGTTGGTCACCAGCCCGCGGCCGGCGTTGCGCGTCACCTGCGACAGGTTCCCGTCCGGCGTGTAGGTGAAGTTCAGCGTCAGGCCCGTCGCGTCCGTGCTGCTCACCACTTCCCCCAGCGCGTTCACGCTCTGGCTGCCCGGGTGGCCGTTCTGGTCGTAGCCGGTCGTGATCAATCCGGAATAGCTCGTCGTCGTGCCGCTTCCATCGGCCAGTTGCACTGCCGTCACCCGGCCCAGCGCATCCATCGTGGTGAGGTTCCACTGGCGCGCCGTGGTGCACAGGTTCGTGGGGAAGCTCGCGGGTTCAACCGCTGAGGCAACCGAGGTGAGGAAGAACGGATTGGAAACGCGTACTGGGCGGCCAGCGGCATCGTAGGCGGTGCAGACGCCGCTGAACCCCTTGTTCGCCGTGCCCAGGTGCCGGGTCTGGCTCACGGTCAGTACCGGGCGGCCCAGCACGTCCTGATAGCTCCATTGCGTGGGCGCGCCTTCGCTTTGCATCTGTTGCCGATAGGCCGCGCCCACCGGACAGAGCACCTGGTTGCCTGCGCTGCCGCAGCGCCGGTAGGTGATCCAGCTTTCCACGCCATCGGCGGCGTTGCCGGGGTTGGCGGTGTTCACGGTTTCGGCCCAGGTGTAATAGGGCCGCCCCAGATGCCCGTACACCGCGATCGCATCCACGCCGATGGCATCGCGCGTGTGCGTGGCCTGGCCCAGCAGGTTGCGAGAGAGAATCTGGCTTTGCAGCCGCTCCACCGTGCCGCTGCCGTTCCAGAACGGCCCGTAGGTGGCGCTCGGGTAGCGGCCGATGGCATCGAAGGTGGTGCGGGCGTAGCGATGGATGGTCGCGTTCGGTGCACCGGCGCTGCCGGGATGGAAGGAAACCGCCGTGCTGCGGCAGGCCGCATCCGTCAGGTGGTTGCTGCAGGTGTAGGCGTGGGTGCGGTTGCCGAAGGCATCCAGCGTGTACAGGGTGCGCAGATCCTGATTGGCGCCGCCGCCGGGCTGGAGGTGTTCCTTGGTCAGAAGGCCGGTGGCCGCGCCAGCGAGGTCGTAGGCGTAGCTGGTACTGCGCGTTACGCTGCTGCCGCTGCGCGTGTGCGTGACACTGCTGGAGGTCAGGCGGCCCAGCCGCCAGTTGGCGGTGTCGTCGGTGTAGATGTTGCTGGTCGTCACGCTGGACAGCGGGCTGCCGCCGCCGGTGTAGGTATCCACGGCGGTACTGCCGACGTTGCCATAACTGCCGTGAGTGAAGGTCGTGAGTACTTTGCCCGTCATCGCGCCACCCTCCAGCGCGTAACGGCGTTCATCGGTATTCGAGAGGCGCACGTGCAAGGGCGTCTGCGTCCCCGGTGCGAACGCTGGCGACGACCCCCATAGGCTGGTGGCCTGCGAGATGAGGGTGCCCCCAAACGCCGGGAACGCGCCGATGCTGGGCGGCTGGAAGCAATTGTTCGATACCGAAGCAACGGCGCAGGTGGTGGCTGACCAGGCGCCAGGCACTACCCGCTTTTCGGTGGTGTCCGGCATTCCGACGAAGGGGAAATCCTGGCGGTAGGTGGTGGTGGTGGCGATGTATTGGTTCGAAGGCGTGGTGTCGATGGATTGCACTTGCGCAAAGCCCAGGAAGCCGCCTCCGCCCGCCTGCATCCGGGCGCCCTGGTAGCGGTAGTACACCGTACTCATGGCCGAAGCGTTGCCGTACACCGGCGCACTGCTCATGGCGCGCGCCACCACGTACATCGGTGCCATGAATTCCTGCACGGCGGAACCGCGCCCCCAGTTCAGCGCACGGGCGCCGTCGGAGCGGCGATACACGTCGGCGATGGTCAGCGGCTTGTAATGCAGGCTCGTCTGGGCACCGTGGCCGTCGGTGATCGTGGCGATGGTATCGCGCGGCACGTAGCGGCTGGCAGCCGGGGAGCGACTGGAAAAGTGTTGGGTGTTGTTGTCGTACAGCGCCACGAAATCGGTCGTTGCGTCGCCGTCGAAATCGGAGAACAGGAACGCGGTGTGGGTCAGGTCGCAGGTGCTCTGACGGCATCCGCGTGCGTTGCCGCCAGCGATGGGAGCCGCGGTGGTCTCGAAGGTTCCGTCCGGATTGGCACGGCGTGTCCAGAACGGACGATAGCTGTTGTTCGCTTCCTGCGGGAACACGATGTCGGCACGACCATCGCCATTGATATCGGCCAGTTGCAGGTAGTCCTCGTTCGGGAAGGTCGCTCCCAGGAAATGGTGCGGAAATCCCGTCGGCGAGGCGTACCAGCCCGTGCCGAAGTGCTTGCGCACCACGTCGGTGAGGCCATCGCCGTTGACGTCGGCGAACTTCAGGTCGGTGTTGTAGTTATAAACCGCGCCACCCGTGTACTGATCCCTCACCGCCCAGGATTGCCGTGCTCGCATCGTCACGGTGCTCGGCGTGATTTCCGACACGCCGTAGAAATCCACCGTATCGACCTTCAGATAGCAGTTGATGGCGCGATCGGAAACTTCCTCGGAAGCCACGCTGCGCGCCACCTGCCGGTACCAGAGCTCAGCTTCGCGCAGATCCACGCCGTGGCCATCGCGGTCTCGCGGGCCCTCCAGCTCGATGTTTCTTGAACTGCACGGGCTAATACCCAGCGAAATTGTCTCCGTCACCTGCATGGCAACGTCCGCGCGCGCATCGCCGTCGACATCGTAGGCCGTCAACCGGCCCGCCTTGGCATAGAAAGATACGAAGGTTCGCGGGTTGGACGAAGGGGTCTCGATCTGCAAGGCGCGCTCATTGCCCCAGGCGAAGTTCGAACCACTGCGCTCCATCAGGCGCACTTTGAGTTCGCGGGCCGTGCCCACGCCGGTGGGCCTGGGATACAGCACGTCCAGCAGGCCATCCCCGTTCAGATCGGCCAGGGTGGCCATGTCGTTGTCGATGGTGGTGATCGGAATCGAAATACCGTTAATCCGGTTGTCCCAGTAGTTGAAGACATTGCCCCCGGTCGAGGGCCTTCCCAACGAGAGATACAGCGCCCAGTCCGGGCCCGTGCCTGCAACGAAGAGATCGTCGCGTCCGTCGCCGTCGTAGTCGAACAAATGCCAGGCTTTGCCGATGTTCGGCACATCGCGCGGGATGCACCAGGGCGTCTGCGTCACGCGGTCGAACGTGAGCTGGCCACCGACGTTGAGCGTGCCGAAACTCACGTACAGGTGGCTCTTGGAGCAGCCGGATACGTTGACGCTCTTGAACCACACCACATCGGTCAGTCCGTCGCCATCCACGTCACCCAGCCGAAGATCGACCAGACCATCGAAACCTTGCGAGGTCACCAGATCGGTGGTGCTGAAACTCGTGATGGCCGTGGTCCAGGCGAAGGTGGTCGGGGGATAGCACACCGCCTGGCTGTTGTTGTTACATTCGGTGACGGAAACCAGCGTCCGCGCCCGCGAGTTGGAGACGGAGGTGGCGTAATTCAGCGCGTAGTGGCGGGCCTGGGCGTTGCTGGCGATATCCCCGACCACCGTGATCGAATCCAGGTAACGGGTTTGCCATGCCTTGCCGCCGGCCACTTCTCCCGCCGAATACTCGCTGGTGGGGCGAGCGGCCCAGTTGAACATCAGCCTGGCGTAGGGCGAAAGGTTGCCGCCGCTTTGTCCGCTCAGTTGTAGCTTGCCGGTGTATTCGATGGAGGACACCAGCGATTCGCCCGGATACGAGCTGCCGCCTGGATTGGCGACGTAGAAATAGTCGATGTAGTTCCCGGTGGAATCCTGGAACCGGGTTTGCCACCAGCTCAGGGCCTTGGCGGTGTGCAATGAATGGGTACTGTTGACATAGCCATCGGGGCGGTTGGCCGTGGTAGTCCAGCCGTTGCGGTTGCCGTAGAAGCTGACGGAACCGTCCTTGCGCTCTACCGAAAAGAATGCAGGGCCGTTCCCGCTGCCGTTGGGCATATAGGCACAGACACGCTGGAACGTCTCCAGCCGGGTGCGGTAATTCGTTGCGCTGTGACCGGATACCGCCTTGCACACCGGCGCGCCGGACGGGGCGGGCAACAAGCGTTCGCCATCCAGGCAAAAGCGGTCGCTCTCGCTGAAATTCACTGCGGGCGGATCGCCATCCACAGGAACGCCGCCTGACATGAAATCCCCAGCTTCCCTGGTGGCACGACAGCGGCTGATCCCCGATAGCCCGGAAATCGCCCAGCCCCTGCCCAAGGGGCCGTCGCCGCCACGGCTCGAATAGCTCAGCGCCACCTGCGGCGCCACGCCCGCCGTGCCCGGCACCGCGACGATCGGAATCGAATACGTGGCCGCACCCGATTCATCGACCCGAAACTCGCCGGTAGTGGTGCCAACGGCGTCGGATATCGGATCCGGCGTTTGCGCCCCGGCAAAAACACCAGCTCCGGTCAGTGACAATCCTGCCACCAGCCGCCAAACCGACGCATACGACATCTTCATCAAATCCCCCTTGATTCGCTGTCCAGGCACGATGTTGCGCGCCAATATTTTATTTATCGTCCAAACGCTAGCCCTTCCCTCGGAAAATTAATAATGGCTGCGCTTGGCGAATCTATCATCCGCATACCGCGCCTCGTCAAGCGCTCTCCACGGCCGGCAGCTCGCGCATGATCCGTCTCCTGCGCACACTGCATGCATGGTTCCACCCCATTGCGGCTAAACTATCCCCCAGGTTCGCACCGGCGAGGAATGGAACATGCGTTGGCTGTGGTTCGTCGGCTCCCTGTTGAGCTTCATCGTCGTGTTTCGCACCACCTCGCTGGGGTTGGCCTTCCTGTGCCTGATCCTGGCCTTCGTGTTCATGGTCGTGGGCACGCTGGCGGTGGCTTCCGGCCGCATCGCCGATCGCAGCCAGAACGCGGCATCGCTGCTCGGCCCGGACGAATTGCGCCGCCTGCGCGAAGCCCGGGAACGCCAGCAGGCCGGCGCCGGTACGGACGCCGGCATCGTCGGGGCGAGCACCGCCGCGCTGATGATGGCTTCAGAATCCGGCCGCTCCACCGCGCCGCAGGATGCGGGCGATACCGGCGACGCGGGCGACGGCCCGGCCTGACCCCTCCATCCCCTCCACAGGAAATCCGCCATGACGCAGTGCCTGATCGCCCCTTCGATCCTCTCGGCGAATTTCGCCAAGCTCGGCGAGGACGTCGATGCCGTGCTCGCCGCCGGTGCGGATTGGGTGCACTTCGACGTGATGGACAACCACTACGTGCCGAACCTCACCTTCGGCCCGATGGTGTGCAAGGCACTGCGCGACCACGGCGTGAAAGCGCCCATCGACGTGCACCTGATGGTGCAGCCGGTCGATCCGCTGATCGAAGCCTTCGCCAGGGCCGGGGCATCCGTCATCAGTTTCCATCCCGAAGCCAGCCTGCATGCGCACCGCAGCGTGCAGCTGATCAAATCGCTGGGCTGCAAGGCCGGGCTCGTGCTGAACCCGGCCACGCCGATCGAGGCGCTGGAATGGCTGCTGGAAGACCTCGACCTCGTCCTGGTGATGAGCGTCAACCCCGGTTTCGGCGGGCAGGCGATGATCCCTGCCACGCTGGCGAAAGTGCGGCGCATCCGCGCCATGATCGACAAGGCCAATCTGGATATCCGGCTGGAGATCGACGGCGGCATCAAGCGCGACAACATCGGCGAAGCGGCGCTGGCCGGGGCCGATACCTTCGTCGCGGGCACCGCGATCTTCGGGGCGGACGACTACGCCGCCGCCATCGCCGCGCTGCGCCAGGAGGTGGATTCGGCGCGCAACCGGGCACTGGGCCTGTTCACCTGATCAGAGCGGCATCGCCGTGCGCTACGCCACCACCGATCTTTGCGATGCGCACGGGGACAAGGTACGCGTGCCGGTGCTGCCAGGCTTGCGCGATCTGGGCGGGCGCATCGTCTTCCATGGCGTCGTCAGCACCATTGCCGCCTTCGAGGACAACTCGCGCGTGCGCGAAGCCGTGGCCGAGCCGGGCGCGGGCCGCGTGCTGGTCGTCGATGCCGGCGGCAGCCTACGCCGCGCCATGCTGGGCGACCTGCTCGCGGCCAAGGCCGTGGAGAACGGCTGGGAAGGCATCGTCGTGCTCGGCGCGATCCGCGACAGCGCCGCCATCGCGCAACTGGATCTCGGCGTGAAGGCGTTGGGTGTTTGCCCGCGCAAGACGGAGAAACTCGGCGCCGGCCAGCGCGATGTGCCGCTGGAACTGGGCGGTGTCGAGGTGGTGCCCGGCCAGTTCCTCTATGCCGATGCCGACGGGATCGTGTTTTCCGATGCGGAGCTCACGGCACCGGAATGACCCACGCCTGCGGCAAGGCCGCTTCCTCGCAATTTGGCGCGCTGCCGATGCGATCCACCACGAGGAATTCGCTTTCCCGTTCCAATGCCAGCAGCGGGTGGTGCCACACCCCGCGCCGGTAGTTCACGCCTTCGCCCTCGCGCGCCAGAAAACAGCGCGGCGCATGTTGCGGCGATTCGCCCACGACGATGAGATACGGCGTTTTGCCCAGCGGCACGAAGGCCTGGCTGCCGAGCGGGTGCCGTTCCAGCATCGTCACCGCGAACGGCAGCGCGCGCGGCTGGGCGCGGCACAGGCTGATGCCGGTGCGCCCGCCCTCGCTTTCGCAATCGGCGCGCGCCAGATCGTGGAAGCGCTGCGTGGTGCCGCCGTTGATCGGGAACTGCCGCAGCGCCGCGGCAGCGGAAATCACCTCGCCGAACGGCGCAAAGGCTTCGGGGGTGAGCGGCTCGATGGCAAGAACGTTCGGCATGGCGGAGAACCCCGGCGGCGCAGCGGCCATTGAACCACCTTGCCCACCGCTCGTGTTGCTGCAGCGCTTCCGCGCGATGAAGGCGCTATGGCCTAGAACCCGGATCCGGGTTGCTGGAGGAACGCGATCTCCTCCTGCGTGGATGCGCGGCCCAGGATGGCGTTGCGATGCGGATACCGTCCAAAGCGGTCGATGATGGCCTTGTGGCGCAGCTCGAATTCGTAGTTGTCCGCCGGTGCGAACCGCTTGAAAAGCGCTTCGGCCCGCTCGTGGATGCGCGGGGATTCGCTGTGCATGAACGGCATGAGCAGGAAGTTCCGCTCGTCCGGATCCAGCTCCGAAAGCGCCCCCGCCGCCACGGCCTCCTGGGAAAGTACCAGGGCAGCGGCGTCCTGCGAGAATGCCGACGGCGTACCCCGATGGATGTTGCGCGAGAACTGATCCAGCACCAGGATCTCCGCAAGACGCCCGCGCGGGCTCGCCCGCCATTCCTGCAATTCGCCGGCGGCGGCTTGTCGCAGCAGGCCCTGGAAACGCCGCCCGACCTCGGCATCGAACGCCGGGTCGGAAATCCACCACTGCTTCGGCTCGATGTCGCGGAACCAGAATTTCAGGACGTCTTCGAGCATGTCCGGCTCCCGTGCCCGGTCATCGCGAACCAAGGCATCCACGACACCACGATGCGGTGGATGCGCAGGCACATGGAAGATCGCGTTTCAGGCGACCGTACCGTTCTTGCGCTTGAACAGCTTGCCCAGGAAGGCGGCCCCCACGGCGACCAGCGGGATCAGCAGTTTCTTGCCCGCCAGCAGCAGTGCGCCAAGCTTGGCGAACAGGCCGACCTTGCTGGCATAGGCGCCGCCGATCAGGGCGGCGATGCCGTAGGCGGCAACCTTGTCGGTGGCCGGATTGTGATCGGCATAGCGCTGGCCTTCGTCGAACTGGGTGAATTCCAGCACGCGCTGCATCCCTTCCTGCACCTGTGCCAGATCGGAAATGCCGGAGATCGCCGAGAGGCTGAGATAGCCCGAGCGGCCCAGCACGCGGATGTCGTAGTTGAGCGTGTGCTCGTCGCTGCCGCCGAAGGCCAGTTCCTTGGCCCAGTGCAGCTTCTTGGTGGCCGCGTCGTAGCGCGGCGGCGCGGCCCAGCCGATCAGTTCCACGGTGGGGTAGCCGGCCTGCTCGCGGTATTCGCTTTCCTCGCGCGCGCCTTCCTGCATCTCCTTCAGCAGCTTCGCATAGTCGATCCCGGCGGCATCCTCGTCGCTGACGTAACCGTCGTCCGAATAGGACACCACCACGGCCCAGGCGTCGTCGGCCAGCAGGCCCGGCGAATCCGGCACGATCAGGCCGAGCGTGGTGTCATCCTCGGGATTGCCCCAGAACTCCTCCAGCACGCGCCGCGCATCGGCGGCGTCCAGGTAATGGAAACCACTGCCCACGCGCAACGTGGCCCCGGCTTCCCGCACATGGAAATCGCCGTTGCGGAAATGCAGGGAATCGACGAAGCCCTGTGCCATCGCGGCGTAGTCCGGTTCCCCCGCATCCTCGTCCTGCGCCGATGCGGCGAGCGGAAAAACCAGCAAAAGCAACCAAAGCGCAGCCAGCGGCCGCAGCATCTTGAACGTCATGGAATGGCCCCGGGAAGAAAAACGGCCGCGCCTTGGCCGCAGCGGAAGTGTGGCGGCTTGCGCGTTTTCCGCGCAAGCCTTCGCGATCCGGGCCGTCAGCTGCGAAGGCCGGTTCCCCGCCGCAACAG
>CAZHXV010000041.1:16771-17014 GCA_964536455.1 uncultured Aquimonas sp.
GGTCTGCGCCCAGGAAGGCAGCAGCGTCACCGAATAGAACACCCCGCCCAGGTAGGTGAGCGGGGTCAGCACGAAGGTCGGGACGATGGCCACGTCGTCGAACTTGCGCGCATACACCGCGTTGATGAAGCCGGCCAGCGAAAAGATCGCCGCACCCAGCAGCACCGTGGTCAGCGTCACGAAGGGATGCGGCACGGCGATGCGCGTGAACAGCAGCGAGATCGCCAGCACGATGGCCCCGAC
>CAZHXV010000042.1:0-4492 GCA_964536455.1 uncultured Aquimonas sp.
CCGAGGTATTTGTTGATCGTCTTGGCCTTGGCGGGCGATTCGACGATGAGCAGGTTCTTGGGCATTGCGCCTTCTTGCTTCGACGGTGTGGGGGAAGGCGGCGAACCGCCCGTGGCAGCGCGCGGGAGCCGGCTGCGTCTTTTTCTAGTGGAAACATGCGCCGCGCCGGGCTGTCAAGCTCGGCGCGGCGCAGTGGCGGGACGACGGGGAAACTATCTGCACCAGCCAGGCTTGTGTGGCTCCGGCAAGGTGGTGGTGCAATACCACTCCTGTTCCTCCGGGTCGTATTCGAGCAGTATCTGTTGCTCGACGTTGCCGGTCGCCGGCGGCATCCAGATCGAAATGCCGCACAGGCCCTGTTCGAACTCGCCGAACACCACGCGATTGACGCCTTGCGTGGCGTAGGATTCCGGCGCTCCGAAACCTTCGTCGCCGTTCGCCGGGCAGGCGGCGCGTTCCAGGCCCTCCTGCGCCATCAGCGCTTCGGCGACCTGGGTTTTCCAGCCCCCCGCCATCGCGACGATACCGGCGGTGTGCGCCCTGGAGACGTATTGCTGGTAGGCCGGGATCGCGATCGCGGCGAGGATGCCCAGCACGGCAACGCCGATCACCAGCGCGATGCCCACGAAGAAGGCGATCAGGCAACCTCCGGGAGTGCGCTGCTGCAATTCCGGACGGTCGGTGTAGGCCCACTTGTCCACCACGGAAGTGCCGGCGACGAAATCGTGCAGCGCGCGTTTTTCCTGCGTGAAGGCGGCCATCAGGAAGCCGATGTAGAGGGTCAGGTACGAGAGGCTGGCGGCGAACCAGCGCCCCAGCGCGTGGGGGAAGGTCAACCGCGCGCCGTTCCTGTCCACCACCTTGATCGAAAGCGCCATCTTGCCGAGCGTGGCCTGCGCGGCGGAGCTTTCCATCAGCGAGAAATACAACCCGGCGCCGACGTAATAGAGCAGCGTCATGCCCAGATAGGCCGCCACCACCCAGCCCGGCGGATCTTCCGAATCCAGCCCTTCCAGCGCCTGGAAACCGCCACCGATGCCAACCACGAGGATCAGGATGAAGAGCAGGGCATAGAACCCGGCGGACAGGATGAGCTGATCCAGGAACAGCGCAGCCCAGCGCCTCAGGAACCCGGCCGGCACGACATCGTGCGCAGCGGGCGATGGATGGAGGGACGGATTGGAATCGGTCCACTGGCCGGACATGAAGGCTCTCCAATACAAAGGATGCGACCCATGGCCGCATCCGGAAGGCGGAATTTTCGCTGCGCCAAGGCGCGCGCCGAAGGTTCCGGAGAACCCGCGGCAGGGCTTGTCAGTGCACGGGTTCGCTCTCGTCCTGGAACATGTGGCTCTCCATCCAGGCGAATGCGGCCTCCTGGCCGGGCTGGTTGAACAACACCATCAACACCACCCATTTCAGATCGTCCACATCGATCTCGTCCTGATCCAGCGCCATCGCCCGATCCACGACCAGTTCGTGCTGCGCCAGATCGAGGATGCCGTTGGCCAGCAGGAACATCAGGAAGCCCCGGCACTCTTCGTCCAACCGCTCCGCTTCCTGCGCCGCATAGATCCGAATCGGGCCAAGGGCGAGCCCGGATTCGGGTGCGACCTGCGGCCGGCGCTCGTCCAGCGCATCGAGCCAGTCGAAGGCCTTGGCCACTTCGGAAGGGGAAAACCCGGCGGAGATCACGCCGGCCTGAAGGGAAGCGCGGTCGCGAACCGCGTCGGGATCGTCGTAGAAATAGGTTTCGAACAGATACAGCAGTACGTCCAGCAAGGTCTCTTTCATCCATCCTCTGCCTGCGCGGTGTTTCCTGCGCGTTGTGGGACGTTTTCGGGCTGGAGCCGGGAATATCGGCCATTTTCCGCCGCTACCCGGCCATCCAGCTCCATGAGCAACAGCATGGAGGAGAGGCTCGGCACCGTCAACCCGGTGCGCTGGGCCAGCACGTCGATGGGCACCGGGTCGTGGCCGAGCGCGGCCAGCAGCGCGTGGTAATCGGCATCCCCGGAATCCGATTCCGGCGCGGATTCCGCTGCGGTGGGCTTGCCCGAACCCTGCATGCTTTCCGGCACCAGGCGTCCGCGCAACGCGGCGGCCAGTTGCGCCGCTGCTGGCTCCAGCCCATCGAGGATGTCCTGCGCGGTTTCCACCAGTTGCGCGCCGTCGCGGATCAGCCGGTGCGGGCCGCGCGCCATCGGGTTGTGGATGGAGCCGGGCAGCGCGAACACCTCGCGTCCGGCCTCCGCCGCCTGCCGCGCGGTGATCAGCGCGCCGCTGCGCAATGCCGCCTCCACCACCAGCGTGCCCAGCGAAAGCCCCGCGATGATGCGGTTGCGGCTGGGGAAATGTTCGCGCCTGGCATCGGTGCCGGGCGGGAATTCGGTGACGATGGCCCCGCGCGCTGCGATGGCGTCGGCCAGTTCCCGGTGCTTGGCCGGATACACGCGATCCGGGCCGGTAGCGACCACGGCGATGGTGGGATACCCGGCATCGAGCGCGGCGCGGTGCGCGGCGGCATCGATGCCATCGGCCAGGCCGCTGGTGACGATGAAGCCGGCACCGGCCAGCGCCCGGGAAAAATCCCGCGCATTGGCGCGCCCACCCTCGGTCGGATTGCGGCTGCCGACCATGGCCACCTGCGCGAACCACAGCCAGTTCGGATCGCCATCGACGAACAATGCGGCGGGCGGATGCGGCGAGCGGCGCAGCATGGCCGGATAATCCGGATCGTCGATGCCGATCAGGTGGTGCATCGGCCCGGCGAGCCATTCCAGATCGGCCTCGATGCGGGCCGCATCCGGCCTGGCCAGCCAAGCGATGGCCGCCTCCGATACACCGCAGGCGCGCAGTTGCGAAGGAATTGCCGCTGCAGCGGCACGGGCCGAACCGCAGGCGTCGAGCAGGGCGCGAATCTTCGCCGGGCCAAGCCCCGGCGCGCGCAGCAGGGCGCACCATGCGGCGGCGTCTTCGCGGCTTTGTGCCATGGGAAGCTCCCTGAAAAAGCGACGGCTGGTTCCATCCTGCGACGGAACCAGCCGTGGGTACAACGCAACCGGCGCGCGGGCGCCGGCGGTTCGATCAAATCCGATCCGGCGCTTTCAGCTTGTCGCCGACCTTGGCCGGGCGGATGCCGTTCATCACCAGGCCGTAGCTGACCTTCTCGAAGGTGCGGAAGATCATCACGTGCCCGGCGAATTCGTCCGGCAACTGCACCTTGTTGCGTTTCAGGTTGGCCGACAGCGGCTGCTTGTGCCTGATGTTGTCGGTGGCAAGTTCGCCCGGATTCCAGACCGAATACACCTGCCCGTTGGCGATGCCGTCGGCGCTGCCGGCGGAAATGGCGACCACATCATGGGCACCGCCGTAGGCGAAGCGATCCGTGACGGCCATCAGGCGCGCATGCTCTGGAACGCTGGCCGGAGCTTGCGGGAAGAAAGCCAGATCGTAGGGGAAGGGGTTGTAGGGCAGCAGCAGATCGCCCTTGCGCACTTCGCGCCCGTCGTCGGCCAGGAGCACCGTGGCGACTTCGCCATCGACCTGGGTGACGCGGCCATAGCCGGATTTCAGCACTTCCCAGCCAAGCAGGTCGTAGTGCGACTTGCCGGTCATCCGGTAGGCCCAGGGGAAGAGCAGGTTGTCCGGCGAAGCGCCGCGCTCGGCCGTCCAGTCATCGCGGAAGACCTTCTGGCCCTTCTTGGAGGTGTAGGCCGAGTAACGCTGCGTCGGGCGGAAGAACGACACCAATTGCCCCGGGGCATACTCGCCGCCGCGCACATAGACGACCTGGTCGCGCGCGCCGAGCAGATGGCCTTCCTCGACGCCGAGCACGTAGGGCGCGGATTTGTAGGTGTCCTCGTCGATCACGGTGACATCGCGCAGGAAGGATTCCACCTCCGCCAGCGGCACCGCCGGGATCGGCAGCTCCTCGCGCCGGACCTGCGGCCCACGCTTGAGATCCAGCGCAGGACGGTTCTGCCCGTTGCCCAGATACACCAGGCTCAGCACGTCGCCCGGATAGATCAGGTGCGGGTTTTCGACCTGCGGGTTGGCCTGCCAGATTTCCGGCCACAGCCAGGGCGATTTGAGGAAACGCCCGGCGATGCCCCAGAGCGTGTCGCCCTTCTTCACCACATAGGTATCCGGGTGGGCGGGGTTGAGCTCCACCGCCGCGACGTAGCTGGCAAAGGTGAGCAACGCAAGCGCAGAAACTGCAAGAAATTTTTTAAGCATGGCTTCCATCTACCTGATTCCCCGATGCTTGTTCCCCCTGAACATTGGCGCGAATATAGCCCAATTCGGGCCGAATGCGAACCTGCGTCAATCGATCGCCGCCACAATCGCCGCGAACGGGCGCCCGCCGCGATACAATTTCCCCCGTTCCCGGCCTTGCGCCCCGCCCTTTTCGCCCCATTCTGCCGTCATGTCCAAGCTCGCCATTCTCGAATTCCCCGATCCGCGCCTGCGCACCAGGGCGCGCGAAGTG
>CAZHXV010000042.1:4502-16380 GCA_964536455.1 uncultured Aquimonas sp.
CGCTTTCCGCGCCCACATTGGCGACATGTTCGAGACGATGTACGACGCGCCGGGCATCGGCCTGGCCGCCAGCCAGGTGGACGACCACCGCCGCTACATGGTGATCGACGTTTCCGAGACCAAGGACGAGCGCCGCGTGTTCGTGAACCCGGTGATCGTGGCGCGCGAAGGCGAACAGGTGTGCCAGGAAGGCTGCCTCTCGGTGCCGACCATCCATGCGGATGTGACCCGCGCCGCGAAGATCGTGGTGCGGGCGCTGGATGAATTCGGCCAACCTTTCGAGCTTGCCGCCGACGACCTGCTCGCGGTCTGCATCCAGCACGAGATGGATCATCTGGAAGGCAAGCTGTTCATCGACTACCTCTCCCCGCTCAAGCGCGACATGGTGAAGCGCAAGCTGGCCAAGTTGAACCGCAGCAACGCGGCCTGAGCGCCACCCCAGAACCGGCTCCGGGCCGGCCGGAGCCTCCATGACGCTGAAACTGGTCTTTGCCGGAACCCCCGAATTCGCCGTTCCCTCGCTGCGCGCCGCGCTTGCGGGCGGCAACGTGCTGGCGGTGCTGACCCAGCCCGACCGCCCCGCCGGGCGCGGACGCCAGCCCACCCCCAGCCCGGTGAAGCAGGCGGCGCTCGAAGCGAACCTGCCGGTGCTGCAACCTGAAACCCTGCGCACGCACGAGGCGCAGGCGATGCTGGCGGAACTGCAACCCGACTTGCTGATCGTGGTGGCCTACGGCCTGATCCTGCCGCAGGCGGTGCTGGACATTCCGCGTTTCGGCGCCTGGAACGTACACGCTTCGCTGCTGCCGCGCTGGCGCGGCGCGGCCCCCATCCAGCGCGCGATCGAAGCCGGCGACGACGCCACCGGCGTCTGCCTGATGCAGATGCGCAAGGGGCTGGATACCGGCCCGGTGCTGCTGCGCCGGGAAACCGCCATCGGCGCGGACGAAACCGCCGGGCAGTTGCACGACCGGCTTTCGATCCTCGGCGCACAGGCGCTTGCCGAAGGCTTGCACCTGCTCGGCGAAAACCGCCTGCCGCAGGCTGCGGAGCAGGACGACGCACAGGCCGTCTATGCGCACAAGCTCGACAAGGCCGAAGCCCGGCTCAACTGGGACGCGCCTGCCATCGAACTGGCCCGCCGCGTGCGCGCCTTCAGCCCGTGGCCGGTGGCCGAGGCGGAACTGGCCGGCGAGCGCCTGCGCATCCACGCCGCGCAGGCCATTCCCGGAAACGATGTTTCCGGCAACGCAACACCGGGCGAAATCATCGCCGCAGGCCGCGACGGGATCGACGTCGCCTGTGGCGAAGGCGCACTGCGGCTCATCCAGGTGCAGCGCGACGGCGGCAAGGTCGTCGATGCCGCCGCCTACCTCAACGCCCGCCCGGCGCTGCGTCGATGAAGCCCGCCGCGGCGGCAGGCGTGCAGGTTCGGATGGAGGCCGCGCGCGCGATCGCGGCGGTGCGTTTTTCCGGGCGCTCGCTGAAAGCCGCCCTGCCCGCCGCCCGCGATGCTTTGACCGACCCGCGCGATCGCGCGCTGTGCGAGGCCATCGTCTTCGCCGCCTTCCGTTTCCTGCCGCGCTACGAATTCTGGCTGAAGCGCCTGCTGCAAAAACCGCTGGCGCCTTCCGCGCACAACGTCCATGCGCTACTGCTCGCCGGCCTGGCGCAGTTGCACGCGCTGGCGCTGGCCGACTACGCCGCCATCTTCGCCAGCGTGGAAGCCGCGCGGCAATTGAACCAGCCGCACCTGGCCGGGCTGGTGAACGCACTGCTGCGCCGCTTCCTGCGCGAACGCGACGCGCTCGACGCCGCCGCGGCGAAAGACCCGCAGGCCGCCACCGCGCATCCGCAATGGCTGCTGGAAACGCTGCGCCGGGATTGGCCCGCAGAGATGGAGGCGATCTGCGCACAGAACAACCGCGAAGCACCGCTCTGGCTGCGCGTGAACCTGCGCCGGGTTTCGCGCGAGGACTATGCGCAGCGGCTCGCGCAGCACGGTATCGAAGCGGCGCCTTCCATCCTGTCGCCCAGCGCGCTGCGGATCGTCGAACCGGTATCGCCGCTTTCGCTGCCGGGCTGGCTCGACGGCCTCATCAGCGTGCAGGACGTGGCCGCGCAACTGGCCGCGCCCTTGCTGGGCGCGCAGCCGGGCGAGCGCGTGCTGGACATCGGCGCCGCACCCGGCGGCAAGACCGCGCACCTGCTGGAATCGGTACCGGAGCCTGCGGAACTGGTCGCGCTCGATATCTCCCCGGCCCGGCAAGCGCGCACCGCGCAAACCCTGCAACGCCTTGGCCTTTCCGCCACGCTGCGCGAAGGCGATGCGACCAGGCCTGAAACCTGGTGGGACGGCGAACCCTTCGATCGCATCCTGCTCGATGCGCCCTGCTCGGCCACCGGCGTGATCCGCCGCCAGCCGGACATCAAACTGCACCGCCGCCCCGGCGACACCGACGCGCTTATCGCCACGCAATCGAAACTGCTGGATGCCGCCTGGCCTTTGCTGCGCGCAGGCGGGCGTCTAGTCTATGCGACCTGTTCCGTGCTTCGCGGCGAAAACGAACGCCAGCTCGATGCCTTCCTTGCGCGCACTCCCAATGCCCGTGCCCTGCCCTTGCCCACCAAACTCGGGCGGTCTTGCGGCGTCGGCGCGCAGCGCTTTCCGGGCGACGATGGCGGCGATGGCTTCTTTTATGCCGTGCTGGAAAAAACCCCGGGCGCATGAAATCCGCGCCGCTTTCCGAATCCCCGTTTTTAACAGCCGAATGGCTGGTCATCCCAAATCCCTCATCCCGTTGCTTCTGGCCCTCGCCGCCTGCGACGCCAGCACGCCGCAGCGCGCGCAACTGCTGCGCGCGGACGTATTCCCGGACAACGACGGCCTGCAATTGGAACTGACCCAGGAACTGCGCCTCACCGAACGCATGCGACAGGCGCTGGCGCACGGCATCCCGTTGCGGCTGCGCTATCGCATCTCCGCCTGCGGCGCGCAGATCGAACACGCGCTGTGGCTGCGCTACGCGCCGCTGGACGCGCGCTACGAGCTGCAACGCGAAGGCGATGCCGAAGTACGCGGCTTCGCCCGGCTGGCCGGGCTGATCGCGGCACTGGATCGCGTGCGCCTGCCGCTCGACCTGCCGCCGCAGGCACGCTGCGGCGGCTACGTGCGCTTGGATCTGGACCAGGCCGCGCTGCCCACGCCGCTGCGCCTGCCGGCGCTGATGAAACCGGAAGACTGGCGGCTGCAATCCCCGGTACGCGCATGGGCGCCGCCTTGATCGCCGCCGCCTGGCGCTGGCTCAAGCGCGTCGCGCTGCCCCTGATCCTGATCGCGCTGCTGCTCGCGGCGCTGTTCATCGTGGCCGATGCGCAAGGCCTGGGGCCGCGCTACCAGCGCTGGTACCCCATGGTGTTCCTGGTCACCTCGGTCGCACTCGGCATCCTGATTCTAGGCATCGCGCAGCGGCTGTGGCGGCTGATCCGGCAACTGCGTCGCGGCGAACCGGGTGCGCGGCTTACGCTGCGCCTGCTGCTGGTGCTGCTGTTGCTCGCGCTGCCGCCGTTGCTGCTGGTCTATGGCTTCGGCCTGCGCTTCATCTATGCCTCGGTGGATTCGTGGTTCACCGCAAACAGCACCGCCGCGCTGGAAGATGCGCTCGCGCTCGGCCGCCGGCATCTGGACGAACGCACCAACGAGGCCCGCAGCGCCAGCCTTTCCATCGCCGACGAGCTTTCCCTGCTGGGCGACGCCGGTCTGGACGAGGCGCTCGAAGACGCGCTGGATCGCAGCCATGCCAGCCAGCTTTCGATCTACGAAGCCGATGGCCGCCTGCGCGCCATCGCCGCCGCCGATCCCTCACTGCTGCTGCCCACCCCGCCGCTGGACGAGGCGCGGCTGGCGCTGCGGGCGCGGCGCCAGTACAGCGCCACCGAACGCGAGGACGAGGCGCTGCGCGTGCGCGTGCTCACCCGGCTGCCGAACGACCGCCTGCTGCAATCCCTGTTCGCCTTGCCCGCCGATACCGCTGCGCAGACGTTGCGGATCGAGGCGGCGGTACACGCGCAATCGCGTGCGCTGTTCCTGCGCGATTCGCTCAAGCTGGTGTTCGTGCTGATCCTGAGCCTGGTGCTGGCGCTGTCGCTGCTGGGCACGGTGCTGGCCGCCTTCGGCCTGGCGCGTCGCGTTCTCGCACCGATCACGCGCCTGGCCACCGCCACGCGGCAAGTCGCCGAAGGCCGTTTCGACGCGCAGTTGCCCGAAGGCGACAACGACGAGCTCGGCTTCCTGGTGCGCTCCTTCAACCGCATGACGCGCGAACTGGAACTGGCCCGCGCCCGCATCGGCGCCAGCGCGGCCGAGGCCGAGCGCCAGCGCGCGTTTCTGGAAACCGTGCTGGCGCACCTTTCCAGCGGCGTGCTGGTGGTCGATGGCGGCCTGCAACTGCGCAGCATGAACGCCGCCGCGAAACAGTTGCTGGCGCTTTCCGCCGAACGCGCCACGCCGCTGCCGCTGGCCGAACTGCGCCGCATCGCGCCGAATGCCGCGCCCCTGGTCGATGTGTTGCTGCAACGCCTGCGCGAAGGCGCGCGCGAATGGCGCGAGGAAATCGCCCTGCCCGCCGACGACGGCCCGCGCGTGCTGCTGCTGCGCGGCGCGAAGCTGCCGGACGAAGGCGCGGTGGCGGTGTTCGACGACGCCACCGTGATCGACCGCGCGCGGCGCGAAGCGGCGTGGAGCGAAGTAGCGCGGCGGCTGGCGCACGAGATCAAGAACCCGCTCACGCCGATCCAGCTCGCCGCCGAACGCCTGCGCCGCCGCGTGCTTCCGAAACTCGGCGAGGACGATGCGCAGGTGCTCGACCGCGCCACCAATACCATCGTGGCCCAGGTGGATGCGCTGAAAACGATGGTCAACAGCTTCGGCGACTATGCCCGCCCACCGAGCCTGATGCTGGCGCCGCTGGACTTGAACCGGCTCGCCGGCGAAGTGCTGGATCTGTACGAACGCGACGCGGACGACGCACTGCCTTCCAGTACAGGCCACCGCTTCGCCGAGCAGGGCGAAGCGCAACGCATCGAACTGTTCCGCGATTTCGCCCCCGATCTGGCGCAGGTTCGCGCCGATGCGGGCCGCATCCGGCAGGTGCTGCACAACCTGGTGAAGAACGCCATCGAAGCCGGTGCCACGCAGCTGCGCATTTCCACCCGAACCCTCGACGAAAACGGCCGGCATTTCGTAGAGCTTTCCGTCGCCGACAACGGCCCCGGCCTGCCGGAAGATTTCGACCTCGCCTGGTTCGAGCCTTACCGCAGCAGCAAACCACGCGGCACCGGACTGGGGCTGGCCATCGTCGCCCGCATCGCGCAGGAACACGGCGGACAGTTCGCCGCCCAGCGCCTGCCGGAAGGCGGCGCGCGGTTCGTGCTGCGGTTGCCGATGTAGCGTGCCGCGATCGGCAAGAACGCAAAGCCCCGTGCGCGAACCATCCTAGAATGTAGCCCCGCCCCCGCAGCCGCCATCATGCCCGCATCCCACATCCTGGTCATCGACGACGAGCCGGACATCCGTTCGGGCCTGGCCGATATCCTCGAAGACGAGGGCTACCGCGTCAGCCAGGCGCAGGATGCCGCCGCCGCGCGCCGTGCGCTGGCGCAATCCTCGTTCGACGCGGTGTTGCTGGACATCTGGATGCCAGGCACCGATGGCTTGGCGCTGCTGCGCGAATGGGTGGAGGCGGGCGAATTGCCGCAGCCGGTGGTGATGATGTCCGGCCACGGCACGGTGGAAACCGCCGTGGAGGCCACGCGCCTGGGGGCCTACGACTTCATCGAGAAACCCATCGCGCTGGCCAAGCTGCTCATCACGCTGGAGCGCGCGCTGGAAGCGGCCAGGCTGCGCGAGGCCAACCGCGCGCTGCAGCGCCAGGCCGGCGCCGCGTTCGAGCCAATCGGTGCTTCGCCCGTTTTCACTGCCTTGCTCGCGCAACTGGAGCGCCTCGCCAACCACGACGCGACCATCCTCCTGCGCGGCGAGCCGGGCGTCGGGAAAGAATCGCTGGCGCGCTGGATGCACGCGCGCGGCGCGCGCTCCCAGGGCCCGTTCGTCACCGTGGCCGCTGGCGCGATTGGCGACGAACAGGCCGCCGTGGCGCTGTTCGGCAGCGAATCCGGCGATAGCGTTTCCGCCGGGCTGCTGGAACAGGCGCAAGGCGGCACGCTGTACCTGGACGAGATCGCAGAACTCGGGGCGGAACTGCAACTGCGGCTTTCGAGCACGCTGGAGCGCAGGCAGATCCTGCGCGTGGGCGGGCGCAGCCCCAGGCCGTTGGACGTGCGCACCATCGCCGCCAGCGCGCAGGATCTTGAAGCCCAGCGCGCCGCAGGGCGGTTGCGCGACGAACTGTATTTCCAGTTGAACGTGCTGCCGATCCGGGTGCCAAGCCTGCGCGAACGGCAGGAGGACATCGAACCGCTGCTGGCGCACTACGCGCAATTCTTCGCCGCGCGCGACGGCCTGCCGCCGCGCACCTGGCCGAAGGAAACGCTCGCGCTGCTGCGCCGCCACGCCTGGCCCGGCAACCTGCGCGAGCTGCGTGCGCTGGCCCAGCGCCTGGCCCTGCTCGGCGCAGGCCAGGTGAGCGCAGCGGAAATCGAACCAGCGCTGCATGGCGGCGGCCCGCGCAGCGAAGCCTCCGGCAGCGGCGACGGCCATACCGTCGATCTCTCCCTCACCCTGCGGGAGGCCCGCGACGGCTTCGAGCGCGCCTACCTTTTGCGGCAACTGCAGAACGCCGGCGGCAGCGTCGGCAAACTGGCCCAGCTATGCGGCATGGAGCGCACCCATCTGTATCGCAAGCTGCGCGATCTGCGTATCGACATCAAAGGCTCGGCGTGAACATCATCATCCTCGGCGCCGGCCAGGTCGGCTCCTCGGTGGCCGCCGCGCTGTCGTCGGAGAACAACGACATCACCGTGGTGGACAACGTCCAGAACCGGCTGCGCGATCTGGCCGAACGGCTGGACATCCGCACCGTGCTCGGCCACGCCTGCCTGCCTTCGGTGCTGGATCACGCCGGCGCGGCGGATGCCGACCTGGTGATCGCGGTCACGTCCAGCGACGAGGTGAACCTGATCGCCTGCCAGGTCGCCGACGCGCTGTTCAAGACGCCCACCAAGATCGCACGGCTGCGCCAGACCGAATACCTGCAATACCCCGAACTGGCCGCGCGGCGCGCGGCGACGGTGGACGTGGCCATCAGCCCCGAAGCGCTGGTGTGCAAATACGTGCAACGTCTGATCGAACATCCCGGCGCATTGCAGGTGCTGGATTTCGCCGATGGGCTGGTGCAACTGGTGGCGGTGCGCGCGCTGGCCCGCAGTAAGCTGGTGGGCGAGGAAATCCGCAACCTGCGCGATCACCTTCCGCCCGGAACGGACATCCGCGTGGCGGCGATCTTCCGGCGCGGCGCGCCGATCATCCCGGAAGCCTCCACCCGCATCGAAGCCGACGACGAAGTCTTCTTCCTGGCCGAACGCCGCGACATCCGCGCTGTGATGGCGGCATTGCGCGGGGCCGACAAGGCCGCCCGGCGCGTGCTGATTTCCGGCGGCGGCAACATCGGAAGATCGCTGGCGATGGCGCTGGAAAACCAGTTCAGCGTGAAGGTGCTGGAGCGCTCGCGCGAACGCGCCAAGATCATCGCCGAGGATCTGCAGAACTCCATCGTGCTCATCGGCGACTGCGCCGACGAAGACCTGCTGCGCGAGGAAAACATCGACCAGACGGATGTCTATTGCGCGCTCACCAACGACGACGAGGCCAACATCCTCTCCGCGATGCTGGCCAAGCGCATGGGCTGCCCACGCGTGCTGGCGCTGATCAACCGCCCGGCCTACGCGGAACTGGTGGAAGGCGGCAGCATCGACATCGCCGTCAGCCCGCAGCAGGTCACGCTCGGCGCGCTGCTCACCTACATCCGCTCCGGCACGATGGTGCGCGTGCACAGCCTGCGGCGCGGCCTGGCCGAGGCCATCGAAGCGGTGGCCGTGGGCGACAGCCGTACCTCGAAGGTGATCGGCCGGAGCCTTGAGGAAATCGAACTGCCGGAGGCGGCCGTGATCGTCGGCGTGGTACGCGGGGAAAAACTCCTCATCGCACACCACGACATCGTGGTGGAGCCGAACGACCACCTCATCGTGTTCCTGCTCGACAAGCGCCAGTTGCCGAAGGTGGAAGCCGTCTTCCGCGCCGGTGCCACCTGGCTCTGACAAAGGCCCGCGACCCGTAGAGCGGGGCTTGCTCCGCTCTACGATGTGACCCACCGAACAAGAACCGCTCCCGCGCTGAAATGTCCCGCCTCCGCCGCCTGCCGCGCCGCTTCCTCACCATCCAGAAGGTACTGGGCAGCCTGCTCGGGCTGTCCTCGCTGATCTTCCTCCCGGCGCTGCTGCTGGCTTTCGTGCTGGGCGAGGACACCATCGGCGCCTTTGTGGAAAGCTTCCTGCTCACCGCAGCCATCGGGCTGGCGCTGTGGTGGCCGGTGCGCAGGATCCGCTACGAACTCAAGCTGCGCGACGGCTTCCTCATCACCACCGGCGCCTGGGTGCTGGCCTCGGCGGTGGCGGCAATCCCCTTCATGCTCGCCCCGCCGCAGCTTTCGTTCACCGGCGCGATGTTCGAATCCATCTCCGGCCTCACCACTACCGGCGCGACCATCATCGCCGGCCTGGATGGCCTGCCGCGCAGCGTGCTGCTGTACCGGCAATCGCTGAACTTCTACGGCGGCATGGGCATCGTGCTGCTGGCGGTGGCCATCTTGCCTATGTTGAAGGTCGGCGGGATGCAATTGTTCCGCGCCGAAGCCACCGGCCCGACCAAGGACACCAAGCTCACCCCGCGCATCGCCGAAACCGCCAAGGCGCTGTGGAAGGTGTACCTGGGCCTGACCTTCCTCTGCCTTCTGGCCTACTGGGCCGCCGGCATGAGCTTCTTCGACGCCATCTGCCACGCGCTTTCCACCGTCGCCACGGCCGGCTTTTCCACCCACGACGCCAGCTTCGCCTACTGGAACAACCCGATGATCGAGGGCGTTGCGATCGTTTTCATGCTGGTGGGCGGCATCAACTTCGGCCTGCACTACATGGCCTGGCGGCGCGCCACGATGCAGCCCTACCAGCACGACACCGAGATGCACTACTTCGCGCTGATCGCGCTATGCTTCGCGGCCATCGTCACCGCCGTGCTTTGGCTTTCCGGTACCTACGGTTCGCTGGCGGAGTCCTTCCGCCACGCCGCCTTCCAGGTGGTCTCCAACCTCACCACCACCGGCTTCACCCTGGCCGATTTCAGCCTTTGGCCGGCCTTCGTGCCCTTGCTGATGATGATGGTCGGCTTCGTCGGCGGCTCCAGCGGCTCCAGCTCCGGCGGCATGAAGGTGGCGCGCGTGGCGATGGCCGTGCGCCAGGGCCTGCGCGAGGTCAGCCAGCTCGTGCATCCCAAAGGCCAGTTCATCGTGAAGATGGGCGGCCGCCGCGTTTCCGAACGCATCGTGCTTTCGGTCGGCGCGTTCTGCACCCTCTACATGATCTGCTTCCTCGCCGTGATGCTCGCGCTCGCCGCCACGGGCCTGGATCTCGTCACCGCTTTCGCCGCCGCCGCCACCAGCATCAACAACATGGGCCCGGGCCTGGGCGAAGTCGCCGTCCACTTCGGCACCTTGCCGCCCTCGGCGGTGTGGATCTGCTCCTTCGCCATGATCCTGGGGCGGCTGGAAGTCTTCACCGTACTGGTGCTGCTGACACCTGCGTTCTGGCGGGAATAGTGCTTTGACAAGCACCAGAAAGCACGAAGGCGCGAACCTTTCGATTCGCGCCTTCGTGCTTTCTGGCGTTGGTAGCGGGGATAGGATTTGAACCTATGACCTTCGGGTTATGAGCCCGACGAGCTGCCAGACTGCTCCACCCCGCAGCAGTGAGACGGGCATTGTAGCCCGTCGCGCGGAAATGGCAAGCAAAACGTCTGCGTTACCTGAACGATTCAGTGCTTGAACGCGGCGATGCACAGGTCCAGCAACGGGCTCCAGAACAGGCCGAGCACCAGCATCGCCAGCGCGTTGGCGGAGAACAGCCAGCGCAGTTGCGGATCGGATTGCGGCACGATCTTCACGTCGTCGTTCGGCGGATCGAAGAACATCACCTTGATCACGCGCAGGTAGTAGTACGCGCCGACCACGGCGAACACCATCGCGGACAGTGCCAGCCACAGCAGGTTCGCATCGAGCGCGGCGCGGATCACGGCGAGCTTGGCCCAGAAGCCGAACAGGGGTGGAATGCCGGCCAGCGAAGCCATCAGCAGCAGGATCATCGCGGCGAACCACGGATGGGTGCGGAACAGGCCGGCGTAGTCGGAAATTTCCTCGGCCTCGAAGCCCTTGCGCGAGAGCAGGATGATGGCGGCGAAGGAACCGGCGGACATCAGCGCGTAGCAGATCGCGTACAGCAGCGCCGCGGCATAGCCTTCCTCGCTGCCGTTGGCCAGGCCCAGGAACAGGAAGCCGACGTGCGAAACGGTGGAATAGGCCAGCATCCGCTTGAGGTTGGTCTGCGCGATGGCGATCAGGTTGCCGATCGCCATCGACAGGAACGCCAGCCACGCCAGCGCGATGCGCCAGTCGCCACCGATGCCGCCGACGCCGTTGTCGAACAGGCGGTATGCCAGCCCCAGCGCGGCCAGCTTCGGCGCGGAGGAAATGAACAGCGTGATCGCCGTCGGGGCGCCCTGGTAAACATCCGGCAGCCACATGTGGAACGGCGCGGCACCGAACTTGAAGGCCACGCCGACGACCACGAACACGACCCCGAACAGCAGCAGCGTGCGCGCATCGCCCTGCGTGGCGGCGGCGGCATCGTACAGGCGCGAAAGATCGAGGGTGCCGGTGGCCCCGTAGAGCATGGACATGCCGTACAGCAACATGCCCGAGGCCAGCGCGCCGAGCACGAAATACTTCATGCCCGCCTCCGAGGCGAGCTTGTTGTCCCGATCCAGCGCAACCAGTGCGTAGGAGGAAAGCGCCAGCAGCTCCAGCCCGAGATAGACGGTGATGAGGTTGCCGGCGGAAACCATCAGCATCATGCCGAGCACGGCGAACAGCGTGAGCAGGTAGAACTCGCCGGTGAACAGGCCGCGTTCCTTCAGGTACGGCTTGGCATAGACGAACACGCCGCAGGTGATGAGGTAGAGGAACAGCTTGATCGCATCGCCCGCGGCATCGCGCTGGAAGGTGCCTGCGAACACGCGCACCGGCAGTTCCACGCCGGGCACGCCGCGCACGGTGAGCACGGCGGCGGCGACCAGGATCGCCAGCGACAGGAAATGGATCAGGCCGCGGCGCGCCGGGCTGAGGAACAGATCCACCAGCAGCAGCACGCAGGCGGCGGTCAGCAGGAACAGTTCGGGGATCAGCGGCAGGAAATCGGCGGAAGTGGGCATCGTCGTCTCCTTACAGCTTGCTGCTGGCGATATGGGAGGCAAGCTGCGCGACGGAAACGTCCATCACGTCCGTGAGCAGCTTCGGATACAGGCCCAGCCCGAGCGTACCGAGCGCGAACAGGCCCAGCACCAGCGCCTCGCGGGCGTTGATGTCGGTGAGCGCCGCCACATGCGCATTCGCCACCTCCCCATACATCACGCGCTTGACCAGCCACAGCGAATACCCCGCGCCGGTGATGAGCGTGGTGGCGGCGAGCGTGGCGACCCAGACGTTGTCCTGGAAGGCGGCGAGGATGACCATGAATTCGCCGACGAAGCCCGAGGTACCCGGCAGGCCGCAGTTGGCCATCGCGAAGAACACCATGAACAGGCCGAACCACGGCA
>CAZHXV010000043.1:0-12465 GCA_964536455.1 uncultured Aquimonas sp.
ATCAGCACCTGGGTATAGCCGCCGCCCAGGCCGCGCAGCGCCACCGCGTCGTATTCCATGATGTCCGAATCGACGAAGGCCACGCCCGGCACGCGCTTCAGCATATCGCCAACGGTGTTGGGTTCGAAGCGCTGGAAGTATTCCAGGTCGTACACCAGCGTCGGCGCGATGTCGGGCGTGCGGTCGCGATAGACGATTTCGCCCTGCACCACGATGGCGTCGAGGTTGCGGGCTTCCGGTTGGGGGGCCGGATCGGCCAGCGCAACCGTGGACACCAGGCTTGCGATGGAGCAAGCCAGCAGGTTCTTCTTGAGAGTCATGGGAGCGGTCGCTCTTGGCTGAGGGGAAGAAAACCCGCGTATTGGATGCACCCAAGGTGACGTTTATGTTGCAAGCCGGGGAAAACCTGACGTGCCCGCAAAACGGCGCGGGTTCGACGACCGTTCGCCGCTACACTGCGCGGCTCATGAGCGAATTTCCCGAACCTTCCACCACCTCGCCAGGCCCGCCGATGGCGGTTGCCCCGCCTTCGGCCGGGAAGCTCCTGGCCACGCCCGCCGCTTTCGGCTGGCGCTTGCTGGCACTGATCTACGACGCGATTCCACTGCTCGGCATCTGGTTCGCGGTGGCGGCGCTGATGCTGGCGCTGCGTTTCGGCCAGCCGGTGGAACCGGGCGGCGTGTCGGCCTTCGTGGAACAGGCGTGGCTTGCGGCGGCGACGTTCGGTTACTTCGCCGTGAGCTTCAAACGCGGCGGCCAGACGCTCGGGATGCGGGCGTGGCGGTTGCGCCTGCTGTCCGCCGATGGCGGCGCGGTGTCGTGGAAGCAGATCCTGCGGCGCGCGCTGGTGTCGGCGCCCTCGCTGGCCGTGTTCGGCCTGGGTTTCCTGTGGTCGCTGTTCGAGCGCGAACGGCGTAGTTGGCATGATCTGGCATCCGGCACGGTGATCGTGCGATTGCCGAAGCCGGACAGGTAATCGTGCGCTTTGCCGGCGCGGGCCGCCGCGCCACAATGCCGCCCCTTTCGCGCCGCACAGCGTTTTTCCGATGAGCCTCAACCCCGCGCAACGCCTGGCCGTGGAGCACTGCGATTCGCCGCTGCTGGTGCTGGCGGGCGCAGGGTCGGGCAAGACCTCAGTGATCACGCAGAAGATCGCGCACCTGATCGGCAGGCGCGGCATCGCACCCTCCAAGATCGCGGCGATCACCTTCACCAACAAGGCCGCGCGCGAGATGCGCGAGCGCGCCAACAAGCTGCTGCGCGGAACCGACGCGGAAGGCCTGACGGTGTGCACCTTCCACGCGCTGGGGCTGAAGTTCCTGCAAATGGAGCACGAGGCGGCGAACCTGCGGCGCGGCTTCACCGTGTTCGACGCGGACGATGCGGGCAACCTGATCAAGGAACTGCTGCCCAAGGGCGTGAAATCCGACCACCTCAACGCCGTGCGCGGGCTGGTGTCGAAAGCCAAGAACGAAGCCCTCACGCCCGAACAGGCCGCCACGCTGGCGCAAAGCCCGCGCGAGCGCGAGGCGGCCGATGTGTATGGCCAGTACCAGAAGCGCCTTTCCGCATTCAATGCGGTGGATTTCGACGATCTCATCCGCCTGCCGGTGCAACTGCTCTTCGAACACGAAGGCCTGCGCGAGCGCTGGCGCCAGCGGCTGGCCTACCTGCTGGTGGACGAATACCAGGACACCAACACCGCCCAGTATTCGCTGCTGAAACTGCTGGCCGGCACGCGCGGCGCCTTCACCTGCGTTGGCGACGACGATCAGTCCATCTATGCGTGGCGCGGGGCCGACCCTGAAAACATCGAGCGGCTGGCGAAGGATTTTCCGGCGCTGCGCGTGGTGAAGCTGGAGCAGAATTACCGCTGCGCCAAACGCATCCTGCGCGCGGCCAACGCGCTGATCGCGAACAACCCGCATGCGCATGTGAAAACCCTGTGGAGCGAGCACGCCGAAGGCGAGCCGATCCGCGTGTTCGAGTGCCGCGACGCCGAGCACGAGGCCGAGCGCGTGGCGGCCGAGATTGCCTTCCTGGCGCAGAAGCACAAGACCGAATGGAGCGAGTTCGCCGTGCTGTTCCGCGGCAACCACCAATCGCGAGAGCTCGAGAAGGCGCTGCAACTGCAACGCATTCCGTATCACTTGTCCGGCGGCACCGCGTTCCTGGAACGGGCGGAAGTGAAGGATGCCCTGGCGTGGCTGCGCCTGCTCGCCAATCCCGACGACGATGCCGCCTTCCTGCGTGCTGTTTCAGCGCCGAAACGCGACATCGGCAGCACCACGCTGGCGCGGCTGGGCGAGATGGCCAACACGCTGCACCTGAGCCTCATGCGCGCGGCGCAGCGGCTGGACGTGCTGAAGCAGTTGCCAGGCCGCAGCAGCGCCGCTGTCGATGGTTTCGTTTCGCTGATCGGCACGCTGCGCAAGGCCTCGATGACGATGACACCGGGCGACCTGTGCCGCCGCCTGGTCGAGGAATCAGGGCAACTGGCTGCCCTGCGCGCGGCCTGCAAGGACGAGGCGCTGTTCCAGCGCCGCCGCGGGAACGTGGAAGAACTGGCGCAGTGGTTCGATGCCGCCGGCAAGGGTGGGCCGGGCGAACTGATCGCGCAACTCACCTTGCTGACCAATGCGGATCGGGATTCCGCCGGCAACGCTGTGCGGCTGATGACGCTGCACGCTTCCAAGGGACTGGAATTTTCCAACGTCTTCATCGTCGGCGTGGAGGATGGCCTGCTGCCGCACGAATCCTCCATCGACGAAGGCCGGCTGGAGGAAGAACGGCGGCTGATGTACGTCGGCATCACCCGCGCCAAACACCTGCTGCACCTTTCCTACACGCGCCATGCCAAGCGTTTCGGCGAACATGTGAAGGTAACGCGCAGCCGCTTCCTCGACGAACTGCCCGTCGCCGAACTGCACATCATCGGCCGCGATGCCGAACAGGACGCCGAACGCACCAAGGAACACGCGGACAGCGCGATCGCCAACCTCAAGGCCATGCTCGGACTGTAGCGCCGGGCATGCCCGAGGATTGGATCAAGACATGGCACAAGCCTCAGTCCACGGCTATTGGGTGTCCGTGTCACATCGCGCATCCGATAGACTCCTGAACAACCCATTTCCCCGGTAGGCGCTTTCCATATGAGCCGCTTCAACACAATGGGCAAACTCGAGCTAAGGGCAAGACTGTCCGACATCGACCGGAACATCCACGCCGAGAACCGAAGGCTGACCTCGCTGCAAAACGATCTTCTCGAATTGCAGGACAGCCACCAGATCGAAGCCGCGGCGCAAACGGAGCCGATGCACCGCATCGCCGCCACCGTTGGCCTGCTCGGCGAACGGCAGGAAGCACAGCGGCAACGTGAATTCCTGATCGGCTACCGGAAACAGGCGATCGACGAGATCAAGAACAACATCGCGATCCTGGAAACCGAACGGGAAAACATCAAGGAAACATTGATGATGCGCCAAGTGGAAATGAAACAGGCCAGGCAGATATAACCCCACGCCATTCGACGACCGAAGTACGCCAATCCACTGCAATGGCGTTCCGATCCAACGACGCTACTCCGGCGCCATCAAGGCTCGCCATTCCTCACGGCGATGGAACTTGGCAAGCCCGCATCGCAAGGGCAACTGGTTGCGAACGAGCACGATCTGCTCATCCGGCACGCCCGCTTCATCGGTACACATCCGCATGATCTCGTCCGCTGAAAGCAAGGGCTTGCCCGTCAGCGCGCCCGAACGCGATTCTCCCGACGACATGCCAGCCAACCCATCCCCCGCATGCGAGCGGTTGCTGCCGCTGGTTTCGTAGGCGATGGTCTGCTGCCCAAGCGTTCGCGAAAGCATCTCGGCGGTGCCCAGATCGGACACACCGAAAAACTGGCGTACCTGGCTGTTTTCCATCCAACTGACGACACCGGCTTCGCCATAGGCCGATTTGAGTTGACCGATGTCCTGCGCGATGCTCCAGAGCGTGACGCCCAGGCCACGCCCCGCATCGCGCGCGGTTTCCAGCAGTTCCATCTTTCGCAATCGCGGCATTTCGTCGATCAGGAACAGGGTACGGCGATCTGGCCTGTGCGCCCGCCTTCCCTGCTCGTACACCGCGTTCAACAACGCTCCAAGCAGCACCCGGGCGACTTGGGGCGAACTGTCCAGCGTCTTCAACGAAACGCAGATGAAAACATCGACCGTCGAATCCGCAAGATCGCCCAGACGCAAGACATTCCCGCCACTGCCCGACACCAACTTGGCCAAACTCGGCACCGCCAGCCAACTCGTCGCATTGTCGGCCTCGCCAACGACGCCCGCCAACTGCGCGGATGCATCCTCGGCCATGCGGGCGAATTGGGAAGCGCGGCTGAAGGCCGCGCCCCAGGCGTAATCCGTCCCCAATTCCTGAATCCTGACGATCGTGGCTTCGAGCATGTTGCCGTCCAGACACGTTCGCACGTTCCGCAGAGTGCGCCGCTCGGGCGGCAGGTCTGGATCGCAGACGGTGTGCAAAACCAACATCTCAAGCAGGTTGAGCGCGCTTTGGCGGAAGAAATCCGTTGAGCCGCGCGCTTCACCACCGCCCGAAGCCGGTGGCAGCAGCCACGATGCGACGGCACGGGCGTCTTCCACCACGGCATCCCGGCTTGGATCGAGCCAGGACAGGACATTGAGCACATCGGAGCGCGAATCGCCCGGATCGAGCAGGACGACACGCCGGCCACGTCCGCGCCGCGCCTGAGCGGTGGCGCGATGGATTTCGCCCTTGGGATCATGTACCACGAGGTTGTGTTCCCAAGTCAGCGCATTGGGAATCGCCACGCTGACCGTCTTGCCGCTGCCCGATCCGGCCACGGTCAGCAAATGGCCGCTGCCATCGAACCTGAGCAGCGGCGCGCGGCCACCCAGGCGCGGATTGCGTGCGGGTTCGTAGGCTTCGCCTATCACCAGCGATCCGCTGGAAAAACGCTTCAGCGCCTCGCGCATCCGCATCCATCGCGCCTGGCCGAATGGCGTGCGCGTGGCCCGTCCCATCAAGCCGGTGACGAGCAGTAGCGGGCTTGCCAGACAGGCAGCGGACACCAGCAACAGCGGCCAGTCCAGATGGGGGATCATCGTTCCGAGGCTGGTGCCCGGTGTCGCCAGCCAGGGCAGCCAGCGCGCGCGCTCGGCCATCAGGCCCAGGATGCCGGACAGCACCGCGCCCGCGCTGAACAATGCCGCTGCGCGCTTTGACCATACGCCGGATTTCCAAAGCCCCGCCGCCGCAAGCGCCAGCAGCAACGGCCCGGCAGCCTGGGCCGTGCGCCAGTAGGGCGTTTGATCGGCCAGCGATGCGCCGATGTGCCGGGCCGCCAGCCAGAGCAGCAGCGGCCACAGCCACAGAACTGATCGCAGGAGCAGGCCCACGCCGGGCTAACTAGCGTTGCGAGATGTAAACAATATCCCGTTCGCCAAGTTCCACCGGGGCGGGTGCGCCGGGGCGGCGGACGGCAATGCTGACGGAAACAGTACCGAGTCTGGATAAATCAGGGTTCCAACTGTCATAGACATACCTGCAAGTAATTGCAAGCTGCGACTGATACAAGCCCTCTATAAGATTCGCTCCGCCATTGATAGAGAACTCACCGCCTGGCGCGATCCTCACATAATCGCTTACCAGTTCCTGCCCCTCCAGGGCCAACCTCAGGTTACATATTGTTGTAGTATTTTTATTGTCGCTCTGATTTTTATCGGCGAGCGTCAGCACAAAAACATGATCCCCACGATTCTGGACAGTAAAGTAACCGGATGCACGATATTGGACATGATTGTCCCCCCTGATGTACTTCCGGTGCGCATGCAGATTTATGGGACTTGGCGCACCAATGAATGACCCAAGGCTGAAATCCTCCGGAAGTCCATAATTTGATCTTTTTTGCCAATCCCTATCATTCTTGTAATCATCACGCTTCATCGGATACGTCTCGATAATCCACCCGGGCTCCAACGCCTTGCTTTCGTCGGCCCCCGAAGGTTTCAGCGCCGATGCCGCCGACTGCGAGGCGGGCTGAACTACAGCCGGGCCAGAAACCGAGGCGGCTGGTGGCACATCATCCGGAGCAGGAGCCGCCACCGAGGGCGCGGGCGGCGGCGCGGATACGGCCGCCTTGATCTCCGCCATGTCCTTCAGAATCTGCGCTTGCTGCGTCTTGAGCGCGTCGTTCTCCGCCTTGACCTGCTGCAATTCGCTGGCCTGCGCCACCTGTTGCTGCTTCAACTGCTGATTCTCGGAAACCAGCGCCGGATCCGGCCCGGAATCGCAGCCGCACAGCGCGGACGCGGCAAGAGTGGCGAACAATAGCGTTTTGCAATCCATCTTGACCCCCTTAGGTTTGAGCTTGGTTGAAAGAATCCGCCATCAACGGCGTGGCTGGTTGGAACCGGGTGCCGCAGGCTGCTGTTGCGATTGCGCCGGAAGGCTCGGGCGCAAGCGTGATTTGTCCTCGCCGCGATAGATGCCGAATTCCCGTGGCGTTTCCTCTTTTGCCGGCGGCAGCTTGTCGGGTTCCAGCGCACGGCTTGGCGCGATTTTCGGCGGCAGCGCGGCGACGGGCGCAACGGGCTGCATGATCGATACATCGGCCGGTGCTGGCGTCCGCAGCGGTTGCGCGGGCGATTGATAGCTGCTGCCGGTGGGAATGGGAGGAATCGCGGAAGGCTGCGCCATTGGCGGCGCGCTCCCTTGCATTCCGGGCCGGACGGTGAACGCCAGCACGGTGCAGGCCGCCGCCGCAACGGTTGCGGCCCGCCACCAACGCGCCCGGCGCCAGAGGGCAGCCAACGGCTTCATGCCGGAATCACCCTCACCTTTTCGTCTTCCTCGATCAGGCGAACGTGCTTGACCCCCTGCTGCTTCAGATCGACCACTTGCGGATCGATCATCTTCTCGATGATGCGGGCGATCTCACGAGGATCGGCATTGCGCTGGGATGCCTGCTGGATGGCGGCGAACAGCACCTCCGGCTCGATCTGCTGGATATCCATCTCGTATTCCTTGACCGAGGCTTCGAGCTGCCCGGCAATGATGCGGGCAAGATCCTTGCCCGCCAGCGGCAGGAACGGGAACACCCGGTCGATGCGCGAAAGTACTTCCGGCGCGAAGAAATCGCGCAATGCGAGCTTGCAGGCATCCGAATAGCCGTCGCGATCTTCGGGGGAGAACTGGCGCGCCAGTTCCGCGATTTGCCGCTGCGCCGCATTGGTGGTGAGCACGAAGATGGCATCGGTGGTGGCGACCTTCTCGCCGGTGGACACTTCAGTGACGAAACCGTCGTTCCAGGCGCTGAGGAATCGCTTGTGAACCTCCGCATCGGCCTTCTCGAATTCGTCCAGGACGATCACTCGGTCGGGCTTGTCCCGCAGCGCGCCGGTGATCAGACCGTAACTGTCCGCGCCCGCGTATCCCTTGGCTTGGCCGAACAGGCTCGATGCGGCGTGGCCCTGACTGTATTGGGCCATCTCCACGATCATGGCCGAGTTCTCCCCATACAGCGCCTCCGCCAGCACCTTGGCGAACCAGGTCTTGCCGGTGGCGGGCGGCCCGGCCAGCATGAATACGCCGATCGGCTTGCTGCGCTTGGTCTTGGCGAAGCGGGTACGAATCTGGTTCGCCACATCGCGGCAGACATCAGGCTGTCCGAACACGCGCGATTGCAAATGCGCCAGCAGCTTTCCAGCGTCGATATCGCGGCTTTTCGTCACCGGCTTGCGCTCCAGCATCGCTTCCAGCGCAGCCTTGTTCGTCAACCGATCGAGTATGTCCATGATCCACCCCTGTTGCAGTGCCGCAGGAAGCATCCGCGTTTCGTGAAGATATCCTGCCAGAGCGACGAGCCAAAGTACTGCCGCCACCAATATCAGCCAGCCTCCCATTGCCTTTGCGACGGCGATGACGAGGTAGCCGATCAAGACCCATGCAATCAGCCGCAAAGGCCAGGGCAAACGATCCAGCAGGCCAAGCCATTTCATCATGGAACGCGCACCGGAATGCCGATTTTCTGCCCGGGCGCCAGCGACGGCAACGGCACTTTCGCCGTTCCCGACAACACGGCCACGGTGATGCCGCCACCGCCATCCCGGACGCCGATCAGGTTGACCACACCCTGCGGCGGCGCAGGAATCGCAACCCGTACCGGTACATTGGTGAGCGGCACGTCGATCGACAATCCGTTGCTGCTCAGGCGAACCACGTCGCCATCCACCGCCACATCGTCCCACAGCGTGACATAGACGAGTTTCGTCGTTCCATCCGCCAAATCCCGCTTGAGAAGACTGACTTCCGCAGGCGGCAAGACAATGTCGTCGAGCGCACGATCGACTTCGACATCCGGCACGAGTTGGACATTGATCGCCCCGGCCGCCGCGAATTGCGCCACGCGCGCAGCCTGTTCCTGCGAGGACAGGCCCGTATCGGCAGCGGGGGAAGACGCGAAGGGATGAAAGCCCAATCCGCCTGCAACCGCGATGGCGGCGCCAAGCAGCAAACCTCCCCATACCGCAACCCGGCGCGCCCCTGGACGCGCGTGCTGCGGCGGCTCCTTGGGTTGAGGCTGCAATCGCGGATCAGCGGGCGTATTCATTGATCATGTCCCGCTGTCCGTGACGTTCCATCCGCAATTGATGCTCACGATCGAGCGCCTTGCACTCGCGTTCGTACTCCGCCTGGCCAATGTCTCCGCGCCGGCGGTATTCATCCAGTAGATTCCGCCGCGCCTGATCGCGGTTTTCGACGGCTTCAAGCCACTGGCGACCGAGCCGGTGAACTTCGAGGTCCAGCTCATGCCGCTCTATCGCGGCAGACGCAATCGCAAGTTTCGCCAAGGTTTGCCGACGCTTCTCCACCAGTTCCTGCACTCGGGCGCATGCGTCCTGATGAAGCGAATCCAGCCCCTGGATACGCTCCTCGTCGTCCTTCTCCATCAACACCATGACATCCATAGCCCCTTAGTTTTTCGCCGCATGGCCGAACGCCGCTAGATTGGCAAGATGGCGAGGCGATCTCAACTTGACCCGTCATGCCGCCTAGCGCGACATCATTGTCAACATCAAGGCATCGCGCTGCCTGTGACCCCGAACTTATTCTGTGATGGTTTCTGGGTGGGAACCAAGTACAGAACTGAAAGTTTGCAATCGTGCACGACCCGGGTACGGCTTTCCATTGCCCGAACTACAGCGCTGTCACGTCTAACGGTTAGACTCGCCGGATTCCACCGTTGCCCGGAGCCTTCCGATGCGCCTTGTCCGCCCCAGCCTGATCCTCGCCACCGCGCTGCTTTCCGCCTGCGCCGCTGCCCCGCAGAAAACCGCCGCGCCCGTTGCGCCGCCGCCCGCTGCCACACCTGCTGCGCACGACAACCTCAACGCCACGCTCTGGATGCAGACCGCCATCGAATACGAAGCCGCCACGCGCAGCATCTTCGGCGCGGCGAAGACGGCGCTGGACGCGGCGCTGGCCGATACCTCGTGGAATGCGCTGCCCACCAATGAATCCTCATCGGGCTTCGAGACCAAGCCGCCGGCGATCATCGTGGATCTGGACGAAACCTTCATCGACAACAGCCCCTACCAGGCGCGCAACGTGGCCGAGAACGAAGGCTTCACGCTGGAACGCTGGCGGCAATGGGTGAACGCGGAAAAGGCCACCGCGCTGCCCGGCGCGGTGGAATTCGCGCAATACGCCGCCAGCCAGGGCGTGACCTTCTTCTTCGTCACCAACCGCGACGCACCGGAGGAGGTTGCCGCGACCGCAGCGAACGTGAAGAAGCTCGGCTTCCCGCTGAGGGACGATCTCTCCAACCTCATGCTGCGGGGCGATTCGCGTGCGCCGGAACGCGAGAAGGGCACGCGCCGCAAGCTGATCGACCGGGAATACCGCGTGGTGATGCTGTTCGGCGACAACCTCGGCGATTTCCTCGACGGCATCGGCACCGACATCGAAACCCGCAAGGTTCTGGCCGCGCCTTACGCGGACTGGTGGGGCCGCCGCTGGTTCATGCTGCCGAACCCGAGCTACGGCTCCTGGGAGAACGCCATCCTGCGCTCCTGTGCGGATCAGACCAATCCCGCCGCCTGCCGTCGCGCTGCGCTTCGATATGACTATTGATAATAATTTCAATTGGTTGAATGCTGTTTTGTAAGGTGTTGCATTAGGAGTTCGCCGTAAGGTACGATTACTCCAAGCCACGCTGCGACGCGGCGATTCCCGAAAACTGCACGCCCACAACCATAACGATCCGCGCCGGCAGGATGCCGGGCACTTGACCAGGAGGCTTCGGCCTCCTTTTTGTTGGGATTTCCCGCGTTCGGGCCATCCTGCGGAAGTCACCCCAACTTCCGCCGTTACTGTTCGTTGCAGTTTTCAGGCATGATGGCGCATTCGATCACCGCCTCCGGAGCTACCCATGAAGATCACCGCGTCGAAGTTCATCGCGACGCTGGCCATCGCCAGCCTGTTCACGCTTGCGGCCTGCAACAAGGACGAAGCCGCCACGCCCGCCGCCGAAACCCCGGCCAGCGCCGCGAAGAAGACCGACGATCCGGTCGAGGCGGTCAATTCGATCCTGGCCAAGATCAAGGCCAACGATATCGCCGGCGTGGCCGCGCTCGTCGTGCCGCCGGCCAAACTGGACGAGCTGCGCGCCAAGTGGGCCAAGGAAAAGGCCGAGAACCCCGCTTCCGACGAAGAAAAAGCGTCGTTCGCCGAACAGATGGCCAAGCACACCGCGCCGGACGCCGAGGCCACGCTGTACGCCGAACTTGAACCCAAGCTGGTCGAATTCGAAACCCAGATGGCCCCGCAGTTGCCGATGCTGATCGGCATGGGCCAGGGATTTGCGATGCAGGCGATCAACGAGAACCAGGATCTGAACGAGGCCCAGAAAAAGCAGGCCACCGATGTGCTCGGCGCCGTCGCAGGCTGGGCGCAGACCGCCAAGTTCGGCGACCGCGATCTGGCCAAGAAGGGCATTGCCGTGGTCGTGAAGACCGCGCGCGACCTGAACCTCAAGACGCTCGATGAAGTCGAGGCGCTGGATTTCGACGGCCTGCTGGGCAAGGCCGGTATCGCCTTCGGCGGCATCAAGAACGTGATGGCGCTGTATGGCATCGACATGGACGCCAGCCTGGCCAGCGCCAAGCCTTCGTTGATTTCCCAGGAAGGGGATACGGCCAAGGTCGGCGTCACCTACACCCTCCTCGGCAAGCAGATCACCAGCGAAACCGACCTGGTGAAGGTCGATGGCCGCTGGTACGGCAAGGAATCGCTGGACGCCATCTTCGAATCGCTGGCCGGCGGCGACGCATCGGCCACCGGCGACGAAGAGGACGAGGAAGAGGCGGCGCTGGCCGACTGATCCCACGCCCGCCCCTCGCCCGGGGCGACAGGCAGACCCGGGGCCGTGCATCTAATAAGATGCACGGCCTTTCTTTCGTCCGACTCGCCGTGTCCATGAGCGATTCACCGCCCGTCCGAGCCTCGCAGGCGCCCTGGTTGTTCCGTGCGCTGGGCAAGCTGCTCGCCCCGTGGATCGCGATCCGGCGCGAACCGGCCAACGCAAGGCCACCGCTTCGGCCCGATCTCCCGGTCTGCTATGCGATCGAGCGCTACGGCCTTTCCAACGCGCTGATCCTGGAACAAAGCTGCCGCGAAGCCGGCCTGCCTTCGCCGCTGGCGCCGATGCCCGGCGATCTGCTGGGCCGCAACCGCGCCGTGGTCGGGTTGTCGCGGCGGCACGGTTTCTGGCTCGCCAAGCCGCGCACCCGCACCCATTCGGAGAGCCTGGCGCACCTGGTGGCGGCACTGAACGCCGATCCGGAACTGGACGTGCAACTGGTGCCGGTCTCCATCTTCGTGGGCCGCGCGCCGGATCGCACCACCGGCTGGTTCCGCGTGCTGTTCTCGGAAAACTGGGCCATCACCGGACGCTTCCGCCGCCTGCTTTCGATCCTGCTCAACGGCCGCAACACCATCGTGCATTTCGCCGAACCGGTGTCGCTGCGCGCGGCCATGCAGGAGGAAGCCCAGCCGGAACGGCTGGTGCGCAAGGTTTCGCGCGTGCTGCGCACCCATTTCCGCCGCATCCGCACCGCCACCATCGGCCCGGATCTTTCCCACCGCCGCACCCTGATCGACGGCGTGCTCGCCGCCGAATCCGTCACCGACGTCGTCAAGGATCAGGCCCGGCGCGACAACAGCAGTTTCGCCGCCGCCTGGCGGCGCGCGCACAGCTATGCGATGGAGATCGCGGCGGATTATTCCCATCCGGTGATCCGCTCGCTCTCCTTCATGCTGACGCCGTTCTGGAACAAGATCTACCGGGGCGTCAATACCCACCATTTCGACCGGCTCAAGCAGGATGCGCCCGGCCACGAGGTGATCATCATGGCCGCAGCGGTCGCCGACTACCGACCG
>CAZHXV010000043.1:12475-16263 GCA_964536455.1 uncultured Aquimonas sp.
CGCAGCCACATCGACTACCTGCTGCTGTCCTACCTGCTCTACGTCAACAACATCGTGCCGCCGCACATCGCCGCCGGCGTGAACCTCAACCTGCCCGTGGTCGGGCCGATCCTGCGGCGCGGTGGCGCGTTCTTCCTGCGCCGCAGTTTCAAGGCCAATCCACTGTATTCGGCGGTGTTCTCCGAATACGTGGCCAGCCTCGTCGGCCAGGGCGTTTCCATCGAATACTTCATCGAAGGCGGCCGCTCGCGCACCGGAAGGCTGCTCGCGCCCAAGGCCGGGATGCTGGTGATGACGCTGCGCGCCTACCTGCGCCGCCCGCGCCTGCCGCTGCTGTTCCAGCCGGTCTATATCGGATACGAGCAACTGATCGAAGGCAAGAGCTACCTCGACGAGCTTTCCGGCCGGCCCAAACAGAAGGAAACCGTCTGGGCGCTGCTGCGCACCGCCGCCGGCGTGATGCGGCACAACTACGGCAAGGTGTCGGTGAACTTCGCCGAACCCATCAAGCTGGACGAAGTGCTCGATCGCCACGCCCCGCCGGGCTGGCGGCAGCTGGAGGATTCGGACAAAAAACCGGAATGGCTCAACGCCGCCGTGGACGACCTGGCCCAGCGCATCCAGGAGAACATCAACCGCGCCGCCGACGTCAACCCGATCAACCTGCTGGCGCTGTGCCTGCTGTCCACGCCGAAGTTCGCGATGTCCGAAGCGGATCTCATCGCGCAGATCGACCTGCTCAAGGCGCTGCTGGCCGCCGCGCCGTATTCGGATCGGGTCACCACCACGCCGCTTTCCGGGCCGGAAGTGGTGGCCTACGGCGAGGAGGTGGGCGTGCTCACGCGCACCCGCCATCCGCTGGGCGACGTGCTCTCCTTCGAGGGCGAACGCGCCGTGCTGCAAAGCTACTTCCGCAACAACGTGCAGCACCTGTTCGCCTCCGCCGCGTGGGTGGCCTGCTGCTTCCAGAACGCGCGCCGCATGAGCCGCGCCGGCGTCGTCAAGCTGGGGCGGCTGCTGTATCCCTTCCTCAAGCGCGAACTGTTCCTGCCGTGGGACGAGACAGGTTTCGAACACAATCTGGAAGCCAACATCGCCGCGATGGAAGGCTTGGGCCTGCTGCATTACGACGCCGAATCCGGCCAGTTGCATCGCGGCATCGGCCAGACCGACGAAGTGTTCAAGCTGCGCTGCATCGCCAACACGCTGATGCAGGCCTTCGAACGCTATTACATCGCCGTGGCGGTGCTGGCCAAGAACGGCCCCGGGAAAATCAGCGCCGGGGAACTGGAAACCCTGTGCCACCTCACCGCGCAGCGGCTCTCGCTGCTGTACGCGCAGGTCGCGCCGGAGTTCTTCGACCGTTCCCTGTTCAAGGGCTTCATCGCCGTGCTGCGCGAGCAGCACCTGGTGCGCACCGACGAGAACGGCAAGCTGGTCTATGACGCCGCGCTGGAAACCTGGGCCAAGGACGCCAAGCTCGTGCTCTCGCGCGAGGTGATCCATTCGATCCTGAAGATCACCCCGGAGATGGCGCGCGAAGCCGAACCCGCGGCGGCGGCGGAAGACTGATCCGCCGCGCGTTGCTCATTCCACGAACCCGGCCACCATCACGCGCTTTCGGTGCACGAGTTGCTCGTAGCCATCCTCCGGCACGGGCAGGATCTCGATGCGTTTGAAACCGAGCCGATCCATGATCCAGCACAGCGCCTCGATGCTCGGCACGAGACAAATGCCGGTGGTGGAGGCTTCCGGGCCGTGGGTTTCGCCGGTTTCGTCGATGATGCCGAAGCTGCCCTTGAGCGGCCGCACGAAACGGTAGCTGCCGTAATCGACCCAGCCGGTGAGGCCGGGCACGACCTGGGTTTCCACGATGCAGACCTTTTTCGTCAGCGCACGCGCCATGCGCAGCGCGCCGACCGGGTTTTCCAGGTGGTAGATGAGGCCAAAGCACAGGCACACATCGAACGTGCCGAGCGCGTTGGCATCGAGCGTGTGCACGTCGTGCTCGATCAGCTCCACCGTGCCGGAAAGCCCGAGCGCATCGCGGATCAGCGTGGAATCGGCGACGTGTTCGCTTCGTGCATCCACGCCCACCACGCGGCCGAAGCCGGCCTGCGCCAGGTGCATCGAGAACCAGCCCTGGTGGCAGGCCATGTCGAAGGCCGAAAGCTCGCCGACCCCTTGCGGGAACTCGCGCGAAAGCAACGCATCGAGCATCTGCGTGCGGGTGTGGTGGATCGCATCCAGTTCGCCGGTGCCATAGGTCGGCGTGATGCGTCCCGATGGCAGGCGGTAAGGGTAGAACCAGGTCTTGGCGAGGGCGCGCGATTCGAGATCGGACATCGGGATTTCGTCGGATGGAACGGCCTTCAAGTTTAGCGGTTTGTTCGTGCGAGACTGCGCCGGTGCTGATCGCCTTCAACAAACCCTTCAACGTGCTGTGCCAGTTCACGGACAAAAGCATGCCGCCGCGCGCCACGCTGGCCGGGTTCGGCCTGCCGCCGGACGTGTATCCGGCGGGCCGGCTGGATTTCGATTCGGAAGGATTGCTGCTGCTCACCGACGACGGCGCCTTGGCCCACCGGTTCACCGATCCGCGCCACCGTGCGGAAAAGACCTACCTGGCGCAGGTGGAAGGCGTGCCGGAGGAGGAAAGACTGGCGGCGCTGCGGCACGGGGTGGTGCTGAACGACGGCCCCACGCGCCCGGCGAAGGTGCGCGTGGTGGATGCGCCGGATTGGCTGTGGCCACGCGATCCGCCGGTGCGCTTCCGCAAGACGGTGCCAGATGCCTTCATCGAATTGACGATCAGCGAAGGCCGCAACCGCCAGGTGCGGCGCATGACCGCGGCGGTCGGTTTGCCGACACTGCGGCTGGTACGCATCGCCATCGGCGCGCACCGGCTGGATGGCTTGATGCCGGGCGGGTTCCGGGTGCTGGAATGAACTTCATGCCGCCTGGCGTGCCGTTCCGGTGCGCCGGTAGCCGATGGCCTCGGTGAGGTGCGCGGTGGCGATGCGATCGGCCCCCGCCAGATCGGCAATCGTGCGCGCCACGCGCAAGATGCGCTGGGAGGCGCGGGCGGAAAGGCCCAGGCGGTCGATGGCGCGTTCCAGCAAGGCCTGATCGCCGGAGGCGAGCGCGCAGTCGCGTTCGGTGAGCGCCTGGGAAAGCCGGGCGTTGGGCACGCCGGCGCGCTGCATCTGGCGTTGCCGGGCGGCGGCGACGCGCTGCCGCACCACGACGCTGGATTCCCCACGCGGCGCGTCCGGGCGCAGTTCGGCGGCGGAAAGGCGCGGCACGTCGAGCTGGAGGTCGATCCGATCCAGCAGCGGCCCGGAAATGCGGGCGCGGTAGCGGGCAATCTGTTCGGCGCTGCACCGGCAGCGCCCGGAACGCTCGCCGGCGAAGCCGCAGGGGCAGGGATTCATCGCCGCCACCAGCTGGAAGCACGCCGGGAATTCGGCCTGCCGCGCGGCGCGGCTGATGGTGACGCGGCCCGATTCCAGCGGCTCGCGCAGCACTTCCAGCACGCGCCGTTCCCATTCGGGCAACTCGTCCAGGAACAGCACGCCGTGGTGCGCCAGCGAAATCTCGCCGGGCCGGGGTTGCGAACCCCCGCCGACCAGCGCCACGGCACTGGCGGTGTGGTGCGGGGCGCGATACGGCGGCACGGCCCAGCACGCCGGGTCGATGGGAACCCCGGCCACCGAAGCGATCGCCGCCGCTTCCAGCGCGCGGGTTTCGTCCAGCCGCGGCAACAGGCCCGGCAGGCGCGCGGCCAG
>CAZHXV010000044.1:0-15892 GCA_964536455.1 uncultured Aquimonas sp.
CTGCTCGGCCTGGTCGCCGCCGCCGCCCGGGCGCTGGCGGCGATCGGCCAGTACGGCCTGGTGGCCTGGAGCGTGGCGCAGCGCGAAAGCGAGCTTGGCCTGCGCATGGCGGTGGGCGCGCAGCGGCGCGACATCCTGTGGCTGATCCTGGGCGGCGGCGCGCGCCTCACGCTGGCCGGGCTGGCCGCGGGCCTGGTGTTAGCGGCGCTTTGCGCGCGCTGGATGGAATCGCAGCTTTACGGCGTCGGCGCGCTCGACCCGCTCACCTATCTCGGTGTGGCGGCGCTGCTGCTGTTCATCGCTTTCCTCGCCTGCCTGCTGCCTGCGCTGCGCGCCATGCGCATCGCGCCGGCGGTGACACTGCGCGGCGAATGATTTTTCACGGGGCGAATCTTCCGATGATCGAACTCAAACAACTGGAAAAGTCCTTCCCGCAAGGCCCGAACCGGGTCTGGGTATTGCGCAACGTGAGCCTTGCCGTGCGCGAGGGCGAATTCGTCAGCGTCATGGGGCCGTCGGGTTCCGGCAAGAGCAGCCTGCTTTCCGCGCTCGGCCTGCTGGATGCGGACTGGACGGGCGAATACTGGTTCGAGGGCCAGCCGCTGCACAAACTCGCGGTGCGGGCGCGCGGCGACTTCGCGCGCACCAACATCGGTTTCATCTTCCAGCAGTACCACCTGATCGACGACCTCACGGTGCGCGAGAACCTGGAACTGCCGCTGGATTACCGCAACGTGCCGCGCCCGCAGCGCCAGTCGCAGGTGGCCGACATTCTCGACCGCTTCAACATCGTCGGGAAAAAGGATCTGTATCCGCGCCAGTTGTCCGGCGGCCAGCAGCAGCTGGTGGCGGTGGCGCGCGCCGTTATCACGCGGCCGAAGCTGCTGCTGGCCGATGAACCCACTGGCGCGCTGCATTCCAGCCAGGGCGACATCATCATGTCGCTGCTGGAAGAACTGAACCGGCAGGGCACGACCATCGTGCAGGTCACCCACAACCCGCAATACGCGGCGCGCGCGCACCGCACCGTGGAGCTGTTCGACGGCTGGCTGAAGGCGGTTCCGTGAGTCGCACCCTACAATTCCCGAACCCATGACCACCGCCCGAATCCTCATCGCCGACGACCAGCCCGACGTGCTGGACGCGCTGCGCCTCCTGCTCAAATCCGAAGGCTACGCATCGGCCGGTTTTCCCGCGCCCGCCCCGGCGCTGGAGGCAGTGAGGCGCGAGCGTTTCGACGCGGCGCTGATCGATCTCAACTATGCCCGCGATACCACGTCGGGGCAGGAAGGACTGGAACTGCTGGCGCAGTTGAAGCGTCTGGATCCGGATCTGCCCGTGGTCGTGATGACGGCCTGGGGCACCATCGACATCGCGGTGCAGGCGATGCGCGCCGGGGCCGGGGATTTCATCGAGAAGCCTTGGGACAACCGCCGCCTCGTCAGTGTGCTGCGCAGCCAGATCGAACTGGGCCGGGCGCGCCGCGACCAGGCGCGGCTTGCCACCGAGAATGCGCTGCTGCGCGAGGGCGAGGATGCAGGCGCGAAGGAGGATGGTTTCGTCGCCGAATCCCCCGCGATGCGGCCAGTGATGGAGATGTTGCGGCGCGTCGCGCCATCGGATGCGAACGTACTGATCCTCGGCGAGAACGGCTCCGGCAAGGGCGTGATCGCGCGGCACCTGCACCGGCTTTCGCGCCGCGCCGACAAGCCGCTGATCAAGGTCAACATGGGCGGCATCGCCGAAACCGTGTTCGAGTCGGAAATGTTCGGGCACGTGAAAGGCGCGTTCACCGATGCCAAGGGCGACCGCATCGGCCGCTTCGAGCTGGCCGATGGCGGCACGCTGTTCCTGGACGAGATCGCCAACATCCCGCCGTCGCAGCAGCCGAAGCTGTTACGGGTGCTGGAAGACGGCGAACTGGAGCGGCTGGGTTCCTCGCGCACGCTGAAAACCGACGTGCGGCTGGTCTCGGCCACCAATGCCGATCTGGCCGCCGAAGTGGCGAAAGGTGCGTTCCGCAAGGATTTGCTGTTCCGCCTCAACACCGTGGAGATCCGTCTGCCGCCGCTGCGGGAGCGACGCGAGGACATCGCTCCGATGGCGCACGCCTTCCTTGCCCGTAGTGCACGCCGCTATGCGCGGGATGGCCTGGCGTTCGCCCCTTCGGCGCTGGCCGCGCTGCAGCGCTATCCGTGGCCGGGCAATGTGCGGGAGCTTTCGCATGTGATCGAGCGCGCCGTGCTGATGGCGGGGGGCGAGCGTATCGAGCAGTTCGATTTCAGCCTGCAACCCTTGCCCGCTCCGCCTCTCCCCGCCGCACCCTCCCACGTGGCGGCGACCAGTGCGCAAACACTGGAGCAGGCCGAGCAGGCGATGGTGCGCAATGCGCTGGACCAATGCGGCGGCAACATCCAGAAAACCGCCGAACTGCTGGGCCTTTCCCGCGCGGCGCTGTACCGGCGGCTGGAAAAGTTCGGCATCGAAACCTGATCCTTGCCCTCGACAGGCGCCCGCATCCCAAGACGCATGATTCCGGCATGAGCAAGCCCGCCACGAATGAATCCACTTCCGCGCACGGTCTTGGCAATCTCGATTTCGAGCGGCGCGTGCTGCTGATGGCCTGGCTCGTGGCCGCGCCGGGCTTGATTGCCGTCGCGGTGCTGTTGTGGATGCGCGCCGATGCCGGAATCGGCGAGCTGGTCGTCGCGCTCGGCCTGTTGCTGCTCACCGCCGTGTTCGCAGGTTACCTGCGCCGGCGCGTGGTGTATCCGCTGCACACCCTGGCCAACCTGCTCGAAGCCCTGCGCGAGGGCGACTACAGCCTGCGCGGTTCGCGCGCGCGCCGGCGCGACGCCATTGGCGAAGTGGTCTGGGAGGTCAATACGCTCTCGCAGACCCTGCGCGACCAGCGCCTGAAGGTGGAGGAAACCAGCGCGCTGCTCGGCAAGGTGGTGGCCGCCATCGACATCGCCATCTTCAGTTTCGATGCCGAAGGCGTGCTGCGCCTGATCAATCCGGCCGGTGAACGCCTGCTCTCGACCAGCGCGGCGCAGGCACTGGGGCGCAGCGCGCGCGAACTGGGGCTGGACGAAGTGCTGCGCAGCGACGGCGAAACCCTGCGCCACACCTTTCCCGGCGGCAGTGGGCGCTGGGGCGCGCGCCGCTTCCATTTCCGCGAGGGCGGCAAGCCGCACGACCTGCTGGTGCTCGCCGATCTCTCGCGCGCCCTGCGCGAGGAGGAACGGCTGGCCTGGCAGCGATTGCTGCGTGTGCTCGGGCACGAACTCAACAACTCGCTGGCACCGATCAAATCGATGGCCGGAACGGTGGCCGACCTGCTGGCGATGCAACCCCTGCCAATGGACTGGAACCACGATGCGCGCCACGGCCTGCGCGTGATCGGCGACCGTGCCGATGCGCTGGCGCGCTTCATGCTGGGCTACGCCTCGCTCGCACGCCTGCCGCCGCCGACGCTGCAAACCATCGAGCTGGCGCCGCTGCTGCGGCGCGTGGCCGCACTGGAACAGCGCTTGCCGATCCGGATGGACGAAGGCCCGGCGCTGCGGATCGAAGCCGATGCGGATCAACTCGAACAGGCCTTCATCAACCTGTGCCGCAATGCGGTGGAAGCTGCCCAGCCGCAGGGCGGCGGCGTGGAACTGCGCTGGCGCACTTCGCATGATCGGGCGTGGATCGACATCCTCGACGAGGGCTTGGGCCTTGGGCCTTCCGACAATCTCTTCGTGCCGTTCTTCACCACCAAGCCCGGCGGCTCCGGCATCGGCCTGGCGCTGGCGCGCCAGATCGTCGAAGGCCACGGCGGCAGCCTGAGCCTTGAGAACCGCAGCGATGCAAGCGGCTGCATCGCACGGGTGGAACTGCCGTTGGCGCCGCGTGGGGAATGAAACCCCGCCCATCGCGGAATTGCCCAGGCCCTGCGCTGGCTTTCACCCGTCATCGCCGTTCCGCGGGCCACGGGAAAACGGCGGTTGAATTGGCTAGGATGGCCGACACGTCCCTTTCCCGAAGCTGCCGGACGGGAAGCTTTGCTCTCACCACCTCCGCAGGTTGCCGCATGCGCCCGATCCGTCGCCTCGCCCTCGTTTTCGCTGCCACCGCCTCGATCCTGGCGCTGCTCGCGGTGGCCGCTCCATCCGCTTGCGCTGCGGCCGATGCCAGGGAGCTTGCTTCGCGACGCAACGCGCTGGCGCGCCAACTCGGGCCGGATGCGATGCTCGTGCTGCTCTCGCCCGCATCCGCGGTACGCAATGGCGATGTCGATTGGCCGTTCCGGCAGGAAGACAACCTTCTCTATCTCACCGGCCTGGACGCGCCGGAGACGATGTTCGTCCTCGTGCCCGGCGAAACCGAGCACCGCGAGATCGTCTTCACCCGCGACAGCGATGCCGCCGCCGAACTCTGGACAGGCCGCATCGCCACGCACGACGAGGTGAAGGCGGCGAGCGGCGCCGGAGAGGTTGCCTCCTCGAACCGTTTCCGCGGTTTTCTCCAGGCCGCGATGGAAGGCCGCGCCTGGGGCGACTCCGGCGCGTACCGGAGCTTCGCAGGCCCGGGGCTGCCGGACTGGACCAAGAAGGTGCGCGAAGGCCGCGCGACCGTCTGGATGCTGCTGGAATCGCGCAACCTCGGCGGGCCGCCGACGCCGGAACTGGCCCTCGTCGAGGAACTGCGCAGGAGCTACCCCGAGCTGAAGTTCCGCGATGCCTTTCCGCTGCTCACGGAAATGCGCATGCGGAAATCGCCGGCAGAACTTGCCAGCGTGCAGCGGGCGATCGACATCACGGTCGCGGCGCAGAAAGCGGCGATGCGGCGCGTTACGACTGCGACCTACGAATACCAGGTGGAGGCGACCATCGAACACACCTTCCGCAGCCTGGGGGCCTGTTGCTGGGCCTTTCCGTCCATCGTCGCCTCGGGACGGAATGCCACGACGCTGCACTACGAGAGCAACAACGATCCGGTCGAGCAGGGGGCCCTCCTGCTCACGGACATCGGCGCGGAGGTGGACGGATATTCCGCCGACGTGACCCGAACCTATCCGCAGAGCGGCACGTTCACGCCCGAGCAACGGGCGATCTACGAAGCGGTGCTGCGCGCCCAGACCCAGAGCATGGCGCTCATGCGGCCCGGCAGGCACATGAAGGAAATTCACGAGAAGGCGGCCAGCCTCCTCGGCGAGGAACTCCTCCGCCTTGGCCTCGTCGCAAAGAACGAGCCGGAGCAGGCTCGCTGGTACTTTCCGCACGGATTGGGCCACCACCTCGGCCTCAGAACCCACGACGTGAACGACCGTACCGCCGCGCTCGCTTCCGGCATGATCGTTACCAACGAACCGGGCATCTACGTCCGTGGGGAGTCGGTGCGGGCGAGCGCGGCATTCAAGGCGCTCACGGACGAGGAGCGCTTGGGCATCGAGGCGGCCCTCGCGAAATACGACGGCATCGGCGTGCGGATCGAGGACGACATCCTCGTCACCGACGGCGAACCGAGGAACCTTTCCGCCGGCGCACCGCGAAGCGTCGCCGAAATCGAGGCATGGATGCGCGGCGGCGACTGAGCGACGGCGCCTGGGGTGGATTTTCCTACGATCCGGAATCCGATCCGGAAATCGGCATCGCGGACGGCACCGGCTGTGGCAAGCCGATCCATTGCAGTTCCCGCCCAAGCAGCGCCAGCCGCCCGGGTTTGCGATCGTGACCGTCGAGGGAATAGTCGAAACGGTAGCGCCGGGCGACGCGCAACCAGCCATCGGGCGCACGGCGCAGCGTGAGGCTTTCCAGCATCACGGTCTGATCCAGCCACTGCACGCCGGCCTCCTCGCAGGCGCGCTGCCCGTAAAAACGGGCGGTCTCGGCGGCGGCCCTGGCGCTGGACCAGCCCAGCGCAACACAGCCGAACAGGGCGAGGGCGATGATGGCGGACAGCATCGGACGATGGATCGCGGGAACGGGCCGCCAGCATGGGGCCAATGCCTGCGAACGCCAAGCGCCCCGCATCTTTTCCCGTTCATGCACGAGGCTGGTGCGTGAGCACAGTACAAGGCAAGCTACAATCGTTCCGCTTCGAACCTACGGCACTGTGGCAGGGTTCGCAGGGCGGTATTTCAGATTCGATGTCCCACAGGCTCAGGACAGGGGGCGAAGTGTTCGATTTTCCGGGGTACAACGTGGTTGGCGAGATCGGTCGGGGCGGCATGGCCACCGTCTATCGCGCCCGTCAGGTGCTGCTCGATCGCGAAGTGGCGCTCAAGGTACTGATCCCGACGCTTTCGCAAGACCCGGTCTATGCCCAGCGCTTCCTCCAGGAAGCGCGGATGCTGGCCTCGCTCGCCCATCCCAACATCGTGTCGGTCTATGACGTGGGCGTGACGCCCGCCGGCCTTCATTACTTCTCGATGCAGATGGTGCCCGGCGGGGATTTCGCGCTGCGCCTGGCCAATGGCGTGGACGAGGTGGAACTGATCCGCGTGGTTTCCGCCGTCTGCGACGCGCTCGGCTTTGCCCATGCGCGCGGCTACGTGCATCGCGACGTGACACCGGCGAACATCCTGTTCGACGAACGCAACAAGCCGGTGCTCACCGATTTCGGCATCGCGCGCGCGCTGGCCTCCAGTTCGCGCATGACCGCCTCCGGGCTGTCCATCGGCACCAGCCACTACATGAGCCCGGAGCAGGCGCGCGGCGGGGAAGTGGATCGCCGATCTGACATCTACAGCCTCGGCGTGATGGTGTTCGAGGCGCTCACTGGCAAGCCGCCGTACGACGGCGAGGACGGTTTCGCGGTGGCCTACGCGCACGTCCACGAACCGCTGCCGAGATTGCCGGAGCCGCTGTCCCGCTGGCAGCCGCTGATCGATACGGCGATGGCCAAATCGCCAGATCAGCGCTTCAACGATTGCCAGGCGTTCCGCGTGGCGATGATGCGCATCGCGGGCGGCAGATCGGCGGAACCGGCGTCGATGAAGGAGGACGCCACCTTGATCGGCCGCCTGCCGAGCGTGGCCGCACCGATGTTGCCGAGCAGCGACGATGGGGAGCGCACCTTGATCGGTGCGTTGCCGGCGATCCGCAAGGAAGACATCCAGGCCGTCCAGGCCGAACCGCCGCGCACCACCAAGCTCACCACGCCGCGCCCGGCACCGGCCGCTGCCCCCAAACCCGCGCCACAACCGCGTCCGCCGTCCCCATCGTCGTGGCGCTGGTGGCATGCGGCGTTGGTGTTGCTGCTGCTGCTGGGCGCGGGCGCGCTGGGCATGGGGCTGTGGCTGGGCAACAAGTCCGGCAAGGCATCGGTCGCCGCAACCACGCAATCGCAGCCGGCCCAGCCCGATGGCCCCACCGCGCCGCCCGGCAAGTTCGATCCCTACGTTCCTGGCCGGGACGATGCGGAAGCCAGCCCATCAGGCGACACCGTCGCCGTATCCGATGAAACGCCGGAGGTTCCGGTCGATCCGGAAACGGGCGAGGCCCTGCCTGACGGTGCCGATGCGCAAGCGGCCCAGATCTACACCGTGAACGATCCGGTCGAGGAATTGCTGGCGTTTGCGCGCATCAACATGGCGAACAAGCGCTACACCACGCCGGCAGGCCGCAACGCACTGGAACGCTACGCCCAGGTGCTCAAGCTCGAACCCAACAACAAGGCCGCCAGGGCCGGGATCGCGGGCATCGCGCAGGCCTACCTGGACATGGCGGCGCAGATCGATCCGGAAGCCGATGCCAAGCAATGGCTGGCGCATCTGGAGCAGGCCGAGAGCGTCGCGAAAACCTATTCGCTCAACGATGCCGCGGCGGCCGCGGTCAAGGCGAAGCAGGATCATGTCGATGTACTGGTGGCGCGCGCGGAAAAAGCGATCTCGGCCTGGAACGGCGGGGAGGCGGAGGCGGCGCTGGCGCAGGCGAAGAACATCCTGCCCGCAGCCCAGAACATCGCGGCGGCAGCGCGCAAGCTCGCCGGCCTGGGCAAGCCCGGCTACGTGTTCGCCGATGCGCTGGGCAAGGGCAACGGCCCGGAGATGGTGGTGCTGGGGCGCTATGCGCTCGGGCGCAAGCCGGTGACGGTGGGCGAATTCCGTCGTTACTGGGAAGCGGAGGGCCGCAGCCGCTTCGGCAACAGCCTGCCTTCCTGCAAGCATCGCGAAGGTTCGATCTTCAGCGCTTCGCGCAAGCGCACCTGGGAATCGCCGGAGTTCGCGCAGGGCGACGCCCATCCGGTGGTCTGCGTCAACGCCGAGATGGCCGAGGGTTATGCGGCATGGCTTGGCAAGGCCATGGGCAAAGGCTACCGCCTGCCGACCTCGAACGAATTGACCGGTGCCGGCGTGGCATATCGCGGCGACTGTTCGGCGAACGTGCGGGATCTGGCCTACCAGAAGGAATTCGGAGGCCGCGACGCGGCAGGATGCAACGACGGTTTCGCCGGAACTTCGCCCGTTACCGCTTTTGCCCTGAACAACAGCGGCTTATATGATGCCGGCGGCAATGTGCGCCAATGGGCGGCCTGCCCGGCGGGTGCCTGTCGCGAGCGGCCGGTGGTCGGGGCGAGCTGGTATTCGGAAAAGGGCGACCGCGCCATCGAATCCTTCCCCGGCGATACCGGCTTCAACACCGTGGGCTTCCGTATCGCGCGCGATGTGCCCTGATCGGCTCCGCAAGTTCTTCACGAGGTTCGAATGAAACTGCTTTTCCCCAATGGCGAACATGCGCCCGTTTCCCTGAGCGAGGGCAACAACCGAATTGGCAGCGCGCCCGGTGCGCAGATCGTGCTGGGGAAGGAAGGCGTCGCCCCCTGGCATTGCGACATCCAGTATTCGCAGGGCGTCGCCAGCGTGACGCCCGCCTCGCCGGAGGCGCAGGTATCCCTCAACGGCCATCTGGTGGCCCAGGCCGAAACCATTCGCGCCGGCGATGCGCTGCTGCTGGGTTCGGTGCAGGCGCGCGTGGTGGCGGTGGAGCGCAGCGCGGCACCCGCAGCGCGGCCCGCGCCGGTGGACGAAAGCGGCGCAACCCGCGTCCGCGTTGCGGTTCCGCGCTTCGTATTGCGGGGGGTTTCCGGGGCAGCTTTCGGGAAGACCTACCCGGTGGCGGGGGCGCAGGTGATCGGTCGCTCCAGCGAATGCGACATCGCCATCGCCAGCGAGGAAATCTCCCGCCGCCATGCGCAGGTCAAGCCCTCGCCGGATGGCCTGATGGTGGAAGACCTGGGCTCCTCCAACGGCACCTTCATCAACGGCAAGCGGGTGCAGAACGGCATCCTCAAGCCGGGCGAGGAACTGCGCCTGGACAACATCCGCTTCCTGCTGGTTGCCCCCGGCGCGGAAATTCCGGGCACGGCGCGCACCGCCGCGATCGCCAAGCCGCCGGTTGCGAAGAAATCCGGCGCGCTTGGCTGGGTTCTGGGAGCCATCGTCGTACTGGCCGCGGCGGGTGTTGCGGCGGCGCTTCTGCTTTGACCGGGTGAGGCCGCTGGAGCGGCCATCCATGGACGCCGCGCCTTCGTTGTTCCGCACCGAGGATATTCGCGCCATCGAGTCGCACGCGGCTGCGCACGATGGCGTCGATCTCCAGGCCTTGATGACGCGCGCCGCCGCCGCGAGCTTCGCGCGGATGAAACTCGATTGGCCAATGGCGCGGCGCGTGCTGGTCGCCTGCGGCCCCGGCAACAACGGCGGCGACGGTTTCGTGTTCGCGCGGCTGGCGCGCATGGCCGGGATGCAGGTGCAGGTGCTGGCCCTGGACGAAAACGGGCCCAAGGCGGATCCGGCCCGCCATGCCTGGCGCAACTGGCGCGATACCGGCGGCGAGGAGGCGCGCTATGCGCCGGGGAAGGAACTGCCGCAGGCCGACGTGACTGTCGATGCGCTGTTCGGAATCGGCCTCTCGCATGCGCCCGAAGGCGCGGCGGCGGCGCTGATCGAGGCGATCAACGCATCCGGCGTGCCGGTGCTTTCCCTCGACGTGCCTTCCGGCCTGGACGCGGATTCCGGCGATGCGCCGGGTGCGGCGATCCGCGCCACCCGCACCATTTCCTTCATCGCCCACAAGCGCGGTCTGTTCACCGGCCGGGGCAGGGCATTGGCCGGGCCGGTGGAACTGGCCACGCTCGATGTATCGCCCGAAACCCGCTTCCTCCTGCCACCCTCCGCGCAACTGGCCGCCGCGCAGCAGCTCGGACGCTGGCTGAAGCCTCGCGCCCGCGATGCGCACAAGGGCGACAACGGCCACGTGCTCGCCATCGGCGGCGACCACGGCTACGGCGGAGCGATCCGCCTGTGCGCCGAAGCCGCGCTGCGCTGCGGGGCCGGCCTGGTCTCGGTCGCAACCCGCCAGGAGAACGTCGGCCCGCTGCTGGCCGCGCGATCCGAAGCGATGCCCAGTGCCGTTTCCGATGCGGCCACGCTGCAAAAAATGGCCGGCCGCGCCAACGTGGTTGCGCTCGGGCCGGGCCTGGGGCGCGGGGAATGGTCGCAGTCCATGTTCATGGCAGCGGCGCGGCTCGGCCTTCCCTGCGTGGTGGATGCCGATGGCCTGAACCTGCTCGCCGCCACCCAGCACCGCGTTCCGGATGCCGTGCTCAGCCCGCATCCGGGCGAGGCCGCACGGTTGCTTGGCTGCGATGTGGCCACGATCGAGCGCGACCGCTTCGCCGCGGCACAGGCTCTAGTGGATCGCTACGAAGCGGTGGTCGTGCTCAAGGGAGCCGGCACCCTAGTTGCCGCCAGGGGCGAGATCCCACAGGTGATCGGCGCGGGCAATCCCGGCATGGCCTCCGGTGGCATGGGCGACGTGCTGACCGGTGCGATCGCCGCGTTGCGTGCGCAAGGTCTGGATGCCTTCCAGGCCGCCTGCGCCGGTGCGCTGCTGCATTCGGCTGCGGCGGATGCCACCGCACGCGAAGGCGGCGAGCGCGGGATGCTGGCCTCCGATTTGTTCCCCTTCCTGCGCCGCCTTTCCAATCCATGAACCTCACGCTGCGCCTTGCCGGCCCCGACGATACCGAGCGGCTCGGGCGCGCCATCGCGCGCGCCGTGCCGGCCGTGCCGGTACTGCTGTATCTGGAAGGCGACCTGGGCGCGGGGAAAACCACCACCGCACGCGTCATGCTGCGCGAACTGGGCGTTGCCGGTGCGGTGCGCAGCCCGACCTACACCCTGATCGAACGCTACGACACGGCCATTGGCGACGTCGCGCATCTGGATCTCTACCGCATCGCCGATCCGGAAGAACTGCATTACCTGGCGCTGGACGAACTGGCGGAAAAGGCGCGGCTGTGGCTGGTGGAATGGCCGCAGCGCGGGCAGGGCGCCTTGCCGCTGCCCGATCTGAGGTTGTACCTGGCCATCGATGGCGACGGCCGCAGCGCCACGCTGGAAGCCATCTCGGAGGCTGGTTCGTGCTGGCTCGAGGCCATCGCGCGCACCGTGCCCGGGACGTAGGGCGGGCACGTCGCCATGCCCGCCCGATGCCACGGTCAATCTTCGAGGCGTTCGGCCAGCACCGCACCGGTCAGTGGATGCACCACCAGTTCCACCTCGCGGCCCTGGGCGTTATCGGCTTCCGCTTCCCAGAAGCCATCGTCGAATTCCAGATCGCGCACGCGGCGATAGCCCGCGGCTTCAAGCGCGGCGCGAACCTGGTTGCGCGGCAGCGCGGTGGATTTGCCGTCGAAGCTCAGCAGTTCGCCGTTTTGTGCATTGATCAGCACATCCACGCGCAGGCCTTCGGGCGTGGTCGCTTCCACGGCCCAGTAGCCGAACTTGTATTCCAGTTCGTAGGGCGCGACGTAGCCGGCCTGCTCGACTGCGGCAAGCGCCTGTGCGGCGTCCTCGACCGGGGCGGCGTTGATGGAAGTGGAAGCGGCGGCAGCGGCGAGCGAGATGGAAAGGAAAAATGCGGTACGCATGGGAAACTCCTTGATGTGGGGAACGAACCGGCGGCTTGCCGGTGCGCACACCATGGCCGGATGTGGCTAAACCGGTTTTGACGCGTCCGTTAACGATCGATTTACCCCCCCTTTTCGAGCATGGGCGAATGAAAAACCTGCTGCCTTCGCTACTTGCGCTTACCGCCTTCGCCGCATCGGCCACCGAGCAGGAATCGGTGCGCCGCGCCGTGGAGGCCGGCCGCCTGCTGCCGCTGTCGGAAATCGTGGAAAAGGTGCAGGCGCGTCATCCGGGCCGCATCCTGGAAGTGGAACTGGAATATGGCGGTGATGGCCGCCGCGTCTATGAAATCGAAGTGCTGCTCGCGCAGGGCCGCCGGATCGAAGTGCAGGTGGATGCCGCCACGGGGCAATTCCTCGACAATGCGCCGCAGGGCCAGGACATCCAGCAAATCCCGTTGGACGAACTGCTCAACCGTGCGTTGCGGCAATGGCCCGGCCATGCGATCGAAGTGGAATTGGAGAACGGCCATTACGCCGTGGAAATCCTGCGCAGCGATGGTTCCCAGGTGCGCCTGCTGCTCGATCCGGCGAGCGGGCTGGCGCAACTGGATGCCGGTCGCGGCACGGCGCTGGATGCGCTGATGCCGATGCCACGGATGCTGGCGCAGGTGCAGCGCGAGCATCCGGGCACGGTGCTCGATGCAGAACTGGACCGCGATGGCCAGGGCCGGTGGATCTACGAGATCGAACTCCGCACGCCGCGCGGCCGGATCCTGGAACTGGTGCTCGACGCGACCACCGGCACCGTGCTGGACAGGGACGACGACTGATGCGTGAACACTCGCCATGAGGCATGCGCCATGAAAATCCTCATCGTCGAAGACGACGCGGAACTGGCCGCCGCCATCGCCAGGGTGGTCGAGCAGGCGGGCTGGCTGGCCGAAACCTGCGGCGACGGCGGGGAAGCGGCCTTCCTCGGTGCGACGGAAAGCTATGACGCTGCCGTGGTCGATCTCGGCCTGCCGGTACAGGATGGCGTCTCGGTGATCCGGCACTGGCGCGAGCAGGGCTGCGATTTCCCGGTGCTGATCCTGACCGCGCGCCATCGCTGGAGCGACAAGCTCGCCGGTTTTTCTTCCGGCGCGGACGACTACCTCACCAAGCCCGTGCAATTGGAGGAAGTGGCGCTGCGCCTTTCCGCGCTGCTGCGCCGCGCGCGCGGCCATGGCGATGCGGTGCTGCGGGTCGGGTCGCTGGAACTGGATACCGTGGCGCAGCGGTTTTCGCTCGATGGCGCGCCACTGGCGCTCACCGCGCAGGAACACCGCATCCTCGCCTACCTGATGCACCACGCAGGGCAGGTCGTGAGCCGCATGCAGATCGGCGAGCACGTCTATGCGCGCGACCTGGAGCCGGACTCCAACACCGTGGACGTATTGGTCGGGCGCATCCGCAAGAAACTGGGCCGGCCGCTGATCCACACGGAACGCGGCCTGGGTTTCCGCCTTGCGGTGCAGGATTCCTGATGCGGCTCGGGCTGGCGGGAAGATTGATCTGGCTCGGCACGCTGGCGGCAGTGCTGGTCGCACTCGCCGGTGGCCTGGCCTTGCGTACGGGCGTGCACGCGGCCGTGCGCGAAAGCTTCGCGCTGCGTTTGGCCGAACACGCCGAACGCATCGCCGCCCGGCTGGAACGGGACGAGCAGGGCCGCTACGCGCAGGCGGCGCGTGCCGACAACGACGAGTTCGGCCGCATCTTTTCAGGCTGGTACTGGCGCCTGGAAGGCAACGAACAGACGCTGCGCTCGCGCTCGCTGTGGGATGCGCAGTTGCAAGGCGTTTCCCGGCAGGGTAACGGGCTGTTGCGCGCCGTCGGCCCGCAGGGCATCGAACTGCTCGGCATCGCACGCCCAATCGATGCGCAGACGGGAGCCGCGCGGCTGCAAGTCTTCGGCCCGGCAGCGCAGGTGGATGATGCGCTGCATCGGCTGGACCGCATCTTGATGCTCACGCTCGCCGCATTGCTGGCGCTGCTGGCGCTCACCTCCATCGTGCAGGTGCGGCTGGGTCTGCGGCCCCTGGCGCGGCTGAGGCAGGCGCTGGTGACCATGGAGCGGGGCGGGCGCGAACGCATCGGCGCCGGCTACGGCCCCGATCTGGATCCGCTGGCGCGCGAACTGGACGAACTGCTCGCCCGCAATGCCCGCATCGTCGCCCGCGCCCGCGGCCATGCCGCCGACCTGGCCCATGCGCTGAAGAAACCGCTGGCCCTGCTCACCGCCGCAAGCTGCGACCCCCAGGTCCCCGCCGCGCTGGTGCGACGCGAAGCCCAGGCCATGTCGCGCCTGATCGATCGCCATCTGGCGCGTGCCGGCAGCGGCGCGGGCGAACGCCGCCGCATCGCACTGGCTCCGCGCATCGCAGCGCTGCTGGAACTGATGAAGCAACTGCATGGCGCGCGCGACCTGCGCTGGAAAATGGATGTGCCGGACGATCTGCACTGGCGCGGCGAAGTCACCGATCTGGAGGAGATGCTCGGCAACCTGCTGGACAATGCCGGCAAGTGGGCGCATTCACAGGTGCAACTGCACGCTGCCGCCTGCGATGTCCCGACGGTGCGCGAACCCGGCGCCACCGTGTGGCTGGGCAGTGCGCCGCCCGGTTCCGGCCTGCGCATCGAAATCTCCGACGACGGCCCCGGCCTTTCCGACACCCAGATGCAGGAAGCCGTGCAGCGTGGCCGCCGTTTCGACGAAGCCACCGAAGGCAATGGCCTGGGCCTTGCCATCGTCTCGGACATCGCCGGCACCTACGAGGGCCACCTGGAACTGGAGCGCAGCGAAGCGGGCGGATTGCAGGCGCGACTGTGGCTTCCCGGTTAAACTGCCCGGCTCTTTTCGCCGAATCAGGAATCCCCCCATGTCCAAGCTCACCGCCGTCATCGCCACCCCGCGCGGCAAGATCAACCTCGAACTGTTCGCCGACCAGGCCCCGATGACGGTCGCGAACTTCGCCAACCTGGCCAAGCGCGGCTATTACGACGGTCTCAAGTTCCATCGCGTGATCCCGGATTTCATGATCCAGGGCGGTTGCCCGAACGGCACCGGTACCGGCGGGCCGGGGTATCGCTTCGGCGATGAATTCGTCTCTTCGCTGCGCCACGAGGCGGGCGTGCTGTCGATGGCGAATGCCGGCCCAGGCACCAACGGCAGCCAGTTCTTCATCACCCACGTCGCAACGCCGTGGCTGGACGGCAAGCACACCGTGTTCGGCAAGGTGGTCGGCGCGGACGACCAGAAGGTGGTCGATGCGGTGCGCGGCGGCGATGCGATCGAATCCATCACGATCGAAGGCGACACCGCGGCCCTGTTCGAGGCGCAGAAGGACAATCTGGCAAAGTGGAACACCGTCCTCGGCTGAGCCTGCGCATGTCGCGCGCTTCCTGATCGCCGCCGCACCGGCGCTATCATTGCGGGTTTGGAAACACAGGGAACGGGAAGCTCATGCGAGTTCTGGTCAGCAACGACGACGGCGTGGATGCGCCGGGCATCCGCATCCTCGCCGCAGGCCTGCGCAATGCAGGCCATGAGGTGGTGATCGTTGCGCCGGATCGGGATCGTTCCGGCGCGTCGAATTCGCTGACGCTGGATCGCCCGCTGATGGCGAAGAAACTGGACGAATGCACCTGGTCGGTTCCCGGAACGCCCACCGATTGCGTGCATCTGGCGCTTTCCGGCCTGCTGGATTTCGACCCGGACATCGTGGTCTCCGGCATCAACACCTTCGCCAACATGGGCGACGACGTGATCTATTCGGGTACCGTCGCCGCCGCGATGGAAGGGCGCTTCCTCGGGCTTCCGGCCATCGCCATGTCGCTGGCCTTCAACGGCCAGGGCGAGCGCAACTACGAACCCGCCGCGCGCGTGGCGGCGGAGCTGGTGGCCAGGCTCCGCGTGGATCCCTTCCCGGCCAACACCATCCTCAAC
>CAZHXV010000045.1:0-11895 GCA_964536455.1 uncultured Aquimonas sp.
CAGCCGATGCCCGGCGACGTTGATCACGTCATCGGTGCGACCCAGGATGAAGGTATAGCCACCCTCGTCGCGCACGGCCCAATCCAGCGAGCTGTACACCAGCTCCTTGAAGTGGGAGAAGTAGCTGGCGATGAAGCGCTCGTCGTTGCCCCACACGGTGGAAAGGCAGCCCGGGGGCAGCGGCGGCTCGATCGCCAGCACGCCCTTCTCGTCCGGTGCCGCATCCAGCCCCGTCGCCTCGTCGATCACGCGCAGCTTGAACCCCAGGTTCGGAAAGCCGGGCGAACCCAGCTTGACGGGCTTGAGATCCAGCCCGGGCATCAGGGTCAGTACCGGCCAGCCGGTTTCGGTCTGCCAGTAGTTGTCGATCACGGTCTTGCCCAGTTCCAGCGGCTCGCCGGCGAGGAACAGCCATTTCAGCGCGGAGAGGTCGTACTTCTTCAGCCACGCCGCATCCTGCTTCTTCAGCACCCGGATCGCCGTGGGCGAGGAGAACACGGTGCGCACGCCGTAGTCGGCGCAGATCTTCCACCAGATGCCCGGATCGGGCGCAGTCGGCAGGCCTTCGTAGAAGATGGACGTGGCCCCTGCGATCAGCGGCCCATAGACGTTGTAGGAATGGCCCACGACCCAGCCGATGTCCGAGGTGGAGAACATCGCCTGGCCCGGCCCCACGTCGTAGATGGTCTTCATGGAAAGCGCCATCGCCACCGCGTAGCCGCCCACATCGCGCTGCACGCCCTTGGGCTTCCCGGTGGTGCCGGAGGTGTAGAGGATGTAGCTCGGCGCGTTCGATTCCAGCCACACGACCGGGACTTCGATGCCTTCGCACTCGGGTTTGATCCGATCGTAATCGACATCGCGGTCTTCCCGCATCGGGAGCGTCGCATCGAGCCTGCGATTGACGACAAGCACCTTCGGCGGCGGAAATTCCGCTTCGTCCAGTGCTTCGTCAACGAGCGGCTTGTAGGGAATCACCTTGCCGCCGCGCATGCCTGCATCCGCGCACACCAGCACCGCCGGCCTGGCGTCGTCGATGCGCAACGCCAGGTTGTGCGCCGCGAAGCCGCCGAACACGACCGAATGCACCGCACCGATGCGCGCGCAGGCCAGCACCGCGATCGCCGCTTCCGGCGTATGCGGCATGTAGATCACCACGCGGTCGCCGGTGCCGACGCCGAGTTTTTGCAACGCGGCGGCGAAGGTGGACACTTCGCGATGCAGCGCACGATAGGTGATCTCGCGGGTCTGCCCGGTTTCGGTGGAAATGCCGACGATGGCCAGTTGATCGCCGCGCCCGGCCAGATGCCGATCCACCGCGTTGTAGCAAAGATTGGTCTGCCCGCCGACGAACCAGCGCCGGAACGGCGGCCTGACGTATTCCAGCGTCTGCTGCGGTTCGACGTGCCAGTGGATCAGCTTCGCCTGCTCGGCCCAGAAGGCTTCGGGCTCTTCGACGGAACGGCGGTATTCGGCTTCATAGCTGGACATGGCTTCCTCTTCCCGGATCGTTGGCGCGGCTCGCCGGAAAGGGTAGCGGCTGGGGCGGAATGGCCGAATCCAGACCTTGGTATAAGCCTGCGCAGGCGAAGCGGGCCCGGCCCTGCGGGCAAGAAAAAGCCGCCGGCTTGCACCGGCGGCTTTGGAGCCACGGATCCCCCGTGGGGAGCGCGTATCAGAACTTGTAGCGCGCCACGACCTGCGCCGAACGCGGGGTCTGGTAGTTGCTGTCGTTCAGGAAGTTCGGATCCGTCACCGGAGCGCCCGCGCCACCGTACTGCGAAGCCTCGTAGTACTCGGTGACCTTCTGGCTGTTGAAGACGTTGAATACCTTCAGCTCCAGCGACAGGTTCTGGTTGGCCCAGTTCGGGGTGTACTGGAACGCAAGATCCAGGCTGTAGGTCCACGGCGTACGGCCACGGTTGCCGCGATGGCCGAGCTCCTGCTCGCCATTCTCGTTGGCGCAGTAGAAGCTGCTGCCCGACCAGATCGCAGCGACGTAATAGTCATAGACCGGGGTGTTGAGGCCGTCGTCGGACAGGGATTCGTCGTCCAGCGGGATATAGCCGTAGCAGCTGACCGGGCGACCGGACTGCAGCACGAAATTGGCGCCGACCTGGAACTCCTCGCTGATCTCGTAAGCGCCGAACAGCTTGAAGGTGTGACGGCGGTCGTTCGGCAGGTAGCCATAGGAACCGTCGGTGAAGGGCTTGTAGTCCCAGTCCTGGGTGATGCCGGCGTCGGTCTGTTCCAGGGTCGAGTTCACGTAGCCTTCGGCGGTGCCCTTGGACCAGGACATGGTGTAGGAGCCCTGCAGGTACCAGTTCTCCGTGCGGTAGCGCTCGAAGAAGACTTCCAGCGCGTTGTACTTGCGTTCGTACTTGGGAATGCCGAAGTACGAGGCCGGGATGTTGGCTTCCACCATTTCCGAACCGTCGCCATACAGGTCGATCATCAGCGAGACATCGTTGCCGGGATTGATCATGTAGCAGGTGGGCGAAGGGCCGCCGATGTAGTTGGCGCCGAGCCATACATCGTCGTAACCCTGCTCCTCGGCCCAGCGCTGCAGCGGCTTGTGGGCGCAGAAGTCGTCCATGCCGTCGCCGACTTCGCGGTGGATGGCGCGGAAGCCGAGCATCCAGTCCGTGTTCAATTCGAACTGGGCACCCAGGATGAATTCGTCCTGGTACATCGGCTTGAGGTTGGTCGCCGCCACCGTGGCCGGGTTCGGCGTGATGACGTGCGGCTCGTTGAACTCCGTATTGATGCGCGTGCCAAGGCCATTGGCCGGCAGGCCCGTGGCGGTGTCGAGCTGGCCATCCCAGTAGTAGTAGTTGGTGGCGTAGCCGGATTCGCCGCCGGCCATGCGCACGCTGGTGTTGCCCGCGATCGGGATGAAGTAGCGGCCCGCGTTGCCGAACACCTTGATGGTGGAATCGCCCTTCACGTCGTAGGAGAAGCCCAGGCGCGGCGCCCACAGCGTGTCGGATTCGGCGAAGGTGATGCCGACGCCGTTGAGGTTCTCGAAGTTCTCCGCGCGCAGGCCCAGGTAGGCGAGGAACTTGTCCGTGATCTGCCAGCTGTCCTCGATGTAGGCCGCCTGGTTCTTGATCTCGAAGCCACCGCTTTCGGTACGGTAATCCCAGGTGCGGACGTAGGGCGTGCCGGCCGGGATGAACACGCCAACGGCGGTATCGGTGAAATCGGTTGTGCGGTTGTAGTAGCGGTAATACAGGCCGTCGCCGGAATACTGCTGGCCCGCGCGTTGCGAAAGGAACTCTTCCGAATCCACGCCGAAACGGAGGGTGTGGTCACCCATGTGCCATTCGCCGTCGATGCGCCACGCCTTGCGCTCGTCGGCATCGGCCGGGGCGCTTTGGTCGCGAACGAACGGATTTCCTTCGTTGTAGCAGCCGACATAGATGGTTGCAGCCGGGTTGCTGCGGCTGTCGTAGGCGCGCGAGCAGTTGTCCGAGCCCAGCAACGCCGGGTTCCGATCGCCATCGAGCGCCTTCAGGTAGCCGTATTGCGCCGACAAGGTGAAGTTGTCGGTGAGGTAGCCGGTGTACTTGCCGATGTAGATCTCGCCGCCACGCTCGATGGAGTACTGGCTGTCGAGCAGGCCGTGCTGGCCGGTGTAGAGCACCGGGGAATCGTTGACCGTCGGATTGCGGTAATTGCTGTAGTCCGTCTCGGTGCGATTGGTGATCGCGGTCAATTCCAGCCGGTGGTCGTTGGTGATGTTCCAGTCCAGCTTGACGAGACCGGTCGGGCGATCGCTCTTGCGGTGCTCGCTGTGGTCGTCGTAGTAGATGTCGTCCTTGTCGTTGCGGCCTTCGATCAAGCCGAAGATGAACAGGCGATCCTTGACCAGCGGGCCGCCGGCATAGACGTTGTAGCTGAAGTCGCTGGATTCATCGTCGCCGCGATAGACGAAATACTTGTATCCATCGGCCAGCAGATCCGGATCCTTCTGGGCGACATTGTTGCCATGCGCATGCAGCGAAGAAGGGCTCCAATAAACCGCTGCGCCTCCCTTCCACTCGTTGCTGCCGCTCTTGGTCACCAGGTTGATGACGCCACCCAGCGATCGACCGTACTCCGCACCATAGCCGCCGGTCTTGACCTGCTGCTCGGCGATGGCGTCGAACGGCAAATCGCCGTAGGACAGGAAGTTGAAGATGTTGGTGACGTCGAAGCCGTTGATGTAGTAGCCGTTCTCCGCCACCGATGCGCCACCGAACGAGGCCAGGTTGCCGAAGCCGGTATCGCCCTTGACGGTGCCCGGCGCGAGCAGCGCGACGTTGGTGATGTCGCGCCCGACGGGCAGGGCCTGGATTTGTTCCTGCGTGAACACGGTGGTGGATTCCACCGACGACACGTCGATCGTGTTGATGCTGGAGCCGGCGCGCACCGTCACCGTTTCAAGCTCGGAGAGGCCAAGGTTCACGTGCGTACCCGTGCCCACCCTGACCTGAACCTCGCGAGCGACATTGCCGGACGTGACGCGATAGCGCCCCGGCGCCAGCTGCGGGAAAGTGAAGTTGCCATCCGCGCTGGAGGTGATCGAGCGCGTGGTACCGGTATCCAGGTTCTCGATGGTGACCTGGGCACTGTTGCCGGTTTCGCCGAAGATCGAGCCTACCGAGCTTTGCGCCTGAACGCCGCCGGCAAAGCACATCCCCAGTGCAATGCAAAGCGCGCTTCGCTTGAAGCGCCTGGAAAAACGCCTTGATCCTTGCTGTGAAGCCATGATTGCTCTCCAATTCCCTTGGGCCATAAGTAAAGGGGCGCAACCACTGGAGCTGGATCCTGTGTCCATCCCAGCCCGGCCACGCACGATGAAGGGCCGTTAAACCAATGGCCCGAAGTGTTAAAATAACGCAAAGTCTATGCCGATGCGAGCGCATCCGGCGGCACTTGCGGGTACAGGGTCAACACCGGCCCCAACGCATCGGCCAGCGGTTCCAGCCACGGTTCGAACCGCCGCCAGTGGTCCAGCCCTTCCCGGTAGATCGGCCGGCGCACCTGCTCGGAACTGGCGGTACGCACCGCGCGATCGTTCTCGAAGAAGCGCAGGCAGCGCCCATCGAACGGCAGGCCGCAATAGTCGAGCAGGCCGCGCACCTGCGCCTCCGTATCGGCAACCACCTCCTCATAGATCACGCGATGGATGCGGCCCGGCAGCACGCGGTCGTAGTGCGCCATCAGCGAGACATAGTCGCGGTAGTAGTGGCCCATGTCGGCCAGGTCGTAGCTGAACTCCTGGCCGCGCGTGAAGTTCTGCTTGAAATTGGAGAAGCAGCAAGCCATCGGATGACGGCGCGTATCGACGATCTTCGCGTTCGGCAGGATCAGGTGGATGAGACCGGCATGGGCGAAGTTGTTGGGCATCTTGTCGATGAAGAAGGGCGCATCGGTGCGGCGCTGGCTGCGGGTGCGTTCGAGGTAGCGTTCGCCCAGCGCACGCAGTTGCGCGCCTTCCAGCGACGCCAGCGCATCCTGATAGGCGGCCACGCCCGGTTGTGCGGCGCGTTGGCCAAGCTCGTGCGCGATGGCGACGATCGCAGTCAATTCCGCCGTACCCTCCACGGCGGGATGGCTGGACAGGATTTGCTCGATCAGGGTGGAGCCCGAGCGCGGCATGCCCAGCACGAAGATGGGATCCGGCGCATCGCAGCCTGCGCCTTGCCGCGCGGCGAAGAATTCGCGGGTATGGATGGCGCAGGCGCGGCGCATGTTGGCGCGGTTCGCGGCGGCATCGTAAGGGGCCTGCCTGCGCCGCAGCGCGTTGCCTTGGGCGTAGTGCGAGAACGCTTCCTCTTCCTGTCCGGCGTCTTCCAGCGCCTTGCCCAGGGAGAACTCGAAGTTCGCCCGCGTGGTTTCGTCCAGATCGTTGCGCTGCAACTGGCCGCGCATGGCGGCGATGTCGGAGGCGTCGAAGCGCACGGTCTTGAGATTGGCAAGGCTCCACCACGCGCCGCCGGAGCCGGGTTGCAGTTCGAGTGCCCGCCGATAGGCGGAAACCGCATCCTTCGTCCGGCCCGAGGTTTTCAGGGCGTTGCCGTAGCCGATCCAGATGTTGGGGTGCCCTTCCTTGCGCTGGAGCAACCGCTCGTAGGTGGCGATGGCGTCCTCGACGTCGCCCAGCCGCCCCAGGATCACGGCCTTCATGTCGTGCAGGATCTGGTCGTCCGGACGCATTTCCAGCAAGGTGTCCAGCTCCGCCAGCGCCTCCGCGTGACGCCCGCTCCGGTTCAACGCCACGGCGTAGTTCTGGCGTGCGGCGTCGAACCCCGGCGCGCGCCGCAAGGCCTCTTCCAGCAAGCGGATGGCTTCGTCGTTGCGGCGCGTGCGCATGCACAGTTCCGCCTGAAGACGCATCGCCGCCACGTCTGCCGGCCAGCGGCGCAGGCGCAGACGCAGCATTCTTTCCGCATCGGGAAGCTGGTTTCGCGCCAGTGCGGCGGTCGCCGCCACCAGTTCGCGATCGTTCGACGTATGGCGCAGGTAGTCGAGGTAGGACGCATCCGCACCGTTCGCGTCGCCACCGGCGCAGCGCAGGTCTGCCAGCGCCAGATGCGCCAGCGGCCAATCGGGCCTCAGCGCGAGGAGGCGCTTCAAGGTGGCGGAAGCGTCGTCAAAACGGCGCAGACCCGCCTGCGCGCGCGCCAGCTCCAGCAAGGGTGCATGTGCGTGCGAGTGCATCCGAACCAGTTCGAGGAGAATCGCGGATGCTTGCGCGAAATCGCCGCTGGCATTGCAGGCCATGCCCAGCAGCAAGGTGGCATCCGGGTGCCCGGGAGTCTGCGAGAGCAGTTCTCGCGCGCACTGCACCGCCGCCGCCGGATCGTCATCCAGCAGGTGCAAGGCCCTGGAGAGCGCCGAATCGACGCTGGCACGGGAGACGCTGTTCATCTCGTCGGGGTTTCGTCTGAGCGCATAGCGACGAATTCCGGATGTCCTGTCCCCATCGGTGTTCCTTGTCGGCGCGATCTTCCGATTATCCACGATCCACATGCCGCGCAGGCCTCGCGCCATGCCGGTGCCGGATGCATCTGCCCGCATACCCACCAAGCCGCCTCCTTGGCATCTCGCATAAAAAAACGGCCACCCGAAGGTGGCCGTTTTACAAGTGGAACAGTGCGGCTTGTTAGAACGAGTAACGCACACCCAGATAGGCGCGGCGGGGAGCGACCCAGGAGTTCGCTTCGCCGAAGTCGTACGCACCGTCGCCGGCTTCCAGCGCCATCACGGTGATCGGCTTCTGCTTGTTCAACACGTTGAACACGTCCACGAAAAACTCCAGCTCGCCGACCGGCAGCTCCCACACGTACTTGGCGCGCATGTCGAAGGTGTAGTACGACGGGCCGGTGTTGGCGCCGACGGTGTTCGGCAACACCCAGGTATCCCACACGCCGCCATGCTCGTAACCGTCGTTATCCATGATCGGCAGGTAGCGGGCGGAGATCAACTGCGAGGTGGTGTACAGCATGCCGCTGTTCCAGTTGAAGATGCCTGACAGTTCCAGGCCGAAGTCGAACTCATACGAGCCGAAAGCCTTGAACTGGTGCTTGATGTTGCCGGCCTGCGGGCCATACATGTTCGGCGCGCGCGGATCGAGCGCGAGCCAGTCGCCCTGGAAGTCCGCGTTGGAGTCCGAGTTGGAGTTGCCCTTGGCGGAGTTGTAGGTGTACGACAGCATGCCCTGCCAGTTCTCGGTCTTGAACTTCTGCAAGGTGACTTCGTAGCCCAGGTAGTCACGCTTGCCGCCGGCCAGCGTACCGATCACGTAGTTCGAGTTCGGTTGTTCGGAGTAACCGAAGTACGAGTACGGCAGGTAGTACAACGAACCGGGGCCGGCATAGCCGAACCACTCGGGATCGCCCGCCACGACTTCCGGATCGGAATACAGAGTCAGATCGTAGTCTTCCAGGATGTCGCGGGTCTGGCGCTGCGTCACCGTGAAGGACAGGCTGATGTCGTCGCGGAAGGTGGTGGAGTAACCGACCAGGAACTCATCCGTATAAGGCGTCTTGGTGGACGGCGCGAACAGGGCGTCCGGAGTCTTCGGGCCGCCGCGGCTGCGGAAGGTCAGCCAGCGGTCGCCAAGGAAGATCTGCTCGTGCAGTTCCGGGCCGGTCAGGTTACCGGCGAAGTCCGCCATGTTGGTGCGGATCGGATCGTAGTAGCGGCCCGCGAAGGCCCAGATCTTGCTGCGACCATCGCCGAACAGGTCGTACACCACCGACAGGCGCGGTGCCAGATCCCAGTCGAACTTGGCCGATTCGTCGCCCCTGGAATCGAAGTGCGTCCATTCTTCGGCACGGATACCGGCATTGACCGTCCACTGATCCAGCGTCCAGGTGTCCTGCAGGTAGATCGCCTTGCCCTTGGTGGTGACATTGTACGGAGCCGCGCTCACCTCGGTGATGCGGTAGTTGTTCACCTGGCCCGTCGGGTTGCCGGCGGTGCTGTTGAACTGGTAGGCGTTGACTTCCGCCGACGAAATGACACCGTCGTGATCCGTGTCCAGCAAGCCCATGAAGTAGGCCTGATCCGCCGCGCTGGCGTTGGCGATACCGAAGCCGCCGGTGTTGCCGAGGATGCGGGGGATGTCGGCGGCCACGATGGAACGCGTGCCCGACCAGCCCGAACCGACGAAGTCCGCGAAGCTGACGCCGGCGTTATCCAGGCCGATGGAGCTGTAGCGCGCGCCGTCGCCGGTGATGCGCGAGTCCTCGAAGTACTCGTTCTCCGAGTAGGTGAAACCGGCCTTGATGGTATGCGTGCCATGCGAGGTATCCAGGAAGTATTCCAGGCTCAGGCCGGCTTCATCGCGATTGCGCTCGGTGATGAGGGTGGTGCCGCCGCCGCCCTGGCTGCGCTCGGCCACCGTCGAGGCACGGCGGAACGCCACGTTGTTGAGGGAGACATCGGTGACTGCCGGAATGTTCGACACCTCGCCCTCATGACGGAAGGCATAGGCGTTCAGCAACAGGTTGTCCCAGTTGTGGCTGTATTCCAGCTTGTAGTTGTCGCCGCCCTGATCGCGCGCCAGATCCCGGTTGTTGAGCGTGGTGGACGCGGTGCTGCCGTCGCGGTTGTAGGGATCGTTGAAGAACGTGGCGGTCAGGCGATCATCGTCGGTGAGCTGCCAGGTGGCCTTGACGAAGGCCAGATCCTGGTCGGTTTCCACGGTGCGCAGCAGATCGCCGGTGCTCGCGTCGAGGACGTCGTCCTCACGGAACTTCTTCTGGTACGACGCGAAGAACCACAGCTTTTCCTTGATGATCGGGCCACCCAGGGTCAAGGCCGTGTCGTAGGTGGAGAAGCCGCCCGAGGTGCCGTGCTCGTCGTCGGAAACCAGCGAGTCGTTCTGCAGGTAGTAGTTGACCGAACCGTGCCACTCGTCGCCACCGGACTTGGTGACCACCTTGGAGATCAGGCCCGAGCCGCCAGCGTATTCGGCCGGCACGCCGCCCGTGATGACTTGCTGTTCCTGGATGATTTCCGAGTTGAAGTTGGCGCCGAAGGTGCCGGTGTTGGAGTCGGTGACGTCGACGCCATCGATGACGTAGATGTTGTCGGAGGACGTACCCGCCGCGCCACCGATATCCTGGTAGTTGACGCCGGACTTCGAGGACGGGTTGCCGCCGGCGCTGGGCTTCACGCCCGGAACCAGCTGCAGGTAGCTCTGGTAGCTGCGGCCGGTGGGCAGCGATTCCACCATGCTCAGGGTCAGCGTGGTGCCCACGGTGGCCGAGGTGGTGTCCACGGCGGCCAGCGAGCCGCCGGTCACGACCACGGTGTCCAGGCTCTCGATGCCGAGCACGTAGCCCAGGCTGAGGTTCTTGCCGCTGACCACGGCGACGTTGCTGGCGCTGAAGTCGTTGTAGCCGGAGGCCACCACTTCCACGGTGTAGTTCGTCGCCGGATCGAGACCTTGGAGACGAACGCTGCCGTCTTCAGCCGTCACGCCGGTCCTGGTGACCAGGCTGGAAGGCGAGCTCACCTTCACCGTGGCGCCCGCAACCGGCGTGCCAGAGGAGCTGGTGATGGAGATGCGCAGGCCGCCTGTATCGGCCAAGGCCGCGCCGGCGAAGCACATGCTGAGCGCAACCGCCAGCATGTTCCGTCGCATGCCTTTTACAAAGTTCTTCGAAGCCATTGTGTAATCCTCAGTGTGTAACCCAGATCAATGGGAAATTTAAGGCCAGAGCCGGCGGGCCGGTCCGACCCTATGATGATCGCGCATTAACAATTCCTTAGCAACTGTGCCGAAGTTGCGCCAATCTGTGATGCCTTTGTCATAAATCCCCGATCCGGACGAGAGATCCCATGCCCCGCATCTGCCTCAACATGATCGTCAGGAACGAAGCGCACGTGATCGAGCGCTGCCTGGCCTCGGTGCGGCCTTTCGTGGACGCCTGGGCGATCGTGGACACCGGCTCCACCGATGGCACGCAGGCGCTGATCCGCAAGGTGTTGGCAGATCTGCCGGGGGAACTGTACGAGCGGCCGTGGAAGGACTTCGGCCACAACCGCACCGAGGCCATCCAGTTGGCGATGCCGCTGGGCGATTACGTCTTCACCATCGACGCCGACGACACGCTGTGCCTGCCCGAAGGCTACGCGCGCCCGGCGCTGACCGCCGATGCCTACGCGCTGTATCTGGATCATGCCGGCCTGCGCTACACCCGGCTCTGCCTGGTGTCCTCGCGCAGGCCGTGGCGCTGGGTCGGGGTGCTGCACGAGTACTTGGATTGCGGGGAGCCGACGCCCGGCGTGCTGCTGCACGGGCCGACGCTGGCCTTCGGCGGCGACGGCGCGCGCAGCCGGCAGGACATGAAGGCCAAGTACGCCGCCGATGCGATGCTGCTGGAAGCGGCGCTGCGGCAGGAGCCGGACAACGCCCGCTACGTGTTCTACCTGGCCCAGAGCTACCGCGATGCCGGCCAGCCGGGAGCGGCGCTGGCGCACTACGAGCGGCGTGCCGGCATGGGCGGCTGGGATGAGGAAGTGTTCCAGTCGCTGTACCAGGCCGCGCTGCTGGCCGAGCGGTTGGAGGAGCCGTTCGGCAGCGTGATGGATCGCTACCTGCGGGCCTTCGAGTTCCGTCCGCGCCGCGGCGGGGAGGCGCTCGGGCAACTGGCGCGCCTGTGCCGGGAGCGTCAGCGGCACGTTGCCGCCCGCCTGTTCGCGGCGCAGGCCATGACCATCCCGATGCCGAACGATTCCCTGTTCGTGGATCCTTCCTGGTACCGCTGGCGCTGCCGCGACGAGTTCGCGGTGGCCGGCTACTGGACGGGCGACATGGAATCCTGCCGCCGCATCGGCGAGCAGTTGCTGGCCGAAGGCGTGCTGCCGGAGGCCGAGCGCGAGCGCGTGCGGACGAACGTGCGGCTGGCGTCGGAAAAGCTGGCGCAGCGCAAGGGGTAGCTCAGATCGCCTTGGAGAACCGCGCCTTCAGCGTCTTTTCCCCGTCGTGCAGGTAGGCATCGAAGCACATCGCCAGATGCCGCAGCAGCAGCCTGCCGCGCCCGGTGGCGCGGATGGCGTCGAAGTCGATCCGCACCAGATCGTCCGCCATCAGCGGCATCAGCCGGGCCAGGGCGTCGGCGAAGTAGGTGTCGAAGACGATCCCGTGGTCGGCTTCGATTTCCCGGATGTCCACTTCCCCGGTGCACATCAGCCGCTCGATCACGTCGCTGCGCACCAGGTCGTCGGCGTCCAGTTCGTGGCCGCGCCAGATCGGCAGCGCGCCTGGCGCTTGCAGCTTCGCCTCCCAGTTCGGCAGGTCGCGCGGGTTCTGGCTGAAGCTGCCGCCGATGTGGCTGATGGCGGAAACGCCCAGCCCCACCAGGTCGGTCTGGGCGTGGGTGGTGTAGCCCA
>CAZHXV010000045.1:11905-13874 GCA_964536455.1 uncultured Aquimonas sp.
CGTCCTCGGGCAGGGCGAAGTGATCCATGCCGATGTGGACGTAGCCGGCGGTGGTGAGCTTTTCGATGGCAAGGCGCAGCAGTGCGATGCGCAGCGCGGCATCGGGCAGGTCGGCGGCGTCGATCCGGGTCTGGGCGCGGAACACCTCGGGCAGGTGCGCGTAGCCGTAGATCGCAAAGCGGTCGGGCCGCGCGGTGAGCGTGGTGTCCAGCGTGCGCGAGAAGCCTTCCAGGGTCTGCCTGGGCAGGCCGTAGATCAGATCCACGTTCACCGATTTCAGGCCGTGTTCGCGGCAGGCGCGCAGGATGGCGAGCGTGTCTTCGGGCGATTGCTCGCGGTTCACCGCCTTCTGCACCTCCGGATCGAAATCCTGGATGCCGAGGCTGGCGCGGGTGACGCCCAGTCGCGCAAGCTGGCCGATGTCCTCGGGGGTGACGTGGCGCGGGTCGAGTTCGATGGAGATGTCGCGGTCTTCGGCCTCGCTGAAATGGAACCGCTGGCGCAGCGTCTCCAGCAGCCCGGCGACCTGCGCGGGGCTAAGGAAGTTCGGCGTGCCGCCGCCGAAATGCAGTTGCACCACCTGCCTGTCCGCATCGAACAAGGGGGCGATGCGGTCGATCTCCGCGTCCAGCACCTCCAGATAATGCGCGCTACGACGCTTGTCGCGGGTGATGATGCGGTTGCAGCCGCAGTAGAAGCAGGGGCTCTCGCAGAACGGCACGTGCACGTAGAGCGACAGCGCGCGCGGCACCGGATCCTCGTTGCTGCGCGCGATCGTCTGGCGCAGTTGCGTCTCGCCGAAGCCTTCGTGGAAGCGCGGCGCGGCCGGATAGGAGGTGTAGCGCGGGCCGGGGCGGTCGTAGCGCTGCAGCAGGGCGTCGTCGAGAGTGGGCAGGGTTTCCATGTGGCGCAGTGTGCAGGGCCGCTGCGCGGGCGCGCTTGACGCGGATCAAAGGCTTATCGGTTTCCCGGCGATCGGCGACAATGGGCGGGTTTCCCGCCTTCCCGGAGCCCGCAATGTCCATCCTGCGCATGACCGATCTTCCCCTCGCCGACCGCCGCGTGCTGATCCGCGAAGACCTGAACGTGCCGGTGAAGGATGGCCAGGTGACCTCCGAGCAACGCATCGCCGCCGCCCTGCCGACGCTCCGCGCGGCGCTGGCGCAGGGCGCGGCGGTAATGGTGACCTCGCATCTGGGCCGCCCGAAGGAAGGCGTGTTCTCCGAAGCCGATTCGCTCGCGCCGGTGGCGAAAAGGCTGTCCGAACTGCTCGGGCGCGACGTGCCGCTGAAACGGAACTGGGTGGATGGCGTGGAGCTTGCGCCCGGCGACATCGTGCTGCTGGAGAACTGCCGCATGAACGCGGGCGAGGGCGCGGACGATGAAGCCCTGTCCCGGAAATACGCCGCGCTGTGCGATGTCTACGTCATGGATGCCTTCGGCACCGCGCACCGCGCCCAGGCATCCACCCACGGCGCGATCCGTTTCGCGAAAACGGCCTGCGGCGGGCCGCTGCTGATGGCCGAACTGGACGCGCTGGCCCGCGCGCTGCACGCACCGAAGCGGCCACTGTTGGCGATCGTGGCCGGCTCCAAGGTGTCGACCAAGCTGGAGCTGCTCGGCAGCCTGTTGCGGAAGGTGGATCGGCTGATCGTCGGCGGCGGCATCGCCAACACCTTCCTGGCGGCGCGCGGGTTTCCGGTGGGCAAGTCGCTGGTCGAGGCCGATCTGATCGGCACGGCCGGGAACATCCTCGACGATGCCGAAAAACGCGGCACGGCGATTCCTTTGCCGCGCGACGTGGTGGTCGCGTCCGCCTTCGCCGCCGATGCGCCGGCCACGGTGAAGCCCGTGGGCGAGGTCGGCGCGGACGACATGATCCTGGACATCGGCCCGGACACCGCGCGCGCCTACGCCGGACAAATAAAGGAAGCAGGCACGGGGCTGTGGAACGGCCCGGTCGGCGTGT
>CAZHXV010000045.1:13884-15844 GCA_964536455.1 uncultured Aquimonas sp.
ATCTCCACCGGCGGCGGCGCGTTCCTGGAATTCTGCGAAGGCAAGGTACTGCCGGCGGTGGCGGCATTGGAAGAGCGTGGGGCGTGAGCCACGGGGGCTTTGACCACGGGTTCTTCGATCTCGACGGAACCCTGATCGACTCCTCCGCCGGCATTCTTGCCTGCCTTCGTTTCGCCCTGGCCACGCTTGGGCGGGAGATTCCCGATGAGGCGCACTTGCGCGGCTGGATCGGCCCGCCGCTGCGGACGAGTTTCGCGCCGTGGCTGGATCACGACGCGGAGCTGATCGAGCGCGCCGTGCAGCTTTACCTGCACCACATGGATGCAGCGGGCTGGCGCAACTACCGCATCTATGAAGGCGTGGACGATGTGCTTCGCGCATTGCACGCGAACGGGATACGGCTGTGCCTGGTCACCGCCAAGGTGGAATCCTACGCGCGGCGCATCCTCGCCGATACGCCGTTCGGCGCACTCTTTTCCGAAATCGTCGGCGCCACGGCGGACGGCGCGCTCAGCCTGAAAGCCGACCTCATCGCCGAAGCCCTGCGCCGCACCGGGGCCGACCCTGCCACCACCGCGATGGTCGGCGACCATCCACTGGACATGCGCGGCGCACGCCATCACGGCCTGGCCGCCATCGGCGTGCTGTGGGGATACAGCAGCGAGGCGGAACTGCGCGAGGCCGGGGCGCAGCGGCTGGCGGCCTCGCCGGGACAGCTTCTGACCTGACCGGGCCGTCCCGTCTGCGAAACTTCCGTCACACACGGGGCGTTCGCGCATCTTCGCAATGCACCGCCGCCGTACTGTCCGCGAACGGACGGGAAGCCGTACAACCGGACGCGCGGACAGTTGGCCGAAACCGCAACTCATTGAATTAAAAACAATCAATGGTTGGCACGCGGCTTGCAGAATACGGTGCGACATCACACGAATGCCAAGGAGAACCGCCATGCGCCACCTTGCTGCCCGCCTTCTGATTCCCGCCGTTGCGTTCGCCGCGCTGCTGGCATTGGGCGAACCGCTGCCGCCGCAGGCCGATGCACCCCTGGTGCAACTGGTGGACGAAGCCGCCACCGCAGGCCGGCAGACCCTGATCCTGCTGGAAGGCGACATGCGCCAGGCCAAGGCCGCGCGGATGCGGCTGGTGCTGACGCTGCCTGCGGTCGGGCGCTGACTTCCCGCGCTGGATTCCGGCACGGGGTACACCGCTGACTTTCGGAGGATGCCGGCCCGGCCTGGCGGGCGCACACTGGCGGCCGGCGCGTCACGACGTTTTCCCAGTGCGTGATGCGCGCCGACCCCATCGCCGCCGCACCTCCGGGAGCCTTCCATGCTGTCGATCCAGAACCTGTCCAAGACCTACGCCAACGGCGTGACCGCGCTGCGCGAGGTATCGCTGGAGATTCCCAAGGGCATGTTCGGCCTGCTCGGGCCGAACGGCGCGGGCAAATCCACGCTGATGCGCACGATCGCGACCTTGCAGGATCCCGATTCGGGCAGCATCCGCCTGGGCGATATCGACGTGCTGGCGAACAAGCCCGAAGCCCGTCGCCGGCTCGGCTACCTGCCGCAGGAATTCGGCGTCTATCCGAAGGAACCGGCGATCGCGATGCTGGATCACTTCGCGGTGCTGAAGGGCATCGTGAACGCCAGGCAGCGCCGCGAGATCGTCGAAGCCCTGCTCAAGCAGGTGAACCTGTGGGACGTGCGCGGCCACAAGCTCGGCGGCTTTTCCGGCGGCATGCGACAGCGCTTCGGCATCGCGCAGGCGCTGCTGGGCGAGCCGCAGCTCATCATCGTGGACGAACCCACGGCCGGCCTCGATCCGGAAGAGCGCAACCGCTTCCTCAATCTTCTTTCCGAAATCGGCGAGAACATCGTGGTGATCCTGTCCACGCACATCGTCGAGGACGTGACCGACCTGTGCCCGCGCATGGCGATCATCTCGCGCGGTGAGGTGC
>CAZHXV010000046.1:0-433 GCA_964536455.1 uncultured Aquimonas sp.
GTGCGGCCCAGATCCTGCGAGACGCAATCGGCCAGCTTGCCCGGCAGCGCCGGGCCTTGCGTGACCTTCTTGCGGACGATCTGTTTTTCCGTCTTGAGCCGCGCCGCCGCACGCTCGATGGCCAGTGCGGCGATCCTTTCGCCCAACTCCACGTTCTGGTTCAGCCACAGCGAGAACGCGTCGTGCGCCACGCCTTCGATGAAGCCAGCCGCTTGCCTTGAACTCAAACGCTCCTTCGTCTGGCCGGAGAATTGCGGATCGGCCAGCTTCGCACTCAACACGTAACTCACCCGATCCCAGACGTCTTCCGGCGCCAGCTTCACGCCGCGCGGCAGGAGGCTCCTGAAATCGCAGAACTCGCGCAGCGCCTCGGTCAGCCCCGTGCGCAGGCCGTTGACGTGGGTACCGCCTCGCGCGGAGGGGATCAGGTTGA
>CAZHXV010000046.1:443-996 GCA_964536455.1 uncultured Aquimonas sp.
GCTTTCCTGGATCAGCTCGAAGCCGCCGCCTTCCACCGGCGGCACCCAGCACACCGCGAAATCGCAGGCTTCGCCTTCGCGCGACTGAGAGGCGAGGAACAGGTTCGGCGGCAGATAGTCGTGGTCGGCGAGCATCCCGCGCAGATAGTCGGAAAGCCCATCCTCGTAGAACCACTCGTTGCGCTCGCCGCTCACCTCGTCGAACAGCGAAACGCGCAGGCCGGGGCAGAGCACCGCCTTGGCGCGCAACAGGTGGCGCAGGTGGCGCAGGTTGAACTTGGGGCTGTCGAAGTATTTCGGATCGGGCCAGAAGCGAAGTTTTGTTCCCGTGTTGCGCCGTCCCACCGTGCCGATCTGGCGCAGTGGTTTGTCCGGCAGTCCATCGCGGTAATCCATCTGGTGCTCGATGCCCTCGCGCCGGATCTTCACTTCCAGCCGCGTGGAAAGCGCGTTCACCACCGAGACGCCGACGCCGTGCAAACCGCCGGAAAAGGTGTAGTTCCTGCCGCTGAACTTGCCGCCGGCGTGCAGCCGCGTGAGGATCAGTTCCACG
>CAZHXV010000046.1:1006-1369 GCA_964536455.1 uncultured Aquimonas sp.
GCCGCTGATGCCTTCCTCCGGATGGATGTCCACCGGCATCCCGCGCCCATCGTCCCCGACCTCGCAGCTTCCGTCCGCGTACAGCGTCACCTCGATGGCGCGGGCGTGTCCTGCGAGGGCTTCGTCCACCGAGTTGTCGATGACCTCCTGCGCCAGATGGTTCGGGCGCGACGTGTCCGTGTACATGCCGGGGCGGCGCTTGACGGGATCAAGGCCGGAGAGGACTTCGATATCGGCGGCGTCGTAGCGGTTGCTCATTGCGGTGCGGTGGAACTTCAGGAAACGGCAGCCGCGCAGGATGGCGGGGCGGGGCGGGGGAATCAAGCCGTGGCCGCTGGCAGGGAAAACTTCTGCGCCAGCTTG
>CAZHXV010000046.1:1379-15789 GCA_964536455.1 uncultured Aquimonas sp.
CCCGCACGCATGAAAATCGCCGATGCGAAGCCATGAAGCGGCCCGGAACATTGGGCCGCCGCCATCGCGCAGGAAGGTTCCGTACCGCGCCTGTCCGCGCCGCGCCCCCACGCCATACTCGGAAATGCAACGGCCCTTTGCTCCGTCTCCCCGATGGATGGAGGCGCGGCAAGCGTCATCGGAGGCTGGGGCGTCGGGGAGGCGTTTGCGCTTGTGCTCAGGAGCGGGATCGCGGCTTTCGCGTTCACCCTTTATTCGTTCCTCATGGATCGCAACCGAGCTGTTAGCATCCATCGCTCTCTCCGAAATGCCGCTGCAGAGGCCATGTCGTGTCGATATTCCACGACTGGAATCGGATGTTCCGCATCGCCCTGGCTACGGTCGTACTGTTCGCATCGGCAAGCCGATCTATGCGTTGCCGCAGGTGGCATCGAGGTACTGGCCGGATTCGTGCGCGCCTGCGCCCGGCACAAGCGCAAGCTCACGCTGGGCGAGGCGTCGCCGCGGCCATGCGATCGGCTTCGATCCGGACGCTGCCATCCCGATGGCCGAGCAGATGCGCCGCGCCCGCGAGGCCCTGCGCGGGAAGCAGGCGCGCATCGATGCGCTCAACCTGGATGAAGACGCATTAGCCGCGCCTCCCGGTGCCGGCATGGCGTTCGTCGTGCGCATCGGCATCCACGGCAGTTATGGCCCGGTGCCGGACTGCGTGCTGTTCCCTCGCGATGTGGGCGACGTTCGAATGCGAATGGCCGCACGCGCCGGTCGATGCGCCCATCGAGATCCGCATGCGGTCGTCGATGGACGACCTGAATCTGGTGCTGGAATGGCGGGACTGAACCGTCAGTCGCCGCTGGCCTCGAACCGGTTTGCCGCCGCACATTTCACCGTCGTGCCCTCGAAGCGCTCTCGCTCGGGGTCGGCACGATGGCGAGGCGTAGGTCTGATCCGTAGGGCTTGCTCCGCCGCCTTGGCTTCAAGCCGAACGAGCTCGGCTCTACGGGTGCGGGATGGATGCGGCCATTTGTGGGCCGGATCAATGGGGCTGGCGAGGTTGTCGAACTTGCGCTCGCCGCTCGCCTGGTCGAGATGCGCCAGGATGCGGGGCCGCATCCTGGCGCATCGGCCTGAACCTTACCTCGACATGCGACGCAAGCTGGCGGCGCTGGCGATCAGCATCAACAGCACCAGCGTCCACAGCGCCGCATTGCCCGTGGCAGGAATCAACAGCGCGGTCGGCGCGCCCGCCACGCCGGGGAAGTAGAAGCGGGTGGGCTGGCCTGCGCCGGGCACGGCAGGATCGGTGGAAGGCGTCAGGGCGTCGTTGCTGCCATCGCCATCGCTGTCGTAGTGGATCTGGGCCTGATTGGAGATCGTCGCGGCGTGAGCGATGGTCACATCGGCCTGAATCTGGAGCGTCACGCTGCCGCCGGCAGCCAGCGCACCGTTCCAGTGGACCGTGTTGCTGCCCGGATCCAGCGTCACCACGCCGGAGGTTGCGTTGGCGCCGACCAGGGCCAGTTCGGGCGGAAGCACATCGCTCATTTCATGGCTGGCCGGGTCATCGGCCTGATCCCCCGCACCGATGTTGTGGATCACGATCTCGTAGATCGCGGGCAGGCTGTCGGTGCCCGCCTGCACGACCGACTTGAACGCCATCAGTTCGGCACCGGCGACATCGTTGTCGATATTGGTGACCGAAACGCTGGCGCCGCTGAGGCCGTCGTAATTCACATCGGCACTGCTGGCCGGGCCGATGCTGATGCTGTAGGCGATATCGCCATCGATGATGGCATCGTCCACGCCGGTGATGGTGACGGTTTGCGCGGCGTTCCAGTTGGCCTGGGTGAAGGTCAGGCTGGCGGGGGCCACCGTGCCTTCGGTGATGTCGCTGCTGCTCAAGGCAACGCTGACGTCAGCAGTCGGCTGGGTGTCGAGCACCACCGTGAAGGTGGCCGTGCCGCCGGCTTCGCTGGTGACCAGGCCCGTGGTCGGGGCGACGGTGATGCCAGCCGCAGTGGAATCGCTCTGGCGCTCATAGGCACCCATATCCACGACGGGAGCATTGCCCGCGCCGGTATCGGCCACATGGGCATCGTCGTAGCGGCGCGGGTTGCCGTCCAGATCGTCCAGTTCTTCGGCAAAGTCGCCGTCGTCGTCGATGTCGATCCAGGAATCCTGTGCCACATCGGCATTGGCACCGGCGTCGATGGCCGGGCTACCGCTGCCCAGGCGGTAGTCGCCATTGGCCGGGTCGATGAAGCGCGGGTCGGCATCGAGAATGTCGGTGCCCAAGGGGAAACCGCCTTCGACCACGCTATGGGCAATGGTGATGTTGCCAGGCGGGGTGTCGCCGTTGCCCCACAGGATGCTGTTGGTGATCGGAAGATCCGCGCCCTGCTGGTGGCTTGCGAACAGGCTGCCGGCAAGTGCCTGGGTGTGGCCGCTGATCGTCACATTGCGCAGGAATGCTTCGCCTTCGACGTGTCTGAGCACCGCGCCCAGCGGCGCTTCATTGCCGATGAACAGGCTGTTGGACAGGCTCAATTGCCCTGAAATCGGGCCCTCGGCGGACATGGCCCCTCCATGCACGCTGGCGCGATTGCGCTCGAAGCGATTGCCGGAGAATTGGCCCTGGCTCCACCAGATCATGACGGCTCCGCCACGTTCGGCGCTGTTGTCGATGAACGCGTTGCCGAGCGCGCGAACCAGTTCCAGAGTGAACAGGGCACCGCCCTCCACCGCCTGGTTGTTCTCGAAGTGCGAGCCGCGCAGCCACAGGCTGCCGTAGTTGATATGCAGCGCACCACCGTATTGGGCTGCATTGCCCTCGAACCGGTTGTCGTTGATGCGCAGCACATCGCCGATGTTGAAGATCGCGCCGCCGTTCTGGGTCAGCGCAAGGTCGCCATTGTCGAAAAAGTCAGTCCCATGCAACTCCAGGTCGCCATGGTTGTGGATGGCGCCACCATTGCTGCTCCGGCCATTGCGGAAGGTCAGCGCCTCACCGATCAGGTGACCGCTGTTGGTCACGGCCAGCAGGCGGAAGTCATCGGCTGCGGCGGCACTGCGTTGCAGCTCGCCATTGCGCAAGGTGATGGCGCTGCTGATTTCCGGCAGGGCGTTGTCGGCATCGGCGGTATCGGCGGCATCGAACACCAGAACGAAGCCGGCCAAGTCGATCACATCCGCCGTGGCATTGGCATTGGCGCATTCGATGGCCTGGCGAAGATTGGCCACGCGGGCGGTGTTGTCGGCACCGCTCAAGGTGTAGGGGAAGGTGAAGCCGGCGCAGGCGTCGGCATCGTCGTTGTTGATGGTGCCCACGCCCTGGCCATCGACGAGCACCGCGTTGACCACGTTGGCGACGTTGACGAAGAAGGTTTCGTTCGGTTCGAACGTGGTGTCGCCGTTGACCTGGACCGTGAAGCTGTAGGTGCTGCTGCCGGCGGGGATGAACTGGCCGGTGAGGCTTTGCGCCGCGTAGTCGCCAGGTGCCGTGGCCGTGCCGTTGGCGGTGGCGATGTCGAAACTCACCCCGCCCGCCGGTGCCGGCGCGGACAGCGACACGGTGAAGGCGAAGGCCGTGGTGCCGGCGTTGCCTTCATTGAGCGAGACATCGTCGATGCTCAGGTTCGGCAAGGCGACCCCCTGATACTCGTAGGCTCCCATGTCCACGGTGCCATTCACCGGGCGAGGCACGAGATCCAGGTCGGGAAGCAGCTCCGCGCTGTCGCCATCCCCGTCGATATCGAACATGTCGAAAAAACTCATGGAATCGTTGCCGACGTCGATTGCCGGGCTGCCGGCGGCCAGCCGGTAGTTGGCGGGCGTGGCGACAAAGCCCGGCGCGGTGTCCAGATTCCCGTTGGCAGCGGGCGCGCCCGGAAAAATGCTGGTAGTGGCCGAGATGTTGCCGAGGCTGGTGGCCTGGTTGTCCCAGAGGATGCTGTTGTGCATCTGGATGCTGTTGCCATTTTCGATGCGCAGCAATGGCCCTTGCACCGAGTTTTCGGCAATCGTGGCGTGTCGCAGTTCGGCCACGGTGGTGTTGGCGGCGAACCGCATCAGCGAACTGTCGGCGGCGGGCAGATGGTTATCAAAGGCCAGCACCCCGACCAGCGCGGCGTATCCGTCGACCCACAGCACCGAGCGACTGCTGGCATCGCCGTTGCCGTGCAGTTGCACGTTCGTCAGCATCACCATGCCGTACCCGGCAATGGCAGCCCCTTCTGCTGCCGTGTTGTCGCTGAACTGCGACATCACCACGTAGATGGGGCCGCGTGCCAGGATGGCACCGCCGGTGTTGCTGGCCTCGCCGCCCCGGAACTGCATGTCGCGCACGGTCAGGAGATTGCCGGCATCGCTGGACAACAGGCGGAACGGCGTGGCCGTCGTGTCGCGTTCCAGCGCGCCGTTGCGCAGGACGATGGTGCTGGCGATCAACGGCAGCGCATTGGCCCCGTCGGCGTCGTTGTAGGGGCCATCGGTGAACACCAGGGCGTGACCGTCCAGGTCGATCTCGTCATCCGTGGCATTGGCATTGGCGCACTCGATGGCCTGGCGCAGCTCGGCCACGCGGGCGGTGTTGTCGGCACCGCTCAAGGTGTAGGGGAAGGTGAAACCGGCACAGGCCGGGTTGCCGGCGGGGGTGTTGGTGAGCAGGAAGGTCGCCGGTGGCGTCGCCCCCTGGGCACTGGCAGTGATGGTGTAGGGGCCACCAGCGGTGGCATTGGCGGTAGCGGCAGCAGTGGCGAAGCCATTGGCGTCGATGCTCTCCCAGCGCCCAAAGGGGATGGCCAAGATGGCGCTGGCCCCGCTGGCGGGGATCGTGAACTGCACCCGACCACCTGCGACTGGTTCGATGGCACTGTTGGCAGTTACTTCGACTTCCAATGGGGCGGCGAAGGCTGTCCCCACGGTGGCCGACTGCCCGCTGCCACCGGCGAGGCTGAGGGTAAACGCGCGTGATTCGAACGCGCCGATATCCGGCTGCGAGCCGATACGCGGCTGGCCGCGCTGGTCGGTGAGCGGGACCAGAATAGGGTCTGGCTGCCCGGTATCGCCCAGCATCACGCCGGCATCGATGGCCGTACTGCCGGGCAGCAGCGGCAGGGTACGGGTGGGACCACCGTAATCGCCCAGCGGGCCGACCAACGGTACGATCCCGAATCCCCCGATCAGGTTGCCGTTGACGCCGTTGGCAAGGCCGGTGGTGAATGCGATGCCGATGAGGTTGTTGAACGAGGTGGCAGGGTTGATCGTGCCGCCGCCCGTTACGTAAAGATCATGGGCGGTGCCGTCGATCACCAGACTGTTGACCAGTTCGGCGCTTGCACCATTCCTGACCTCGATACCCCTGACCACTGCATTGGCAGCCAAGGTCACATTGATGAAGCGCGCGGCAGCCGTACTGCCATTCACCATGATCACCTCGGGGGTCGACGCGCCGTTCGGCCGCTGGTGATCGGTGAAGGTGCTGTTGGTGACAAGCATCGTTTGCTCATCATGGAAGATCGCTGCCCCCTCGTTGTCCGTCTTGTTGCCTTGAAACAGACTGTTGCGGATGGTCAGCGGCGAGACGCTGGTACGGATCGCCGCGCCGCTCCAGGTGGACTGGTTGTCGATGAGTGCCACCGTGTCGATGGTCAGGCTGCCACCATTGCTGTAGATCGCCCCGCCTTCGAGTTGATCGGCAAAGCCACGCTGCACGGTCAACTGCCGCAAGGTGAGATGCGCGGAGTCGTTACGGAACGGTCGGATGGCATGATTGCCATCAATGATCGTGTTGGCGGGGCCATTGCCGGTGATGATCAGTGCACCGCCGGATGCCTCCACATCGGGCAAGGGCATGCCCAGGACAATGGTCATGCCATCGGTGGCGGCATCAAACACGATCTCATCGTCCCCAGGCGTTGCCAGCGCAGTCAGCATGGCCTGGCGCAAGCTGCCCTGGCCGCTGTCGTTGGAATTGATGACGGCGAGGGTGGCTGCCTGGGCAGACGAGAGGAATCCGAGCAGCAGGCAGAGCCACCCCCCCATCCATAGCCAGCGCTGCAGGTTCAGGGAAAGGGTGTGACGGCGATGGCATTGCATGAAGGCGCTCCGGTGAGGGTCGAGTCGGGCTGGCGGCGCTGTCTCCGATTCCCCCGCAGGAGAAGCGCACGACGCAGCCCATCCGGAAGCGTGCGTTCAATCGCAAAAAAGTTCCGGTGTCAAGTCCTTCGTGCAGATCACGCGGGGCTGAAACCGCATATGGGACAGCAGGTTAGCTCTTTTCAAGGCCGCTTTACAGAACTGCGGCTTCGTAGGCTAGGAGCTACATAGGAGCGTCGGGAGAGAAGGACACATCGCACTGCGTCGTGCTGGATTGCTGAGGAACGACGAACCTGCCGCATCATCATAGCCCACGAATTCGCATTCGTAGCTCGTCGGTTTCAGCATCAAATGGATTGTGGAGTTCGCCGACTTCGGTCCCCAGCCTGGAACAATCCGCATCCTTTTGACAGTAGCCCACCCCTGCCATCCCGTATCAGGAACAACGCGCTCAGTCCCTGCCGCGTCGCGAGTGCCGTGCCGGCTTCGGGGCCAGTCACCATGAGGGCCGTTGCCCAGGCGTCGGCTTCTGCGCAGGTCGGGGCAAGCACGGTAACCGACGCTGGCGAAGACAGCAGCGGCGCGCCCCGCTGCGGGTCCATCGTGTGCGACAAGTAGCGTCCCTGCACCGTCACACCGTGCCGGTAGTCGCCAGAGGTGGCGACAGCGCCATCCTGGAGGCACAGGATCGAATGCGGCGCGCGGCTGTCTGGATCGGGCGCTTCGACCGCGATTGTCCATGCCTCGCCATCGGGCCGCAGGCCCAGTGCGCGCATCTCACCGTCGATGCCGACCAGTCCTGCGGCGATGCCGAAGCTGCCCAGGGTTTGCGCCAGCCGGTCCACCCCGTAACCCTTGGCGATGCCATTCAGGTCGAGCACGATGGCTTCCCGTTTGCACACTTGGTTGCCCGTCAGTTCCAGCACCTCGTGGGCCGCGCGTCGGGGTGCGGCCAAGGCGCGGCGTATGCCTTCTTCATTGGTGGCTTGCGGGCCGAAGCCCCAGGCTTGCACCGCATCGCCCATGCCGATGTCGAAGGCTCCGCCGGAAGCGCGTCCGATGGCCAGGCCCAGGGCCAGCACGCGGGCCAGATCGTCCGGCACCACGGCTGATGCGCCCGCCGGCGTCCGGTTCAGGCGCATCAGGTCGCTGTCCGGATCCCAGGTGGACATCTGCATGTCCACCTCGTCGCTTGCCTGCTGCAAGGCTGCCTGCACCGGGCCGGTGTCGAATCCCGGCGCGGCGAAAAACAGGGCGGACCAGCGCGTGCCCATGGTGGGGCCGTTCAGCGCATGGCGGATCAGCTCAGTAGATGTCTTCGACATAGCGGTCCCCGGCCTTGAGCATCGCAGGCGTCAACCCGGCAGGCTTCAGAATGTCGGTCAGTGCATCGGCCACACCGCGCGCCATATCCCGCCCTCCGCACACCATGATCCTGGCGCCCTGGCTGATGGCCGCTGTGATCCGTGGCGCTTGCTGTCGCAGGGCATCCTGCACGTACTGCGGCCGCTCTCCGCGTGAGACTGCGATGGACAGATGAGCCAGCTTGCCATCGGCCTGCCAGCCCGACAGCTCATTGCGGTAGAGAAAATCGCTGTCGGGCTGGCGCAGTCCGAAGAACAGATGAACGGGGCGGTGTGACTTGTTGTTGCGTATGAAGCCCGCCAGTGGCCCGACCCCGGTGCCTGCCCCGATCAGGATCAGGGGTGTCCGATCGCGGCCCGCATGGAAACCCGGATGGCGCCGCAAGAATCCCTGGGCCGTCTGGCCTGGCTCCAATTGAGTCAGTTGGCCCGAGGTCAGGCCGCCGACATGCTGGCGCACGACGATTTCGATGAAACCGTCCCGTGATCCCGATGCCAGGGAATACAGGCGGGGGATCGCCGAGCCTTCGGGTACGATGCCCAGCAGGTCGCCTGGCTCGAATCGCGTGAAGCGTTGGCCCGTCAGGCGCTGCCAGAACGACGCTTTGGGCAGCGCGAAGCGCAGGATCGACATCGGAGCCTGCACCGCCGCGCCATAGTCGTGGCGCTCCAGCAGGGTCAGCGTCTGGATGGCCGGAAGAGTCGGTTGGTGGGCGAGTTCCAGTTCGATGCCAAGCGCCTGGCCCAGTATTCGGCCCCAGCGGGCAAAGTCCTGCGGCGACTGGCGGTCGATAGTGTCGAAGGCCATCAGGGCAGGCCAGCCCTTGTCCCGAGCGACGTTGTCCACAGCGCAGGCGAATGCGCAGAAGGCCGGGAAGCTGCGGTCGCCGAAACCCAGTACCGCCACAGGAGCGGTGGGCGCGGTCTTCAGGCTCTGGAGCTGAACGAGAAAGCCCTTGGCCGAGGCTGGGGCATCGCCCTCGCCATAGGTGGCGGCGAGGATCAGAAAGCGCCGCGCCCGACGATAGCGTGCGGGCTGGAAGGCTGCCATCGAGGTCACATGCACCGATTGCCCTGCATCACGCAAGCCACGAGCCAGCGTCGCGGCAAAACCCCAGGTGCTGCCGCCTTCGGAGCCCACCAGCACGATGGTGTCGGCCTGCGCGGCGGGTGCGTTGCCTATAAGCCGGGGGCGACTGCGCCACCCCGGCAGCCAGACCAGTATCCCCGTCACGGCCAGTATCGCCCCCCCCATCGCCATCACTCCCAGGAACAGCCCGAACACGGCAGCGCCCTGCCCGGTATGCAGCATGTAGATCGTCTCCGACGCGCGTTGCCCGAGGCTCAGGTCCTGCCAACCCAGCAGGGTGCCGGTTCCCTGATCCACATATCCCACGCCCCGGTCGGTTCTCAGGGTGAACATGTCCTGCGGATCGTCTGGCGCGGGAAAGCTCAGCTCGCGCAGTTCGGCCACCGGCGTGACGCGCAGGGCTTGCATCTCGGTCAGCGCCAGGCCGGCCTGACCGCTGACCGTGGCAGGCGTCTCCAGGCTGGCGACATCGATCGTGACGATCTCGAAGGTTTGGGCCGACATCCACAGTGCGGTCATGGCGGACAGCGCGAGCCCCAGCACCGTCACACGCGCGATGTCGGTATGCAGGCGTCCTGCGAGCGGGCCACGCAGGCGTGCCAACCAGTGTCGCCAGCCTCCCAGGCGACGGGCTACCAGCACCGTGCCGGAAATGGCCAGCAGCAGCATCGCCAGCGCGCCCGCTGCGACGATCAGGCGGCCGCTGTCGCCCAGGAGCAGCGAGCGGTGCAAATTGGTGAGCCAGCGCCGCAGCGGATTCGGGTCGGCGCTGGCCACATCACGGCCTGTGGCCGGGTCGATCACGGCCGAACCGGGCTGGTCGCCATCGAACCACCACGCACTGATCTGCCCCGAGGGTGCGCGCCTGATCTGTTCCAGGCCGGGATGAGCTGCTTGCACCCGCGTGGCCAGATCAGCGACTGTCAGCGTGGCATCGGGCTGAAAGGTTCGAGCAGTCTCCAGCGCCGGAAAGAGCGAGAGTGCCGCGCCGCTCAGCGCCGTGACAACCAGCAGGACGGCCAGCACGAGGCCCAGCCAGCGGTGCAGGATACGCATCATCGCGGCAGCTTCCGATCAGGATCAGAGGCCGTAGCTGAAGCCGGCGACATAGCGCCGCCCGGCGACGGGCTTGCCAGCCCCGGCGGTCGTCAATGGCACCGAAACGTCACGTGGACTGTCCTGCATATCCTCCGCGGCGGCATCCACGTTCAGCTTGTAGCCCGCATCGAACAGGGCATCGGCCAAGTCCACCGTCACCTTCAGGCTGCGGCCTGCACCCACGCTGGCACCAGTGATGCCATCGATCTGCGAGCGGTTGCCGCCAGTCGCGCGATACCAGTCCGGCAGGTGCTTGTAATACTTCGATTTCTCACCCGCGACCCACAGTGTGCGCACATAGGCGCCGTTTGCATCGGTCAGGTACAGCGCCAGGTAGGCGCCATTGCCGCCATAGTTCTTGAGCGCGGTGGTCAAGGTGACCGGACGTGCCGCAGCCAGGTTAGGCAGCGCCATGGCTGCGGACAGGGCCAGGCAAGAGACGAGCTTTTTCATGATGATTCCTTCGCAAGTAGAACGATGTCGTTCGTGGAGGTGCAGGCGCCTCTAGCGCAGCGCGAACACCTCGTGATGAACGCGACGCGGGCGCTGCCCCGTCGCCTGGAGTCCCGACACGACCGCATCACGCAGGCCAGCCGGTCCGCAATAAAACAGCTCCGATTCGCACAGCGGGAAGGGCACCAACTGGATTAGCCGTTGCGCTGTCAAGCACCCGTCTTCGGCGCTGGCCATGACATGCACCGTCAGGCCGGGATGGCGTGCGGCAATGGTCGCCAAGCGCTCTGCGGCGAAAGCTTCGGGTCGCGTCGTCACCACCCAGACCAGAGCGATCTCCTGCTGCTCGGCATCGGTCAATGCCTCGGCCCAGGCCAGGAAAGGTGTGATGCCGATGCCGCCGGCCAGCCATACCTGGCGCCGCACGCGCCTGCGGAAAACGAACCGACCGTAAGGCCCCTCGACCCGCAGGCGCTTACCGGGTGACAGACGTTCGGGCAGACGCCGGGTCCAGTTGCCCAGGGATTTGATGGCGAAGCGGAGGCGACCGTCCGCACTCGGTGCACTCGTTATGGTGAAGGGATGAGCCTCGGCCATCCCCACATCGGAGGCCGACAGGAAGGCGAACTGACCCGGCCGCCAGCGCAGGGCTCGCCCTTCTGGGCGCAGCGTCACTTCCGCGACCATTCCGTGTTGGTCGATGTTCTCCAGCACAAATGCACGCGGACGCAGGTACGGTGCGACGAACTGCATGAACAGCCACGCCGTCACCCCTGCCAGGCTCAAGGCGTTCAGGTACAGGCCCAGCGTGCCATCCAGGCCGGCGGGCTGATCGATGGCAAGCTGGTGGAATGCGGCGACGGCAAACAGAAGCCCTGTGAAACGGTGAGTGAAGCGCCAGATCGGCCAGGGCAACTCCAGTCGAGTGAAGGGAATCCGCTTGATCCAACTGATCAGGATCAGCCCGATGAGGCCATTGAATGCGACTTCACCGATGTCCGAAGCAAATTCCCCCAGTCGCGTTTCGCGCACGACATTTTCCAGCTCGGGCTCGAAGGTGTTGTGCCCGATCATCAGGGCCAGTGCGGCAATTCCCAGCCATTTGTGAACCTCATACATCCGATCGAGCCCCCCAAACAGGGGTTCGGCCCAACGCGGGCGTGCGGACAAGACCAAGGCCAGACTCATGGCAGCAATGGATGCCGCGCCCAGTGCAATGCCTATTGCGACGTCCGCACCGTAGGGTGCATAAGTCTGTGCACCAAGCACGGCCGCGTACAGAACGGCCAGGGTGGCCAATATCGGTCCCGTCAGGTACATGGCGCACTCCTTAGCGCGTGCCCTCCGGCGCCGCCGGGGCGGGCGGGCGCCGCGATTTGTCATCAGAGGGCTTGCCCGTCTTGGCCGCTTGACCCCGCCCAGCAGGCAGGTAGCGCGACGAGTCGGCGCCAGAGCGGAAGCGGACCTCCAGTTTCTGGACCGCGAGCGATGCCGGGTCGATCTTCAAACGAATCTGGTTGCCGTCACCGTCCCGGCCACGGACTTCGTAGCAGCCATCGTCGATGCGCAGGCGCTCTGTCGTGATGCCCAGTTCGGTTACACGGGCCGTAACGGTTTCGCGGGACTGCCATTCGGCCATGGGTCGGTGGCAATCGTCGTCAGCCAGCGCGGCACCAGAGGCAGTCAGCGCGATCACTACGGCAATCGGCAGGAATGTTTTCATGGTGAGCTCCTTTATCCTTCGATGGCTTGAGGATGCTCTGCTAACGTGACCGCAGCCTGAGCCCTGAGCGAAAATTGCTTCAGGTTGCCGTCAGGTATGCCGTTGCGTCGGCCCATAGAGGAAAGGTTCAATGCGTGTCCTGCTGATTGAAGACGACGACGTGCTGGGCGCAGCCGTGCGCGACCAGATTGCGAGCGATGGCCATTCCGTGGATTGGGTGCGTCGCCTTGATGCGGCGGACCATGCGATCGCGGGCGTGCCTTACGACCTCGTTCTGCTGGACCTGATGTTGCCCGATGGCCGGGGCATTCCCTTCCTGCGGCGCCTGCGCGCGCGGGGTACGGCCATACCGGTCATCATCCTGACGGCCCTTGATCAGGTGTCAGACCGGATCGAGGGGCTGAATGCCGGCGCCGACGACTATCTCGTGAAGCCCTTTGATCTGGCCGAATTGTCGGCGCGCATCGGATCGGTTGCGCGTCGATACAGCGGCAACCCCAATCCCATCGTCATCCATGGATCACTCCAGATCGATCTGGCCGCACGCAGCATCCGTCGTGACGGCCGCCTGGTGCCGCTGACGGCGCGCGAATGGGCGTTGTTCGAGGCATTCCTGTCCCGACCCGGCCAGTTGCTCTCGAAAGCGCAGTTGGAGGAAAAGCTCTATGCCTTCGATGCCGAAGTGGAGAGCAACGCCATCGAGGTGCATGTCAGCCGCCTGCGCAAGAAACTGGGCGCCGAGATCATCGTGACCGAACGCGGACTGGGCTATCGGTTGGGGCAGGCATGAGGGTGCCCGGAAGCCTGCAGCGGCGCCTGGGGCTTTCGCTGGGAGTCCTGCTGACGGGGCTCTGGATCGGTGCCGCCTCAGTGACGGCGGTCCTGGCGCGCAATGCCATCGAGGAAATCTTTGACTCGGCCCTCCAGGAAACGGCGCAGCGAATCCTGCCGCTGGCAGTCGCAGACGTTCTTGGGCGTGAAGAAGAAGGGGTGACCCAGCGCCTGGCCGAAATCCGCGAGCACAACGAACTGCTCACCTATGCCGTGCGCGATGCCCAAGGACGCATCCTGCTGCTTTCGCACGACGCCAACCCGGTGGTTTTCCCTCATTGGAGTGGCATCGGATTCAGTCAGTCCACAACCCACCGCTTCTACAGCGAAGAGACACTGCAAGGCTCTATCCGGCTCACTGTCGCCGAACCGCTGGCGCATCGCATGGTCATGGCGCGTGAAATCCAGATGGGTTTGGTTCTGCCCTTGTTGATTTTTCTGCCCATTGCGCTGCTGGCCATCGTGCTGACCGTGCGTACGACCCTGGCCCCCTTGCGGCGCTTCCGTGAACGGCTGGCGGCACGTGGGGTACGCGATCTGTCGCTGGTCCCGGCGGATGAACTGCCGGCAGAGGTCGCGCCGGTGGCCGACACCCTGAACGGCTTGCTCGGGCGGCTCGGCGCCGCCTTCGAAGCCGAGCGCAGCTTCGCCGCCAATGCCGCCCATGAACTGCGCACGCCGCTGGCGGGCGCCATCGCGCAGGCCCAGCGCCTGCAGGCAGAGACGGGCGACCCGGCGGCAAAGGCCCGTGCATCCGATATCGAAGCGACACTCAAGCGCCTGACGCGGCTCTCCGAACGCTTGATGCAACTGGCACGGGCCGAAGGCGGACGGCTGCGCCTGGAACAGGTCTCGGATCTGCGGCCCGTAGCGCGCATCCTGACCGACGAGTTGTCTCGTACGGCGGGCGCGGATCGAATCTCCCTGTCGCTGCCGGACGATCCCCTGATGTCGGATCTCGATCCCGACGTGTTCGCGATCCTCTATCGCAACCTCGTCGAAAACGCCCTGCGCCATGGCGCGGACGGCACGCCCATCCATGTTTCGCTGGCCAGCGACGGCGTACTGACGGTCGCCAACGATGGGCCTGTCGTGCCGAACGAAACCCTTGCCCGGTTGGCGGACCGATTCGAGCGCGCGGGAAAGCTCAGGGATGGCAGTGGTCTTGGGCTGGCGATCGTCCATGCGATTGCCCAGCGCATCGGCAGTGCGTTGGTCCTGAAGTCGCCGAGGCCCGGACAGGATTCAGGCTTCGAGGCATGCCTGACTCTTCCCACTACAATGAGTGATAACCACCTGTTGATCGGCTCGGGCAGTCGTTTTGGTAATTCGCCGAGCTGAATACACGGTCAGCTTGGCTTGGGAGCCGCGGTCTTGCCTGCGCTTCCCTTCCTGAACCCCCGATCTCCGGCCATGAAGGCTTCCAGCATGTGCGGGATCAGTGTCGCCGCATCGACCACTTCGCCATAGGTCTGCGCGTGCAGCGCGGCGTACTGGTCGAGCTTGGTTTTCAGGCTGGCCGGACAAGCAAAGGCCAGCTTCGTGGATTCCATTTTCGGCAGCGGCCCTAGCCGCAGCTTGCGCGTCGTCATCGTGAAGCCCCCCGGTTGAAGAAAAGCGGTTGGTACGGCCGCAGCACCAAATCACGGTTGACGATGATCCTCACCGGCAAGCCCGGTCGGGCCGTCAACGTCGGCTGAATGGTCATGTTGCGCCGGGTGATTTCCTGGCCGACCTGATTGACGCTGTCCTGCG
>CAZHXV010000047.1:0-509 GCA_964536455.1 uncultured Aquimonas sp.
CCACGCCCAGCGCGTTGCGCATCATCGTGATCGGGGCCATCGGGATTTCCTCCGGCTGCGCGGTGTAGAGGCAGCCGACGATGCCCCAATCCGCGTCGATCGGCGCGCCTTCCTTCGCCAGTTGTTCGCGGCTGTAGAGGATGACGACGAAGTACTCGGCCACCGGCGGTTCGATGCCCTCGAACCAGCGCGCCAGCACCGGCAGTTCGCCCGATGTGCGAGCCTCGTAGGCGCTGCGCAGGAGGTGGCGGTTGGCCTGCGTGATCGGCAGCGTGAAGCAGCGCGTGGATGTCCAGTTGCGGTGCACGTGCAATTTGCAGAACGGCGCGTAGCCCTCCAGCACGCGCAGCGGCGCTTCCTCGTTCAGGCGCTGCTCGAAGGCCTCCGGCGTGCAGTCCTGGATGGCGGTGCGGCGGCCATCCTTCGGGAACAGCCGGGCGCGGGCGAACGGCGTCAGGACGATGCTCATGCCGGCGCGTGCGACAGCGCGTGGTCGATGGCCGCGCACA
>CAZHXV010000047.1:519-8474 GCA_964536455.1 uncultured Aquimonas sp.
GACCTCGGTGGTGGTGACGAAGGGCGCGCCGGTGATGCCCGCGCACAGGCCAAGCTGTTCCAGCGGGTATTCGATCACGCCGGGCGCAACGATCGGGGAGCCGATGATGCAGCCCTGCGCATCGGCGGGCGCGATGTGCGTCACCTTCGCTACCGCTTCGATCACGGCCTGCTGGAATGCTGGCTGCGGATGTTCGCTGTCATCGACCAGATAGAAGCCATCGGGAATCTCGCCGGGCGCGAAGGGTTTTCCATCGCGCGCGGCCAGCGCCGGGCGGAATTCGGATTCGTCCGAATCGGTGGTTTCGTGCAGGTCGATGTGCATTCGGAACTGGCCGCGCAGCGGAGCGATCAGTTGCATCAGCGCCGCCGATTCGGGCGCTGCACTGGGTTCGCGGAAGGAGCGGTTCGGGTCGATGGCCGAAGGATTCCAGCGATGGATGCGCTCGTAGGCCCATGGGCTGACGCAGGGCGCGATCAGCAGGTTCGCCCGGCCCGCGTAGTCCGCGGCGCGGGCTTCCGCAAACAGCAGCGCGCCGTGAACGCCGCTGGTTTCGTAGCCATGCACGCCGCCGGTGACGAGCATCGTCGGCAAATTGGCATCCCAGCCACGGCTGCGCAGGGCGAACAGCGGGTAGCGCTCGGGCGCGTAATCCAGTTCGCCGTACTGCGCCACCTCAAAACCATCGCGCAGGGCGTCGATGCGCGCCAGCACATCCTCGGCGTAGCTGCGCTTGCGCGTCTGCCGCGCGCGCCATTGCGCTTTTTCCGCATCATCCCAGGGCTGGCCGGGCGTGCCGATCGGGGTGAAGGCTGGCGTATTCATCGCGGATTCGTCGCTTGCGGTGGAAAAGGCTGAAACCTTAGCACCACGGCGACGGACGATAGAATGCAGTTCCCTCCGGAGGCCACGAACCCATGCCGCAGCGTTCCAACTTTCCTCCGCGCAGGCCCGATGCGCCGCGCCCCGCCGCCGAACGCACCACACCACGCCAGGATTCCGACGAGGTGCGGCTGCATGGCCTCAATGCCTGTCTGGCCGCGTTCGCCGCGCGCCCGGACGATCTGCGCAAGGTCTGGCTGTCCGAGGCGCGTATCGCGGCGCTGAAGCCGGTGCTGGCCTGGTGCGTGAAGCACCGCATCGGCTACCGCGTGGTCGAGGACGAGGCGGAGCTTGCGAAACTCACCGGCACCGAGCGGCATGAAGGCGTGTGCTTCCAGATGCGCCGCCGCACCGATCCGGATCTGCCCACGCTGCTGAAAAACCTTGGCGATGGCCCGACCTGCCTGTTGTGGTTGGATGGCGTGGGCAACCCGCACAACTTCGGCGCGCTGCTGCGCTCGGCGGCGCATTTCGGCGTGGCCGGCATCCTGTTGCCATCCGACTCCACGCTGACGCTTTCCGGCGCGACCTGCCGCGTGGCCGAAGGCGGCGCGGAGGCGGTGCCGGTGGTGCGGTTGGGCGATACGGAATCTGCGATTGCCACGCTCCAATCCGCCGGTTTCACGCTCGCCGCGACCGTGCCGCGACAGGCCGATTCGCTGTTCCAGGCACCGCTGCCCGCGCGCACCGTGTTCGTGCTCGGGGCCGAACGCGAAGGCATGCGGCACGGCCTGATCGAACACTGCCCGCTGCACTTGACGATTCCCGGCAGCGGCAAGGTGGAAAGCCTCAACATCGCCAGCGCGGTGGCGGTGCTGCTGGCGATGTGGGCCTTTCGGCACCCGGCGGGTTGAGATCCCCGCGCCGGAACGGCTCCATCCGTCCCGGCGCGATGCGCATCACTCGAAACCATCCCCGAACACGTGGCTGGTTTCGGTCGAGCAGGCTCCCGGCGTGTTGGCGTTGGTCACCTGCACATCGTCCAGATAGAAGCCTTCTTCCTCGTAGCCAGGATCCGTGGACATGCGCCAGCGCAGGCGCACGGTCTGGCCGGCGTAGGCGGCAAGGCTGCGGTTGAAGCTGTTGAAGTTGCCGTTCGTGGTGCCGTTGAACGCACCGCGCGACGCCGCATACCCGCAAGCGTTGATCGGCGGATTGCCGGTCGAGGCGAAACTGCCGGGATAGCCGCCGGTGGGCGCAAGATCGTTCCAGCTTGCGCCGTTGTCGGTGCTGATTTCCATCGTCACGCCGTCCCAGCCGCTTTCCATCTGGTAGCGCGCCTTGAAGCTGAGCGTGGCGTCGGCCTGGACGACGATCGGCGGCGTGGTGATCGCCGCACAGGTGTCCGGCGTGTAGGTATTGGTGCCGTGCGGCGCGTTGCGGTAGCTGTAACTGCCCGCCGCGGCCTGCGCATTGGTGATGCTCCAGGGCGATTCCAGCGCCATGAACGAAGGCGAATCGGCGCCGTCGGAGAAGGTGCCGGGCGTGCTGCCCGAGCTGGGCGTGACCTTGATCCGGTGCGCCCCGTACGATTCGTTGCCGCCGGATGGGCCAGCGCCGGCGGTGCTGGTGTCCTCGGCGCGGACGACGTAGTAGTAGGTCGTCAGCGGCAGGGCGGTGGCATCCAGGTAGTGGTCGCCGCTTACCGCCTGGGCAATCAGCGTCGCCGCCGAGGGCGTGAACAGCGGATCGTTGGAGCGATACACGTTGTAGCGCAGCGAGGCCGCATCCGGGCACTGGCTCTGGCCCGCGTTCCAATCGATGCGCGTGGCGCATTCGCCCGGCTGCGGCTGGGTGGTGGTCACGCTGAATTGGTCGAACTGCGGCAGCAGGGTGCAGGTGGAGGTGGAAACCACGTCGGTACAGGCGCTGATGGGGCCTTCGCCGTTCGCATCCACTCCGCGCACCTTGTAGGCGTAGGCGTAGCCGCCCTGACTGAGCGTATCGACCAGCACCGGGCTGCTGCCGTGCACGGCCAACTGGAAATCCAGCGGATTGGCCTGTGCGCAGGTGCCGTCGGCGCGATAAAGCTGGTAGCCCGTGGCCCCTGCCACGGCAGCGGCGGTGACGGTGATTTCGCCCGCCGCGTTCGCCGCCGACACCGTGGCCGGCGCCGCGCTCGCCGCGCTGGCGCTGCCGCCTGCGGATACCGCCAGTGCATAGCCCTGGCGCTCCGAATAGGGCTGCCCATCGCCGGGCACCTGGGTGCCGTGCACGCGGATCGTGTATGTCCCCGCCACGGGCGCGGTGAGGCGCACCTGTTCCACCGGGTTGATCGTGTCGGCGCTGCCGCCGGTGCCGGACTGGGCACCGCTGAACACGTTGCCTTTCCAGGTGCTCGCGCCGTTCGTCACTTCCAGATCGAGATCGTTGATCAGCGCACGGCCCGCCAGGCCGGGGGCGGCGGGCGGGTCGTACCACACCAGCGTGGCGCGGAACTCCTGGCCGCTGGCGACCTGCACCTGGTATTCGTGCACTTCGCCGCTGGCCAGGCCCAGATCCTGCGGTCGCGCGAAGCTGCGCAGTTTGCGCGCATCGCCAGCGAAGAAGAGGTTGCTGTCGAGCCAGACGCGGCCCCAGCCGTAGGTATTGCCGAGCGAGGCACCGATGAAGGCGGTGCCGTTCAGCAGCACGGCTTTCAGTTCCGAACCCAGCGGGCTGCGCGCATCGGGCAGGTTCGATGCGCCGGTGGGATAGAAGCCATCCTCGAAATACTGCCGTGCCAGCGCCGCGCCGCCGGCGGTAATCGGCGTGGACATCGAGGTGCCGCTCATCGACTTGGAAGTGGCCTGGTCGGGATTGGCGGGCGGGTTGGCGTTGTTGGTGTTGCCAGCAGCGGAGACGATGCTCGATCCCGGCGCCATGATGTCCGGCTTGCGGCGGCCATCGCTGGTCGGCCCGCGCGAGGAAAAGCTGGCGACGGTGGTGGAATTGCCGTTGCCCAATGCACCCACCGTCAGGGCATGCTTGGAATGCCCCGGATGGCCGATGCTGGTTCCGCCCGGGCCATCGTTGCCGGCCGAGAACACGATCAGCATGTCGTCGTCCAGCCACAGTGTTTGATCCACTTCCGCATCGCTGGCGGAGTAGGCCCCGCTGTAGTCCGAACCGTAGCTGTTGCTGGAAATCTTCGCGCCCACGGCGGAAGCCTGCTGCCACATCGGGATACCGCCGAGGCCGGAAAGGCAGCCGCTGCTGTCGTGGCCGATGTCCTGGAACAGCAGTTGCGCGTTCGGGGCCATGCCACCGCCGGTTTCGTAGTTCGCCGCCGTGGGCGTGGACGCCGTGCCCGCGTCACCCGCCACGCTGCCGCTGGTGTGGGTACCGTGGAACTGAGTCGTCCCGCTCCCGCAGTTGGCGTTGTTGTCGTAGGCAGTGGCGCCGGGCATCACGAAATACCCGAACACCTTTCGGTTCGGCCACACCGGGCCGGGCGTGGGCGGCGTGGTATCCACCGCATCGGTGATGTCGTTATTGAGTGAGATGCCGTTGTTGTAGCGGTTGAACCAGCCCTCGTTGCGATCCAGCCCGGAATCGGCCACGGCCACGATCTGGCCGCTGCCGAGGATGCCGTGCTGCCAGATCGGCGAAGCCGCGGCGGTGGGCGGCGTCGCGCCGGAAGCCGTGTTGGCCTGGATCGGCCCGACCGCGTTGTGGTTCATCGGGCGCGGCATCTGGTAGCGCTCGATCCACTGCACCGAATCCAGCAGGGCCAGTTCGGCGATCGCCGCCGCCGCATCGGCGCGCGGCACGCGCAGGCGCAGCGTGGCCTGCCCGGCGGCTTCCCGATCCAGCAGCAGCGCAACGCTGCGCGAACCCGCCAGCGCCCGCACCGCATCGGCCTGCGCGCCGCGGAACAGCAACACCGTCAGTTCCACATCGCCGTCGCCATCGAGCACGCCATCGGCAATCTTGTAATCCGCACGCCAGTCGCCGACGAAGCGGATGGCCGGATCGTTCGCCAACTGCGCACGCTGTTCGGCGGAGGCCTCCACCACGAAGGCGCGGTTCGGCACGAACCCCACCACGCGCAAGCCGCGCCGGGTGAGCTCGGAGGCGGCGAACTTCGCATCGGCCTGGAACTGCACCACCGCATGGCGGCTTGCCGCCACGCCGCGCCCGGCCAGCAGCGGGTGCGAAAGCTGCTGCGTCAGCGGATCGAAGATGCCGGTCGCCAGCACCAGCTTGTCCGGATCGCGCTCGGCCGCGATCTGTTCCGGTGTGGGAGGGGAGGCCTCGCCGCGCACCAGCATCTGCACGGGCGGGGCGGCGAATGCGAACGGACTGCCGAGAATGGCCGCAAGCGCCAGCGGCAGGGCGCGTTGGATGGGACGAGGCATGGGGCAACTCCAAAAAGCAGACCGGCGAGTGTAGAGCCGGGAACAATGGCCGTGCAGTGAACCAGGCCATGGCACCGGAAGCCCCTTCACCGACGCAGCCTGAAGGCCACGCACGGAGCCCGCCCGACCGAACCCGCCTGATAAACTCCGCGCCCCAGCGGCCCGAACCCACGCAGCAGCGTGGCCGCAGTCGCGCGTTTTCCCGTCATGGCTTCTTCCCCCTCGTCGAATGCACCGTTGCTGCGCGAATGCGGCAGCACGTTCAGGCTCGCGCTGCCGCTGGTGTTCGGGCATGTGTCCACGGCGCTGATCGGCTTCACCGATTCGGTGCTGGCCGGGCGGCACAGCGCCAATACGCTTGCCGGCGTGGCGGTGGGCGCGGCGCTGTGGAGCGTGGTGGCGGTGACACTGGTGGGCGTGCTGCTGGCGGTGCCGCCGTCGGTATCGCAACTGGATGGCGCAGGCCGCCGCTTCGAGGTGCCGCCGCTGTTCCGGCAGGCGCTGTGGCTGGCGCTGCTGCTCTCCGCACCGCTGATCGCCTTCCTGCTGCTGGCCATGCCCGCGCTGCCGCTGATGGGCATCGCGCCCGAGGTGCAGCCGGCGGCGCGGGATTTCCTTTCCTCCGTGGTCTGGGGCGTGCCCGGCATCGCGCTGTACCTGACCATGCGCTACACCACCGAGGGCCTGCACTTCACCCTGCCGACGATGCTGCTGGGCATGGCCGGCCTGCTGGTGCTGGTGCCGCTGGGCAGCGCGATGCTGTTCGGCTGGTGGGGCTTTCCCGAGCTGGGTGCGGCGGGGCTGGGCTACGCCACCGCCGTGATGCTGTGGTGCCAGGCGCTGGCGTTCGCGTGCTACCTGGCGAAATCCAGGCGGTTCCGCGACCTGCGCCTGTTCGGCCGGTTCGAGCCGCCGAACCTGCAATCGCTGCGCGCGCTGCTGAAGCTCGGGCTGCCGATCGGCGTCACCGTGTCGCTGGAAGCCGGCCTGTTCATCGCCACCGCGCTCCTGATCGGGCGCATGGGCGAAACCCAGGTGGCCGCACACCAGATCGCGATCAACGTCGCCACCATCACCTTCATGGCCGCGCTCGCGCTGGCCGAGGCCACCACCGTGCGCGTGGGCCACGCCGCCGGCGCGGGCGATGGCGCGGGAATCCGTCGTGCGGCGCTGGCCGGCTATGCGCTGGTGCTCGGTTTCCAGTTCGTCAGCGCCAGCCTGATCGCGCTCAACAACCACGCCATCGTCTCCATCTACACCGCCGACGCTGCGGTGCAGGCGCTGGCCGCGACCCTGCTGCTGTTCGCCGCCGCCTTCCAGATTTCCGACGGCGTGCAGGTGGTTTCCGGCGCCTCCCTGCGCGGCATCAAGGACACCCGCATGCCGATGCTGCTGGCCGCCTTCGCATACTGGGGCGTCGGGATGCCCGTTGGCGCAACGCTCGGCCTGGGCCTGGGTTACGGTGCGCCGGGCATGTGGGTGGGCTTGGTGGCCGGGCTCAGCTTCGCCGCCCTGCTGCTGACCTGGCGGTTTTTCCGGATGTCGCGCAACTTGGCGTAGCTGGCGCGAAGCATTCGTATCCCGCAGGAACAGCAAGCCTGCGGCTGAACCTCAGGGCGAATCGGCCTGCGGCTGCCCTTGCGCATCGTCGATCTGTTTCCGCATCTCCTCCGCGCTTTTCTGCACGGCGGCGTCCACCGCCCTGGCTTTGTCGAGCGGCTCGTCGATGGCGCGCTTGAGGGCCTGATCCGATTCTTCCTGCGTCGCGCCGCCGCAGGCGGAAAGGCCGGCCATCATCGCCAGCGCCCACGGCAGGGCCAACGGGAAACGGGCTTTCATCGCCAACTCCTTCGGATGGGAAAATCGCTGCGGTTATCCTAACCCCACATCCCTGCCAAGGTTGCCGTCCATGTCCGAGCTGCAAGGCCAAGATTCCCGCTGGCGGCTGGATGGCAGGGGCGCGCTGGTGGTGGGCGCCAGCGCCGGCATCGGCCTGGCCATTGCGCGCGAACTGTTGCGCTTCGGTGCGGACGCGCTGCTGGTGGCGCGCACGCCCGAACCGCTGAGCGCCGCTGTGGATGAACTTTCCGAGGAGTTCCCGCGGGCCGCCGTGCGCGGTTTCGCCGCCGACGTGTCCCAGCCCGAAGGCCGCGATGCGCTGTTCGATTTCATCGAGGACGCCGGCTTGCCGTTGCATGTCCTGGTCAACAACGCCGGCACGAACCTTTCGCGGGCGGCGATGGATTACGCCGAGGACGAATGGCGCGCGATCTTCGAGACCAACGTGTTCGCGGCGTTCGAGGTCTGCCGCGCCGCATTTCCGCTGCTGCGCCTGCACCCGGGCAGCGCCATCGTGAACGTCGGTTCCGTCTCGGGCCTGACCCATGTGCGCACCGGCGCACCCTACGGCGCGAGCAAGGCGGCGCTGCACCAGCTCACGAAGAACCTGGCCTGCGAATGGGCCGGCGAAGGCGTGCGCGTCAACGCGGTGGCGCCGTGGTACATCCGAACCCGCCGCACCGCCGGCCCGCTGCACGATGCCGACTACTTCGACGAAGTGCTGGAACGCACTCCGATGCGGCGCATCGGCGAACCGGAGGAAGTGGCCGCCGCCGTGGCCTTCCTGTGCCTGCCGGCATCGAGCTACGTCACCGGCGAATGCATCGCGGTGGATGGCGGGTTCCTGCGTTACGGCTTCTGAGCCGCAGCGGGCGCCTCCGGCGAACACCGGCT
>CAZHXV010000047.1:8484-15388 GCA_964536455.1 uncultured Aquimonas sp.
GGTTCTGAAAATCCATCGCCGCCCGGCGTCTTTACATGGGGTTGTGGAAAGACATGCACACTGCACACTTCGCTTGCATCGCGGGAACGACGCCATGAGTCTCTTTTACTTCAACGCGCAGGCTGCGCTGCGCACGGGCTCATGCCTGTTCGGCCTGCTGATTGCGTCCACCGCGCCCGCCAGGGATGCGGGCCGCATCGACGCACCGGCGCTCTCGGCATTGATGGCGTTGCCGGAGAACGCCCGCGCCGCGCTGGAACTGCAACTGCCGGGCGAAACCGGCGCCCGTGCGGTGGCGCTGGAACGGGTGCAGGTATATGCGCCCGATGCCCGCATCCGGATCGCCGAGGCCGGCGGCCTGCGCGAGATTCCGCGCAGCGATCTGCGCCACTTCATCGCCCGCGACGGAAAGCGCCGGCTCGTGCTTTCGCTGCGCGCGGACGGAAGCGGGGGCGATGGCGTGCTGCTGGACGAGCTTGGCGGAATCTGGCGGATCGACGCGGAAACCGATGGCGCGGCGCTGCGGCTTGCCGCCACCGACGCCGATACGCCGCTGGCGGACGGCACGATTCCCACGGGCGATTGCCTGGGCGGCCTGGAAGGGCCGGCACCGGTGTTGACCGCACCGCCCGCTGCGGCCTCCGCCCCGCCGTCGCCGGATACCGCCACCCACCGGGCGCGTGTTGCGGTGGATACCGACAACGAGTTCATGTCGCTGAAGTTCAGCAACAACGCCACCAACGCGAACAACTACATCGCCTCGCTGATGGCCGCGATGAGCGTGTTCTACGAACGCGACAACGTGGAAGGCGGCGGCAGCGTGCAGCTCCAGCTTGGCGACGTGGTGCTGCGCCCCTCCACCACGCCCGATCCGTACGACTCCAACAGTTCCACGCCGCAGCTGACGCAGCTCAGCGAATTCTCCAGGGAGTGGATGGATCACCAGAGCGGCATCCAGCGCGCCTTCGCGATGCTGCTGTCGGGCAAATCCGGCAACCCCAACAGCGCCGCCGGCATCGCCTGGCTGATCACTTCCGGCAGCTACTGCGCGGCCAAGGGCCAGGTGCAGGGCGCCAACGTGTTCGGCCACTACAGCGCCAACCGCGTCTTCCTGTTTTCGCCCAACACGGTTGCCAACGACGCCCCGCTGGTGGCGCACGAACTGGGCCACAACTTCGGCTTGTCGCATACGCACTGCACGAATGGCAGCGGCAATTTTCCCAGCGCCTCCGGCACGCTGGATCAGTGCTTCTCCGGAGAACAGGGATGCTACTCCGGAGCCACGTCCTGCCCGGCAGGAGGCCAGGGCACCCTGATGAGCTATTGCCACCTGGGCGCATGCGGCGGCGGCAACCTCACCACCTTCCATCCGGTGCAGGTGACTACGCTGAACACCCGCATCCAGACCAACATTGGTCTGGGCTGCCTCACGCCGCTGGGACAACCCAATCAGGCACCGCAGATCGCCTTTCCTCCCGGCAACATCGGCGTGACCGAGGATGTGCCCAGCGCGATTTCCGGCATTTCCTTCAGCGATCCGGATGCGGGCGCCGGCAGCCTCACCGCCACCTTCGCGGTGCCGTCGGGCAGCCTGTCCGCCACGGCGGGCGGCGGCGTGACCGTGGGTGGAAGCAGCGCTTCTCGCGTGTTGAACGGCACGCTCACCGCACTCAACGGCTTCATCGCCGGCAACCATCTCACCTTCCTCACCGCGCCCAACGCCACCGCCAACGTCACGCTCACCGTCACCATCAACGACAACGGCAATACCGGCACCGGCAGCGCGCAGAGCGCCACCGGTACCAAGACCCTTGCCGTGACGGCGGTGAACGATGCCCCCGCGCTCACGGCGCCTGGCGTCTTGCGCGTGAACGCGGGGGCCACGCCGGTGAGCGGAGTTTCGTTCGCCGACGTGGATGCCGGCAGCGGCAATCTGGTCGTCACGCTGGCCAGCGCGCAGGCCAACAGCGGTGGATCGTCCAGCGGCGGCGTGACGGTTGGCGGCAGCGCGTCCAGCCGCACCTACACCGGCCCGCTGGCCAACCTCAATGCCTATTTCGCCGCAGGCAACGCCACCCTCACGCCAGGCGGCGGATTCTCCGGCGGCACCCTGTCCATCACTGTCAACGATCAGGGCAATACCGGAAATGGCGGCCCACAGAACGCCAGCGCCAGCGTGAGCCTGGTGGGCGTGCTGTTCGCCGACGGCTTCGAGTGACCGGCAGGGCGCGGCATTTTCGCCGCGCTCACTCCTGCGAACGCTTCACCGCTTCCTTCGCGTTCGAGGCCAGATCGGCGATGCGCCACAACGCCATCGCCGCATAGCTGCGGAACGGCGCCCATTTTTCCCCGCGCGCGGCCAGCACCTTCGGCGTTGGCATGTCGATGGCCTTGTCCACCAACGCCGCGCCCTTGCGCACGCCCAGATCGTCGATCGGCAGCACGTCCGGGCGGCCCAGGCGGAAGATCAGCATCATCTCCACCGTCCAGCGCCCGATGCCGCGAATGGGAGTGAGCGCCGCGACGATCTCCTCGTTCGAGAGCCTGCCCATCGCCGCAACGTCGGGAATCTCGCCCCGGCTTTCGCGCAGGGAAAGATCGCGCAGCGCGAGGGTCTTGTTGCCGGAAACCCCGCAGCCGCGCAACGCCGCATCGTCGATGCGGGAAAGCGTATCGGCGTGCAGGCGTGCCGAGCCGATGGCCGCTTCCACGCGCCCCACGATGGTGGATGCGGCCTTGCCGGAAAGCTGCTGGAACAGGATCGCCCGCGCCAGCGCATCGACCGGATCGAAGGGCTTTCGCCAGCGTGGATCGGCTTCGATGGGTTCGATCTTCGTCAGCCACTTCGCGAACCGACGGTCGCGCTTTTCCAGGTGCGCGCGGGCGGCTTCGACATCGAAACCGCGTCCGGAGCCGCTCTTTGTCATCGCATCGACCCTGTGCCGGGAGGAACGCGCACGCTAACCGATACGCAGCGGAATATGAAAGTTGCGTAGCACGAAAAACGAAACGGGCCACCCGAAGGTGGCCCGTCGCGGGTTCAATGGCGCAACGGACTCACTTCGGCGTGAACTCGATCCGCGCCACTTCGGTGGCCTGCGATACCGCCGGGTCGATCACCAGCGGCTTGTAGGCGTTCACCAGCCAGCGCGGCAACTGGCTGATATACCCCATGTCGCCGGGGTTGCCGTCCTGGCCGCCTGGAGCGATCTGCAACAGCGTCGGCGTATCGGTCATTTCGCCGATGAAGCGGCGCACCGGGCCACTGCCGAAGGTAAAGCCGTTGACGCTGTTGGCGCGGGCGTTGTGGCCGGCGGCATCGACGGTTTCATAGCCGCCCTGGCGCGCCAGGCCGGGCAGATCCGCGGCGAGATCGGTGAACGGATAGCCGGCGGTGCCCGGAATGCTCAGCACGCTGCCCAGGGTGTGCTTGAAGGTGATGCGGTGCAGTTTGCCCCAGCGGTAGTCGTCGAGGTTCGTGGAACCGCCGAAGGCGGGCGCGAAGGATTCGCTTGCGAGCAGGTTGAGGCCGTCGCGCACGCTGGAGAGCAGCACGCAATCGCGGCGGATCGCCGGCTCCATCGCCACCAGGCTGGGCGGCACCTTCTGGAAGAAATCCAGCCCCGAAGCGCTCCTGCCGCCGAGCGCGGCGAAGGCGTCGAGCTGGAACTTCAGGCCGTTGTAGGCCTCGTTCGCGCCGGGCAGGTAGCTGCCCAGGCCCACGCCGGTCAGGGTGTAATCGATGGAGTTGCGGATCATCTGGCCGCGCGTCACGGCCCAGATCGTGGCGGCCACCGAGTTGGCGATTTCCTGGCTCGAAGGCGGAGCCAGCGCGAGCGGGTTGTCGCCCGCGTCGAACCCCTGCTGGATGCCGGTGGGCGAGGAGTAATCCCACGCCGCCAGCCGATCCAATGCCTCGCCCAGCGCAGCGTCGTCGCCCAGGCCGCAGACATCGGCATGCGAACGTGCGTTCAGCAGGTGCGGCAGCACCAGTTCCGCATCCAGGTGCTGGGTATTGGCTTGCAGCTTGGCCATGTCCGCCACGGTGACGTTGCCGCGCTCCACCAGCTTCTGCACTTCGCGGTCGATGCGGCCCATGCGGTAGGACGAATGGCCCGGCGCGTAGTACAGGATGCCACCGCCGGCGCGGGCCTGATTGAGCGGGTCGTTGTCCAGCGTGGTGCCGACCGGATCGTTGTTGGCGTTGGCGATGTAGCCGCGCTCGGGGTTGATGGTGTACGGCATTTCCTCCGGCGAAAGCACCTCGTACGGGAGATGCTGGCCCTGGTAGTGATGCTGCGCGGGCATCCATTCGTTGCCGCCGGTGCCGTTGCGCAGCAGGTACGGCGGCGCGCCGTTCACGGTGCCGGCCTGCAGATCCTCGCGGATCGGGATCTCGGCGCTGACGAAATAGGCGTAATTGCCCTGCTTGTCCACGTAGGCGAAGTTCTGCGAACCCACGTCGAAATCCAGCACGGCGGTACGGAATTCATCCAGCCCCGAGGCGCGGTTGATCTTGCGGAAGGCTTCCAGTTCGTGGGTCGCGCCCCAGCCCGAATACTGGATCGACAGCCCCGTGCTGCCGGCAATCTGTACCACCGGCCCGTTGTTGCGGCGCGGTACCACGATGGTGACGCCGCCATTGGTGTAGCCGATGGAGTTGTCGCGCGTCACGTTGTCCGCCACCCCGTCGAGCTGGTTGACGAAATAGCTCTGCAACACCCACAGCACCGGCTCGCGCACGCCGTTGTGGATGGTGTGCGTGGGCAGGCCGAAGGTGTTGAGGACGAACTGCTCCTGGTAGGTGTCGGTCACGTCCAGCGAGTTGGTGGTCAGGCCCCAGCAGAACTCCGTGGCGCAGCCCAGGATCGGCCACGGCGTACCCGGCGCGATCGAGCCGACCGAGTTCATCGGGTGCGGATAGCGCGGATCGTTGGAGATGACATGGCCTTCCTGGAACAGCATTGGCGTGGAAAGCGACAGATGCGGATCGTTCGCCAGGATCGGGCGGCCGGAGGCGGTGTGTTCGCCGCCGACGATCCACCAGTTGCTGCCGGCGCGATCCTCGCGGCGCTTCAGGTGCGGGGCGATGATCGGATTGTCGGCGATGGCATCGCGGTAATCCTTCGCCAGATCCACCAGTGCCGGATCGAGCATCGGCACCGGCGGCGTGGCGACGGTGGCCGGCTTGGGCGTGGAAGAACCCGCCGCCTGCGTGCCCGAGGATGTCGCCGAAGCAAGGAAATCGGGGATCGAGATGCGGCCGTCCGGCGGCGCGGAGCGATGCGTATCGACGAAATACAGCGCATTGCCGCTGAAGCCGGCGACCTGGCCGGCCTGCTGGTACGCACCGAGGCGGATGGTGTAGTCGATCTCAAGATCGAAGGAGAGCTGGTAGGCGAGCAGCTTGCCGACCACCATGGAATCCACCGGCGTCCATGGCGCGGCCTTCGTCAGTTCCAGCGCACCGTATTCCACCGGCAGCGGATTGGCCGCGAGCCAGGCGTTGACGCCGTTGGCATAAGCGGTCAATTGCGCCTTCAACAGCGGGGTTGCATGCGCCCAGCTTTCCCATGCGGCACGGCGCAGGCCGAGCGTACGCACCTGGATGTCCTGCGCCAGCCCCGCCGAACCGACGAGTTCGGCCACGGTGCCGCTGGCGCCGCGGCGGAGCGTATCCATCTGGAAGAATCGGTTCCGGGCATGGGCATAGCCCATCAGCCACGCCGCGTCCTCGTCGGTCGCGCCGACCACGGTGGGCACGCCTTCGTGGTCGTAGGAGATGTAACCTGGCTGCGACAGCCCTGGCCCCTGGATGGCGGCAGCCTGCGCGGCGGATTGGCCCAGCGCGAACATGATCGAGAACGCCAACGCGGCGCGCAGCGGGGCGCTCTTTGCGACTTGTTTCATTGCGGATTCCTCCTCGGTGGTTTGCCGATTATGCGTACTGCGGCGTATCGAAGGGAAGTGGGCTTTTCCCTTTGGTTTTCCGAGAGTTGGATGCTGCGATGCAGCACGACACGCTTACTTTTCGCGCAGTGCCGCAGCTCCCAGAAGCAGCCAGCCCAGCATGAAAGCGACCCCACCGAACGGCGCAGCCGCCGCAGGCACCTGCCACAACACGGCTGCAACGAGGCTGCCGCAGAACATGAAACATCCCGCCACCCAGCAGGCGAATGCCAGCGCAAACCACGGGCCACGATGACGCAGCGCAAAAACCCCCAGCGCCAGACCATGCAGGAACAGGTACAGCGAAGCGGTTTGCAGCCGCGATTGCGCCAGGCCTTCGGCGCCATGCGATGCGTAAGCGCCAAGGCCCACGGCGAGGGTGCAGAACAATGCGCCGAGGGCGGCGGCAAGACGGTAGGGAAACGACGCGGTCATGGTGTCTGCATTTTCGCCTTCTCCGCCTTGCGGCGGGAAGAAGGAAAACCAGGCCGGCCTTCCGATCTCAACGTCCAAGATCCGGCCCGCGCGCCAAGGCACGGCGGATCTCCTCCAGCGCGTTCGGATCATCCAGCGTGGACAGATCGCCCGGGTCGCGTTGTTCGGCAAGCGCCTGCAAGGAACGCCGCAGGAGCTTGCCGGAGCGCGTCTTGGGCAACGCGCCGACCACATAGATGCGCGCGGGCCTGGCGATGCCGCCGAGCTGATCGAGGATACGCTGCTGCATCTGCTGCGCCGATTCGACCGGCGCGGCCCCGGCCTGTTTCAGCGTGGCGAAAACGACGGGCACCTGGCCCTTGAGTTCATCGTGCACGCCGACCACGGCGGCTTCGGCCACGGCGGGCGTGGACGATACCGATTCCTCGATCTCGCGCGTACCGAGGCGATGGCCGGCGACGTTGATCACATCGTCCGTGCGGCCCAGGATGAAGGTGTAGCCCTCCGCATCGCGCACGGC
>CAZHXV010000048.1:0-15166 GCA_964536455.1 uncultured Aquimonas sp.
CCGGCCGAGGATGTCGCGGCCATACGAGGTGTTGACGTGAGTGTTCGCCGAATTTTTCTGCTTTCCATTCTGGCGCTTCTTCCCGGGGCGATTCGGGCTGCCCTGCCCATGCAGGATTGGGTGTACATATCGGAAGGAGGGCGGGGCGACTTCCCGGCAAGCCTGAAAGACATGGTGGTGGATGAGGAAGGCAATACCTATGTCACCGGCAACTACGCGATAAGCGGCAACAGAAGCGACTGGCTTACGCAGAAATTCGATCCGGATGGAAAGCGGCTGTGGAGCGTCACGGAAAATACCGGGGCCGGAGATGCGGTGGTGGGGCGAAAATTGGCGCTGACGCCCGACGGCGGTGTGGTTGTGATTGGAGCCGCTTTGGGTGCGGGCGGCGGCGATACGGCATCGGATTATTACACGGTCAAATATTCGTCCGCCGATGGATCGCGCCTCTGGGCGAATTGGTACGGCAGTCCGGGGCTCTATCCTGACAGGATCAGCGGCGTGGCCGTGGATTCCAATGGCGACGTGGTGGTGACGGGGACTGCGCGTGGCGCTGAAACCGGCGATGATTGCGTCACGATCAAATATGCATCCGCCGATGGTGAACAGCTTTGGCTGAGCCGTTACACCCGTTCCTATGACAGCATCGACATGGCTGTAGCCGTGGCTGTGGATTCCAAGGACGATGTGGTGGTGGCCTGTTCGGCCACGCTCAAATACGCATCCGCTGACGGTGCGTTGTTGTGGGCGACCAGCGAAGAAGATGCCGTCGGTACAACCGCGCTGGCAATGGATGCGAATGGCGATGTAGTGGTGACGGGGGTGGTGCCCCAGTTGGATGGTTCCGGACACACCGATTACATGACGATCAAGTTTTCGGGCGCCGATGGAAAGCGGATTTGGGCAAGCCGCTACAACGGGCCGGGGAACCGTGATGATGAAGCCAGTGCGCTGGTTGTTGAGCCGAATGGCGACGTGGTGGTGACCGGCTCCACGCTAGGGTCAACGGAGAGCATGACGCTTTGGGATTATGCAACCGTGAAGTATGCGGCCGCTGACGGCGTGCAACTGTGGGAGCGTCGTTACAACGCGCCATACTTTGGCACGGACAGGGCCAATGGCATTGCATTGGCTGATGATGGCGTGGTGGTGACGGGATCCGCGAATTACCAGGGCGGCTCGGGAAGCGACTTCATCACGCTGAAATATGCATCCGTTGATGGCGAGCCGATCTGGCTGAGTCGTTACACCAGTCCCGGCAATAGTAGAGATGATGCCAGTGCCGTAGCCGTGGATGCAAATGGAGATATCCGCGTCGCGGGAGTGACGGATGCTTCGAAGAACGAGGATTTCGGCGTGTTGCGCCTGTCGGGGGATTCCGGGGAAGTGGTGTGGTTCGCGGACGAAGGCGTGTTGGATGGAGGGAGGCAATTTATGGGCAATACTTGCGGCGCGATGGAGGTCGATGCTTCAGGCAATGCCTACGTAGCGGGCCATAGTCACGATGGGAATAGTGACAATGTACATGTTCGGAAAACAGACGGGGATGGCGTGCTCCTGTGGGATATTGCTCACGGTTCTATTTATGGGCGCGACAGTGATCCTTGTGGCATGGTCTTGACCCCGAATGGCGATGTGGCGATTTTTGGATATTTTAATGGTGAATCTGTCGTGGCGCTGTATTCGGGCGGCGATGGTGCGCTGATTTGGATGGCTCCATATGGCGACGGCTTGGGGCGTGATTACATTTCGGCCATTGCGGCTGATGCAAATGGCGATGTGATCGTGACGGGAGCTTGGGGCGATGTGGGTGGTAAGAGCGGTGTCGATACTTTCAAGTATTCGTCTGTCGATGGGTCGCCGCTTTGGATGAGCCATTCGTCCGATTTTGGCGGAGCGCCAGTGGCGATTGCAGTGGATTCGGTCGGCAATGTCGTAGTGATTGGGGTATCTCCGTGGGATAGTGAATCGCGGACTGATTACGTTACCGTAAAGTATGCGGCTGTCGATGGTGAGCAACTGTGGGTCAATCGCTACAACGGCACGGGAAATGGTGAAGATGTTCCAGTGGCTGTGGCCGTAGATGAGAAAGGAGATGTGCTGGTGACGGGGTCGTCGTTTGGTACGGATGGCGATAACTGGTTCATGGAATTGGTTACTTTCAAGTATGCCGCTGTCGATGGCGGGACGATCTGGGAAGGTCATTACGCTGGTGCGGATGGAAAGGGCGCAGAGGCTGTTGGCCTTGCCGTCGATATGAAAGGGAGCGCCGTGGTTGTAGGGCATGGGTATTACGGTTTGCATGAAGATGAAATTTTGAAATATGCGTCATTGGATGGATCGCAGCTTTGGGCGAGCCGCTTTGGCGAAGTCGGCATCCCAAGCGGTGTTGCGGCTGTCATCGTTGCGACGAATGGCGATGTCGTGGCAACGGGAAGTTCCCGCGGCGGGGATGGATTGAGCGACTTTTTCACCGTGCGGTACGACACAGGTGGCGTCGAACGATGGTCGCACCGATACCGGGGCGGATCGTCCGACGACTATCAGGATCATTCGGTTGCGCTCGGAGAAGGCCCTGATGGCAGTTTACGTGTGTCCGGCAACGTGGGATTTTCGGGCGGCTATCGCATCGGTGTGCTTAAGCTGAACGAAGCTGCCAGTCTCCCGCCAGAAATTTTTGCGGATGATTTCGAGTAGGGCGTGAGGGCGTTTCTGGCCATAGATGCCGTCTATTCCAATGTGTCATGCTGCTGATCGAAGCGGGAATGTCGGAAGTCTCCGCATTTTTCGCTCCGCGCGGCATTCGCCGTTAGAATTTGCGGATGCATAGGAACTCCGACACGCCCCCGTTCGATCGCGCAGCGCAGCTCGATCGCATCCATCAGCTGATCGCCAGCACCCGTGAACTGGCTGCGTTCGGCTGGACGCCTGCGACCAGCAGCAACTTCTCGATGCGGCTCGACGACGCCCATGCCGTGCTGACGGTGTCCGGCCGCGACAAGGGCAAGCTGGTCGAGGACGATTTCCTCGTCGTGGATTTCGACGGGAAACCCGTTACCACCGACAGGCGCCCGTCGGCGGAAACCTTGTTGCACACGCAGTTGTATCGCCGCTTCCCGGAAATTGGCTGCGTGCTGCACACCCATTCGCGCATCCAAACCGTGTCCTCGCGCCTGTACGCTGGACAGGGCTTCGTGCGGCTGGAAGGCTACGAACTGCTGAAGGCCTTTCGCGGCAACGAGACGCACGAGATCGCAGTCGATCTTCCCGTGCTGCGCAACACCCAGGACATCCCCGAACTGGCTGCGCGCGTGGAAAAGCTGCTGGACGCAGGTCCGTTGTGGGGCTACTTGATCGAAGGCCACGGCCTGTACGCCTGGGGCCTTGGCATGGCCGAGGCGCGTCGCCATCTGGAGGCCTTCGAGTTCCTGCTCGCCTGTGAGCTTGATCTGCTGAACCTGAGGAGATTGAACCCATGAGCCGCCTGCGCATCTTTTCCGACGCCGATTCCACCGCACCGCTGTTCGCCAGCGAATCGCATGCCGCCATCGCCGAAAAGCTCGGCGGGATCGGCGTGCGCTTCGAGCAATGGGAAGCGAACCAGCCGGTGGCGCCCGGCGCATCGAGCGAGGACGTGTTTGCCGCCTATCGCGCGGACATCGACCGGCTGGTCGCGGAAAACGGCTTCAAGACCGTCGATGTGGTCAGCATCGCGCCGGATAACCCGAACCGCGAGGCAATGCGCGCCAAGTTCCTGGAAGAACACTTCCACAAGGAAGACGAGGTGCGTTTCTTCGTTGCGGGGGCCGGCCTGTTCACGCTGCACGTCGGCGAGAAGGTCTATGAAATCCTCTGCGAACAGGGCGATCTGATCGGCGTGCCGGACGGCACCACGCACTGGTTCGACATGGGGCCGGAGCCCTTCTTCGTGGCGATCCGTTTCTTCACCGAGCCGGACGGCTGGGTCGGCCATTTCACCGGCAGCGACATCGCGCAGCGCTTTCCGCGGTTCGATGTGGCGCTGGCCGCCTGATCCGCATGAAGGCCATCCTCACCGACATCGAAGGCACCACCAGTTCCATCGCGTTCGTCAAGGACGTGTTGTTTCCCTATGCGCGCGCCGCGCTGCCGGGCTTCGTCGCGCGCCGCAGCGGGGATGAGGAGGTGCGGCGCTGGCTCGATGTCGCGGCCATCGACGCGGGCGGGGTCTGCAAGGACGATGTGTTGATCGAAGTTCTGCAAGGCTGGATCGACGCCGACCGCAAGCACACCGCGCTGAAGGCGCTGCAAGGCATGATCTGGGACGCCGGCTACCGGCAGGGCGCGTACACCGGCCATGTGTATCCGGATACCGCCCCGGCGCTGGCGAAGTGGAAGGCGGCAGGACACGAGATCCACGTCTATTCCTCCGGCTCCATCGCGGCGCAGAAGCTGCTGTTCGGCCACAGCGATGCGGGCGATCTGGCGCCGCTCCTGTCCGGCCATTTCGATACGGAAATCGGCGGCAAGCGCGAGGCGCAAAGCTATGCGCGGATCGCGCAGGCCATCGGGCGCGAGCCTTCGGACATCGTGTTCCTTTCCGATGTGGTGGAGGAACTGGACGCCGCGCGGCAGGCCGGATTGGAAACGGTGCTGCTGGATCGCCCCGAGGATTATCCGCAGCCGCGCACCGGGGAAGCGACACACGGGCATCGCCGCGTCGCCAGCTTCGCCGATCTGGATCCGGAAATACTCGAATCGGCAACATGAGTTCGTTCTGGCCGCTGCTGCGCGATGGCGTACGGCTTTCGCTGCTGCTCGCTCCGCGTGCCGCGCCAAAGCACGTTTCGCCGTGGCCGGCGCTGGCGTTCGCCTTCGTTGCCTGGTGGCTGCTGCTGCCGGTGGAATGGGTGCTCGCCGAAGCGCCGCGCACGTTCGATCCCGGTGGTGCGCAAACCTTCCTGATCGACTTCGCGCTCACCTTGCTTGCGGCCTTCGTATTGGTGGCGCTGACCCGTCGCAAGGCGCTGTGGATGGCTGCAACCGCGTGGCTGGCGGCTTCTGCGCTGCTGCCTTCGGCGCTGTATGGCGCGTTCGCGTGGTGGTGGCCGGAGTGGGCGGAGCATTTCGCCTTGCAACTGGTGTGGTTGCTCTGGTGCGCGGCGATCTTCCTGCGGCTGGCGGTATTCCTCGCCGGGCATCGTTTTGGGCGTGCGCTCGGTGCGGCGGCGCTTTCCTGCGTTCTGGTATCCGTGCCGTGGCTGATCGCCTCGCCGGACGATGTCATCGTCACCGACTGGCCCGCCTACTGGGCCTCGCAGGAGGACGATGAGGCGTACTACGACGAGGAGGAAGACGAATCCGCGTGGCTTGCCGAGCCGGAAACCACACTCTACGCGCAGCCCGGATTGCTTCAGATGCAGTTGGACGCGATGGCGCCGCAGCGGCCCGGCGTGACGGACCTGTTCGTCGTCGGTTTCGGCGGCGACGGCGAGGAAAACGTGTTCCGCAACGAGGTGGAATTCCTGCGCGAACTGGCCACGCACCGGCTCGATGCGGGCGGACGCCAGGTATCGCTGCTCAACAACGCCGCCACCGCCGGAAAATGGCCGCTGGCCACCGCCACCAATCTCGAACGCGCGCTGGCGGGCGTGGCGCAACGCATGAACCTGGAGGAGGACATCCTGTTCCTGTACCTTACCAGCCACGGCAGCGCCGATCACGAGCTGTACGTCAACCAACCGCCGTTGCCGCTGGATCAACTCACGCCGGGCCGGCTGCGCGCCGCGTTCGACGATGCCGGCATCCGCTGGCGCGTGATCGTCGTTTCGGCCTGCTATTCGGGCGGCTTCGTCAACGCCTTGCGCGATCCGCGCACGCTCGTGGTCACAGCGGCGCGGCACGATCGCACCTCGTTCGGCTGCGGCAGCGCCTCGGCCATCACCTGGTTCGGGCGCGCCTTCCTCGTCGATGGCCTCAACGCCAGCCGCAATTTCCGCAGCGCCTGGCTCTCCGCCCGCCGCCAGATCGCGCAGCGCGAGAAGGACGAGGGTTACGATCCTTCCGAACCGCAATGGGCGGCGGGGGAAGCCATCGGCGCGCAACTGGAGGAATGGCGCGTGGGCTTGCCCGAATCCTCGGCCATCGCCTTCAAGCCGGCGTGGGTGCCACCGGACGAGGCGGATGCAAGCGGGGATTTGCCCGCCGGGGAAATCCTGGGGCCAACGCAGGAATCTGAAGAATGATGGCGCGCACGCTGGCGATATTCGCGTTTTCGATGCTGCTTGCCGCCTGCGCCGACACCGTGCGCAGCCCGCTGGCGCGCTGGTCGCCTTCGCCCAACTTCGAGCCGCGCCGCGCGGTATTGATCGTGCTGCACGCCACCGAGCAGGAATCCGTGCGGCAGAGCCTGCGTACACTGAAAACCGCCAACAGCGGCGGCCCGGTGAGCGCGCATTACCTGGTGGGGCGCGATGGTTCGATCCATCAGCTCGTCGGCGACGAACAGCGCGCCTGGCACGCCGGCGGCGGACGCTGGGGCACGATCGCCGATGTGAACTCGGCCTCCATCGGCATCGAACTGGACAACGACGGCGGCGCGGATTTTCCCGATCCGCAGATTGCGGCGTTGTTGAGGCTGCTCGACGATCTATGTACGCGATTGTACATCCCGCGCCGCCAGATCATCGCGCACTACGATCTGGCCCCGACCCGCAAGCGCGATCCGAATGCGCGCTTTCCGTGGAGGCGCCTGGCGCAGGCAGGTTTCGGCGTCTGGCCGGATGATTCAGTCGCCGCCGCGCCCGAAGGCTTCGACCCGTGGCTGGCGCTGGCTGCATTCGGTTATGCGCTGGACGATCCGGAGGCCACGCTGCGCGCCTTCCACCGGCGTTTTCGCGGCACTGAGGGCGATTATCCGCTGGACGAGGAGGATCGGCGGATTCTGTACGCGCTGACGCGGGAGCTGCTCGGCCCCGTGAAGTAGCCCGAGCTTGCGCGGCGCTACGGGGATTCACCCGGCCCGGAACACGAAATACACTGCGCCGACCAGGCACAGCGCGGCCCACAGGTAGTCGAGCCGGAACGGCTGCTTCATGAAAAGCATGGCGAACGGCACGAACACGACGAGGGTGATGACTTCCTGCGCGATCTTGAGCTGCCCGAGCGAAAGTTGCGCCTGGGTGTAGCCGATGCGATTGGCGGGCACTTGCAGCAGGTACTCGAACAGCGCGATGCCCCAGCTCGCCAATGCCGCGACGTACCACGCCTGCGAGGAAAGCCCGCGCAGATGGCCGTACCAGGCGAAGGTCATGAAGACGTTGCTGGCGGTGAGCAGGGCGAAGGTGACGAGCGTGGCGGTGGTGGGCGTCATGATGGGCGTTCGCAGGGGCAAGCGCAGGCCAGATAGCAGAAAACCCCGCTCGTGCGAGCGGGGTTTTCGTGTGTTTGGTGCCCAAGGGGGGACTCGAACCCCCACGCCTGTCGGCGCTACCACCTCAAGGTAGTGCGTCTACCAATTCCGCCACCTGGGCTGGTGTTCCGCATCGCAGATCCGGACGTGCGACGCACGCTTCGGACTCGTTCGCGGAGCCGCGCATTCTATCCTTTCGCACGGCTTGTCGCTAGGGTTCCCGGCCTGGCTTCAGCCTTCGGGCTGGGCTTCCGGTGCGTCCGCGGGCGCGGCGGTTTCCGAAGGCGCGTCGGATGCCGGAGCCTCGCTGGCCGGAGCGGCGGGGACTTCATCGCTCGGCACGACGAACGGAATTTCGGCGGCGGGGGCCTGGGCGGCCGGTGCGACCGCCCCCATCACGCCCAGATCGCTGCCGTCCGCACCGCTGGTGGTCTTGTGCAGGTAGATGGCCATGCCCAGGCTCATCGCGAAGAACACGCCGGAGAGGATGGCGGTGCTCTTGGAAAGGAAGTTGGCCGAGCCGCGCGCACCGAAGACGGTGGCGGAGGCGCCGCCCCCGAAGCCGGAACCGGCGGCAGCGCCGGCACCGCGTTGCAGCAGGATCAGGGCGATGATCGCAATGGCGACCAGGACGTAAATGACATTGAGCAGCGTGTAGATCATGTGGGTCTCACCGCGCCGCGGCTGCGGCGATGGCCAGGAAATCGTCGGCAACGAGGGACGCGCCCCCGATCAATCCGCCGTCGATGTCGCCTTGGGAAAACAGTTCGGCGGCATTGGCGGGCTTCACGCTGCCGCCGTACAGGATCGGCAGCGAGCCGGCGATTCTAGCATCCAGCGCGGCCACCGCGCCACGAATCAGCGCGTGGACTTCCTGAGCCTGTTCAGGCGATGCGGTTTGGCCGGTACCGATCGCCCAGACCGGCTCGTAGGCGATCAGGCCGCGCGCCAGCGTTTCCGCGCCGAGCGCCAGCACCGGCGCGAGCTGGGCGCGGATCGTGGCTTCCATCGCGCCGGCCTGCCGCTGTTGCAGGGTTTCTCCCACGCACAGGATCGGCACCAGCCCCGCATCGGCGGCGGCGGCGAACTTGCGGGCCACCAGTTCGCTGGTCTCGGCGTGGTATTCGCGCCGTTCCGAGTGGCCTGCCAGCACGTAGGCCGCGCCGGCTTCGCGCAGCATCGCCGCCGATACTTCACCGGTATAGGCACCCTTGGCGTGGGCGCTCACGTCCTGTGCGCCGAAGGCCAGCTCCGTGGCGGCGTGGCGGCTGGAAAGCTCGGCCAGGTAGGGCAGCGGCGGCAGTACGATCAGTTCCACGCCGGCGGTCGCCGGTGCGGCCTGAAGCGCGTCAATCAGCGCATGGGAGAAGGCGCGGTCGCCGTTGAGTTTCCAGTTGCCTGCGACGATTCTGCGGCGCATCGCGCGTTCCTGCGGGAAGGGGTGGCGGGTAAGGATACAAACCGGACGCCGCCGCCGTCACGCGGCGGGCGCGTTCGAGGATGGCGGTTTGTCGAACGGAATCCTCTCGGGGCTGACCGCACCGCCGGAAATGATGAAACTCATCGCCTGGTCCACGCTCCAGTCGGTCGGAGTGAGCCTTTCCACCGGCACCACTTCCAGATAGCCGGAGGTCGGGTTCGGCGTGGTCGGCACATAGACGGCGGCCAGTTCGCGATCCGTGCCTTCCTCGCGCAGCACGCGCGTGACGAAACCGATCGCCTTCATTTCCTTGTGCGGGAAATCGATCAGCACCACGCGGTGCACGCCTTCGGGCCGGGTTTGCAGGATGTCGATCAGCTTGCGCACGCCGCCGTAGATCTGGCTGGCGAACGGGACGCGCTGCATCAAGGCCTCGAACCAGCGCAGCAGGCGCTGCCCGATCACCCGATGCGCCAGCACGCCGACCCAGAACACCAGCGCCACCGTGGCCACCACGCCGAGCGTGGTTTCCACCCACGATGCCCCGATCCATTCCAGCGCCGGATAGATCGCCGCCAGTTGCGAGAGGATGGGCGCGACGATGGGCCGGCCCAGTTCCGACAGGAAACGGAACACGAAGCCCATGACGAACAGCGTCAGCAGCAGCGGCAGCAGGGTGAGCAACCCGGATAGGAAATAACGCTGGAACGAAGGGCGGGGCTTGGACATGCGGCCATTCTAGCCGCGGCCATTGCGCGTCAGAGCGGTTTTGGTTCAATCGGGTGGAGACAGGCCATTCGGTTCCTCCCAAACCACCGTACGAGGAGAACCTTCACCTCCAGGCAGGCGCACTCCGGGAAAACGATCGGCGAGCCGATCAGTGCCCGGATGGCCTATCTCGCGCCAGGTTCAGCATCTCCGTCACCCTCATGCACAGCGAACTGGCGTGCAACCTCTGCGCGGATCGCGTCGGCTTGCGCCAGCCCGAATTCACGCGCCGCCGCCAGACTCAGGTGGTGCTGGTCGTAAGTGATGAGGCGGGAACCATCCGCCGTGAAAGCGCGGCAGTGCCGTTCCGGACAAAGGTAGTCGAGCCGAGAAACGAACCCGGCGCCATGCCGGCGTGCGATGGCCTCGGTGGGCGCATCCGCAGCCCAGGTACCGGTACTCACCCGATCTTCCGGCACCCTGTCGGCAGGCGACAAACCCAGCGCGTAGACGATGTCGGGTAGTGGCTGCGTGAAGGCAGGCGCATTGCCGAAAACCAGGATCGGAGCCGCCGTGATGCTTCGCAGATAGCCCAGCGTCTCGTCGAGCAGGGGTGGGTAGTTCGGGTTGGATTGGTAACTGAAAACGATCAGATCCATGGCCCCCAAGCGCGCGTGATCCGCGTAGGTACGCTCGACCGCTTCCGTGCATGTCTGGCGGGTTTGGGCATCGACCTGGCTGGCGTGTTCCGCGAACCACGAACCTGCGCCAACCATGTACATGCAGGAGGCGCGCCAGGACGGGATCAGGTGTGCCTGCGGATACACGGCCGCAAGTGCATTGAAGCCATCGGTGCCGTGGCTGTTGCCAATGATGAGGACATTGAAGAGGCCAGGCTGCGGCTCCGCGCAACCCGGCCGACATGCCTTGGCCGGTGCGAATCGCTCAGCCAGCGCCTCGTCCCGGCTGAGGCTCAGCGCCGTCTCCACCGCCTGCGCCAGCGTTCGGGTGTTCTGCCCGGTACGCCAGGGGATCGCCAACTGCATCGCGCCCAGAGGAACCAGCACCATCAGGCCCGCCGCCAGCGCGTAGCCCAGTACCGGGCGAGCGGGGCGTCGATGACGGAAGCGCGCTTCGACCAGGTGGTGCAGAACCACGCCGGCGGCCAGCATCATCGACCCCAGCATGGCCTGTTCGGGTAGCGTCAGCACCGGTCCGTTGCGATACGCGTACAGGCTGACCAGCGGCCAATGCGCCAGATACAGGCTGTAGCTGATCTTGCCCAGATATGCGCTTGCGGGGTTCTCCAGCAGCCAGCGTGCGCTGCGCGTGGCCCGCAGGCGATCACCAGCATGGCGCCAATGCAGGCGGGCAGTGCCCACAGGCCGGGTGCCTGCCGCGTCTCGTCCATGACGATCGCCGATCCGACGATCAGCGCCAGCCCCATCAGCACGCCGATCTCGTTTCCCAGCCGCGTCAGGTTCAGGCGTTGGGTCGGCAGCGTCGCGGCCAGTGCGCCACCGAAGGCGAATTCCTGTACCCGGAAAGGCATCCAGAAGAACGCAGTTGACGGTGTTTCGCGCACCGCCCATTCGGATGCGGCCGTTCCAAGAACGGCCAGGGCGAACAGCAGCGCGGCGATGTGGCGCGCACCGATCCCGCGCCGTGCGATCAGCAGCAACGGCCAGACGAGGTAGAACTGCTCCTCCACTCCCAAAGACCAGGTGTGCAGCAGCGGTTTGAGCGCCGCGCCCGTGTCCCAGTATCCGGACTGCATCCAGAAAAACACGTTGGATACGCTGAACACCGCAGCCAGCGCGGAGCGGCTCGCCTCGCGCGCCGCGTCGGCCTGCATGACCCAGGCCGAGGCCAGTACCGTCACCGCCACCGTGGCCCACATCGCCGGCATCAGCCGCCGGATACGGCGCGCCAGGAAATCGCCCCAGCGGAAGTTGTCGCCTGCGCGCAGGATGTTTCCGGTAATGAGGTACCCGGAAATCACGAAGAAGACATCCACGCCGATGAACCCGCCCTCCATGAAGGGGAGGTTCAGATGGAACAGGAGAACCAGCACCACGGCCACGCAACGCAGGCCATCTATGTCGGGACGATAGCCGCTCATCTTTTGCTTTGGCCTAACGCGGCAGGATTTCCGCGCCGATTTCCCGGTCGGTGACGGCCCGGCGGGCGAGCACGGCTTCGCGGTAGGCGATGTAGGCGTTGGATGCGAACACGATGCCCGCGCCGATGATGGTGTAGCGGTCGAGCGATTCGCCGAACAAGGCCCAGCCGTAGATCGCCACCACCACCACCTGGAAGAAGCTGATCGGCGTCAGCAGCGAGGCGTCCGCGAGTTTCAGCGCGCGCGTCCAGACCATGTGGCCGGCGGTGCCGAAGAAGCCGGCCAGCACGATCCACAGCCAGGTGATTCCGGTCGGCCAGATCCACACCCACAATGCAGGCAGGAGCGACATCGGCACCCACAGCAAGGTGGTGTAGAGCACGATGGAATCGGGTTTCTCGGTGCGCGAGAGGAACTTGATGCTGATCGCCACGCAGGCCGAAAGCGCGGCGGCGGCCAGGGCCACCAGCGCGGCGAAGCTGAAACCTTCCGCGCCGGGGCGCACGATCACCAGCACGCCGAGGAAGCCTGCGATCACCGCCGTCCAGCGCCGGATTCGCACCACTTCGCCCAGCACCAGCACCGCGCCGATGGTGACGAACAGCGGCGTGGAATAGGAAATGGACACCGCCTGCGCCAGCGGCAGGTGCACGATGGCCCAGAAGCCGCACAGCATCGAGACGATGCCCATCAGGCAGCGCGCGAAGTACAGCGAGAGTTTCGAGGTCTTCAAAAGGCCGGGCCCGTGCCGGAACAGCAGCGGCAGCGCGAACACGAAGCCGAACAGGTTGCGGAAGAAGGCGATCTCGAAGGCGTGCAGTTGCGCGGAGGCGTAGCGGATCGCCACCGCCATGCTGCCGAACATGAGCGTGCTGACCAGCATCAGCAGCACGGCGCGCCGCAGCGTGCGCGGCGAAGGAACGGGGGCATCGCTGGACATGGAATTCAGAACTCCGCGCCGACGATGCGTGCTTCCGGTTCCAGTGCCACGCCGAAGCGCTCACGCACGGAAGATGCGATGCGGCGGGCCAGATCGAGCAGTTGCGCGCCGCTGGCGCGGCCACGGTTCACCAGCACCAGCGCATGCATGTCGCTGACGCCCGCATCGCCATCGCGATGGCCCTTCCAGCCGGCCTGTTCGATCAGCCAGGCGGCGGAAATCTTGCGGAACCCGGCTTCCCAGGCGGGAAACACCGGCAGGCCCGGATGCGCCTCGGCCAGCGCTTCCGCCGCATCGGCAGCGAGCGTGGGGTTGCGGAAGAAACTGCCGACGTTGGGCTCGATCTCCGGGTTCGGCAGCTTGCGGGTGCGTAGCCGCGATACCGCCTCGGCCACGTGCGAGGCGCGCGGGTTTTCCACGCCGAGCGCGGCCAGTTCCTCGGGCAGGCCGGGGTAGTCGATCCGCAATGGCCGCTTGCGCGGCAGGCGCAGTTCCACGGCCAGCACCAGATAGCGCGCGGGATCGCGCTTGAAGACGCTGTCGCGATAACCGAACGCGCAATCGGCACGGGATAGCCGCACGATGCCGCCGGCGTGGCAGTCGAAGGCTTCGACGGTTTCGATGAATTCGCCCACTTCCGTGCCGTAGGCGCCGATGTTCTGGATCGGTGCGGCACCCACGGTGCCGGGGATCAGGCTGAGGTTTTCCAGGCCGCAGAAGCCCAGGCCCAGGCTCCAGCGCACCACGTCGTCCCAGCGTTCGCCCGCTTCGGCCCGCAGCAGGCCCGATTCGCCGTCTTCCTGCAACACGCGCCGGCCCAGCGTGCCGATGCACAGCACCACGCCCGGCCAATCGGCGGCGATCAGGGTGTTGCTGCCCTCGCCGAGCACCAGCAACTGGGCGGTGCGGAAGAACGGCATGGCCAGCAGTTCCGCCGCACCCTCGCCGCGCCGCACTTCGGCCAGCAAGGCCGCGCGCGCGGCGACGCGAAAGCCGTTGCGGGCTTCGAGCGAGGCATTCTCGCGGATCTGGTAATTGTGGGTGGAGATCATTCGATGGGTGGTCTGGAGGCTGGGGCCTCCTTGCGGCGGCGCAGGGCGTCGATGCAGTCGCCGATCAGGCGTGGGCCGTGATAGACCAGCCCGGTGTAGCACTGCACCAGGCGTGCACCGGCGGCGACCTTGGCCACGGCGTCCGCGCCGCTGGAGATGCCGCCGACGCCGATGATCGGAATGGCGGCATCCAGATGCACGCGCAGCCGCCGCAGCACCAGCGTGGCGCGGCCATACAGCGGCGCGCCGGATACGCCGCCGGCCTCGTTGGCGTAGCGGGTTCTGGCCAGTTCGACGTGGTCGATGGTGGTGTTGGTGGCGATCACCCCGTCGATGCGCAATTCGTTCAGCGTATGCGCCAGCGCCGTGGTTTCCGCCTCGGAAATGTCCGGTGCGATCTTCAGCAGGATCGAGGTGCGCCTGCCGTGTTGGGCGGCGAGTTTTTCCTGCGTCTCGCGCAGGCCGCCGACCAGCCGCTTCAGCGGTTCGCCGAATTGCAGCGCGCGCAGATCCTTCGTATTCGGCGAGGAGACGTTCACCGCGATGTAGCCGGCCACGGCGTAGGCGCGCTCCAGGCAGAAGCGGTAGTCCTCCAGCGCGCGCTCGTTCGGGGTGTCCTTGTTCTTGCCGATGTTGATGCCGACGATGCCGCCCCAGCGCGCGCGTTCGACGTTGCGTACCAGGGCCTCGATGCCGTCGTTGTTGAAGCCCATGCGGTTGAGGATGGCCTCGCATTCGGGCACGCGGAACAGGCGCGGCCTGGGGTTGCCCGGTTGCGGCTTCGGCGTGGCGGTGCCTACCTCGATGAAGCCGAAGCCGAGTTTCCCGAGCGCGTCGATGTGCGCGCCGTTCTTGTCCAGCCCCGCCGCCAGCCCGACCGGATTGCGGAAGGTCAGGCCGAAGGCTTCCACCGGCAAGGGCTTGCGTGCGCCACCGGCCAGCCCCGCCAGCCCGACCGCGTGCGCGGCATCCAGCGCACGCAGCGCCAGGCCGTGCGCGCGTTCGGCGTCACAGGCGAACAGCAACGGCCGGAGCAGGGCGTAGCTCATCCGCCCGCATTCGCACCGAAGATGGCGATGATCGCCGCAAGGCCGCCGAAGAACAGCACGATGGCGATCAGCGCCAGCACGCACAGGGCGATCTGTCCGTAGCCCAGCACCAGGCCGGCGATGGCCAGCCCGTCGCCTTCCACCCGACCGGCCTCGCGCCGGATTTCCGAACGCGCCATGTGGCCGGTGACGATGGCCGCGAGCGCGCCGATCAGCGGCAGGGCGAACCAACTGAGGATGCCGGTCGCCAGGCTGACGATCGCCAGCGTGCTGGTGCGGCGGAACGGATCGGGCTGATTCATCGCGGCTTCCCCAGGGGCGTTGATCGGTGGGATCTTCACTTCTCCCGCGGGGGAGAAGGAAAGGCGTCACAGGTCGAACTTTATCCCTTGCGCCAGCGGCAGCGCATCGGAATAGTTGATCGTGTTGGTCTGGCGGCGCATGTAGGCCTTCCACGCATCCGAGCCGGATTCGCGGCCGCCGCC
>CAZHXV010000049.1:0-15007 GCA_964536455.1 uncultured Aquimonas sp.
CTGGCGCAGCGCATCGCCGGCCTGATCGGGCGAATCGAAGATCCACTTCTCCATGCGCAGGAAATCCTCGACCGCCTTGCCATCCTCCAGCGTGTCGGTGAAGCCGGCGTATTTCTGGAGGTTCAAGCGGAAGGGCTTGAGCATCAGGTAGCAGGCGTTCATCTGGTCGCCGGAGACATTGCCCAGCGTATCCACCAGCAGATCCGCATCGATGCGCTGGATCCAGTGCGAGAGCATGTTGCCGCGCGTCTTGAAATCCACCGGCGTCACCATCGTGACCAGATTGCGCACGCGCTCCGGGTGCAGGGATGCGTAGCACAGCGACATCGAGCCGCCCTGGCACACGCCCAGCATGTTGATCGCCGGAAGCCCGTGCTGCTTGCAGATGAATTCCACGCAGCCGTGGATGAAGCGCTCCACGTAATCGGTGAGATCAAGGTAACGGTCGCTGCGGTCGGGATAACCCCAATCGACGATGTAAACATCTTCCCCGCGCGCCAGAAGGCCGCGCACCAGGGAGCGATCCTCCTGCAGATCCACCATGTAAGGGCGATTCACCAGCGCATAGACGATCACCAGCGGGATCGCGCCTTCGCGCCGGTTCGGATTCCGGTAGCGGTACAGGGTGAGCTTGCCATCGCGGTACACCGGTTCCTTGGGGCTGACGCCGAACTCGATGGAACCCACGTTGCGCAGCGCCCGCGACCCGGCGGCCAGCTTGTTGCCGGTGCGCATCGCCTCGGCAGCGGCATCCCACGGCGCGAAGGCGAAGGGATTGGCGGTGGCGAAAGGAGTGAAGCCGGGCACGTTCATTTGGCCACCTTGCGCTTGCCGCGCGGATCGGATTTGGCGCCACTGGCGGCGCTCAGCTTGCGACCGAAAGCGCGCGGCGCATCCACCAGGGGAAACAGCGTCACCGTGGCCGCGTGTTCGGCCTCGCGCCGTGCCGCAGGCTTGGCGGATTTGGATTTGATGGATGCCTTGGCGAGGCGAGGCGTCGCCTCGGTGGATGCCTTGACGTCCCTGGCCTTGCCGGCAGGCTTGCGGCTCGCAGCGGCGCGGCGCGGCGCGGCCCTGGTCGCGACCTCCGGCTGCGGGCGCGACACCACCGGCAACGGCACCACCACGGCGCGTTCGGTGGCGGTAGGCTCGGATCGGGCCGCCATCTGCGCCTCGCGCCGGGCGGCCTCGCCCGCCTGGAGCTGCTCGCGCAGGGAACGTACCTCGCGCTCCAGCGCCGCCACCTTGCGTGCGGTGGCGTCCACTTCGATCCGGCTGGGCAGGCCGCAGGCGGCGGCGAAGCGGTCGATCTGCGCCTGCATCGCTTTTTGCAGGCGCATCTGGGCATTGGTGAGATCGCCCAGATCGTTCTGGAAGGCCTCGGTCATGGCCAGTTCGGCCCAGACGTTCTCGCCTGCGTCCACCCACAGATCGAACGTTGCGCGCGCCGATTCCAGCTTCCTGCCGGACTCGGAAAGCCCGCCCAGCGCCTGCTGGAAACGCTGCTGCGTCCTGACCATCAATTCCTGGAAATGCCGCGAAAAGCGCAGCGACACTTCATCGAACTCCAGCCGCGCGCGGGCGATGGCCTGCCAGCGCTCCTGTTCCTCGCGCATCGGCCCAAGGCCCGGCACGCCCAGCACGTCGCGCAGCGCCTGCCCGCCATCGAACTCCATGCCTTCGGCCAGTTTTGCGGCCTGCCCCATCCATTGCTCGAACCCGGCACGCATCTGCACGAACGGATCGGCCTGCGCCTGCGCAGCGCCCCATTGCGCGAAAGGCGCGAAAACATCGGGTGCGGCGTGCGCCTGCCGGAACAGTGCGAAGGGATCGGCACCGAAGCCCTGCGGCATCGCAAAACCTGCGCCGGGCCAGCCTGCGGAAGCGGCAGGGCGCGCGGCCATCCGCTGCAAGCCCTGCCAGAACTGCTGTGCCAGCGTGGCGAAGCCGGCGGCATTCATGTCGTTGCCGAACATGGGTTCCCTCCCTGGGATTGGTTGGCGGATTGTCTTGTCGGATGGCGCAGATGCGGCCTCGAAGTTTACTGCGATCAGCGCGCGAATCGCGCCACTAGTTCCGCCAATGCCGCCGCGTTCAGCGGTTTGCGTGCGAAACCGGCCATGCCAGCCGCCGTTGTGCGTGCCGGTGCGTCCGGGTCGGCGCTGGCAGTAAGTGCCACCAGCGGCGGCGCATCGGGCAGGTGGCAGGCCAGTTGCGCCAGTTCCAGGCCATCCATGCCAGGCAAGTCCAGATCGACCAGGGCCAGATCGAACCGCGCCGCACCCAGTTCGGTCAATGCCGCCAGCGCCTGCGGTGCGCAGGTCACGCGATGGCCGAGGGAGTGCAGCAACCCGGCGAGCACCGTGGCGGCGGTGGCGTCGTCTTCCACCAGCAGAAGGTTTTTTCCCGCGACGGCGTCTTCTGCGGCAGCTCGGGCAGGAGGCTCCAGCAAATGCTCGGCTGCCTCCAGCGGCAACCACACGCGAAACGTACTGCCCCGTCCCGGCGCGCTTTCGATCCCGATGCGCCCATGCATCGCGCGGGCCAGTTCCTCGCAGATCGCAAGGCCCAATCCCGCACCGCCGTGGCGGCGCGCGGTGCTTTCCCCCTCGGCCTGCTCGAAGCGGTGCAGCACGCGCGAACGGGTGGCCTCGTCCATGCCGGGGCCGGTATCGCGCACGGCCAGTTCGATGCCGCCATCGGCCATCCTTGCGAAAACCCGCACTTCACCTTGCCCGGTGAACTTGATCGCGTTGTTGCCGAGGTTCAGCAGAATCTGCGCGATGCGATGCGGATCGCCCATCAGCGCCTGCGGCAATGAGTCGCCCATCTCCACTTGCAACGCCAGACCCTTGCGCCGGGCCAGCGGCTCGAGCAGTTCCCGCACCTGTTGCAACAGCGCGCGCGGGGCGAAGGCTTCGCGCGCGAGCCGCAGCTTTCCGGCTTCGATCCGCGCCAGTTCCAGCGCATCGTCGAGCAGACGCAACATCAACCGGCCCGAATCGAGGATCGCCTGCGCGCGCTGCCGTTGCGCCGGTGGCAGGCCCTCGCGCGCCATCAGTTCGGCCATGCCCAGCACGCCGGTCATCGGGGTGCGGATCTCATGGCCCATCGTCGCCAGGAACGCGCTTTTCGCCTGCGATGCCTGCTCGGCCCATTGGCGCTGGCGCTCGACCAATTCCAACCGATGGACGCGCGCAAGGCGCTGCCGCCACAGCAGCGCCAGCAACGCCAGCAGCAACAGGAACAGCACTACGAACCCAAGCTGCGCCAGCGGCGTTCGCCACCACGGCGGAGATACTTCCACGTCGATGCGCAGCGGCGGCGACCACACGCCCGCCGCATTCGCCCCGGCGATGGAGAGCTCATACGCGCCGGGCGACAGTTGCGAGAACGTGCGCCCGCCGTCGTAAGCCGTCTGCACCCATTGGGTTTCGTAGCCTTTCAGACGGAAGCGATAGCGATTGGAGGTGGAATCGGACAGCGAAGCCAACCGCGCAACGATGGAAAGCTCACGATCATCGTGGCGCAGGCGCAGCGGTGCGCCCGGCTCCAGCTCCAGTGCTCGCCCATCGCGGCGCACGCTCGCCTGTGCGATGCGCAGCGCGGGCGTGGGCAACGGCTCGGAAAGGCGCGAAGGATGGAACAGCACCACGCCGCCCAGCGTAACCGCCGCGATGCCGCCATCGCGCAGGCGCAGCGGCGGCAGCAGCCCGAACTCCTCCGAAGGCAGGCCATCGTGCAGGCCGTAGCGCTGCCACTGGCCATCTGCATGGCGGAAGCGGTACAGGCCGCGCAGCGTGGTGACGAAGACATCCCCCGCCGCATCCACGATCAGGCCGCCACCTTCCACGGCAGGCGGGCCGTCGGGCGCGGCGAATGTGGCTTCGTGCTTCCAGCGTGCGCCATCCAGACGGTAACGCGAGACCTCACCGAAACCCTGCACCCACAGCGCGCCATCCGGGGCGAAATCCAGCCCATATGCCGCGCCTTTGGCGATGCCCGAAACCTTCGCGAATACCCCGTGCGAGGTGTCCAGGCGCCGCACACCGGACGTCGTCGCCAGCCACGGCACCCCCAGCGAATCCAATGCGATGCTTTCGACCGTCGTATTCGCAAGACCCTCTGCCGCGCCGAAGCCGGCGAGCAACTCGCCTTGCAGATTGCGGCGCTCCAGCCCGACGCCATATACGTAAACCCACAGTTCCGCATCCGATCCGCCACCGGAAAGACGCAGCAGTTGCACGCCGCCCCTGGACACTGGCGCGTTACCTGGCGGCGGCCATGGAGAAAACCGCTGCGTGGATGGTTCATAGCGCACGACGCCTTCGATGTGACCAAGCAGCAGCGCGCCATCAGGCAGCGCCACGAGGCTGCGCAGGCGCGAAGGCAACTCGCCTTGCGCATCCTCGACATGCACCATGCCCAATGCATCCGCTCGCGCCAGCCAGCCGGTGCCACCTGCGATCCACAATGCGCCATCGGGCGATTGCGCCAGATCGATCGCGACACCGCGCAGCCCACCCTCGCCTGCGATTCCCAGCACGGAAAAATCCTGCCAATCCGGCGCCAGATGCGCCAGGCCGCCCTGCCGGGTTGCGAACCACAGGCCGCCCTCGCGATCTTCCAGCATCGCCAGCACGGCATCGGCTTGCGCCGGAATCCTCGCGCCGCGCAGTTCGCGCCAGCCCTGGCCGGCATCCAGCCCCAGCCCGGCGCGCGCTCCGAGCCAATGCGCGCCATCGCGCGAACGCATCAGCGCCATCACGCCGCTGGACAGCGAACCCTTCGGCAACGCCAGCCTGCGCACCGCGCCATCGACGACCTTGAACAAGCCGCTGGCCGCACCGATCCAGATACGGCCCGCCGCGTCGATGTCGATGCAATACACCGATTGGCCACGTAATTCCGCCGCGTCGAAATCCACAGGCGCCATGCCCGATGCACGCGCCTTCAATATGCCCCCTGTGCTTCCCACCAGCACGCCCCCATCGTCCGTTGCGGCCAGCGCCAGAACGTGTGTGTCGTTTCCGGGTGCTTCGCCGCCGAATTGCTCCAGCGCATCGCGCGCCACATCGAAGCGGTACAGGCCAGAACCGTAGCCGCCGAACCAGAGCGCGCCATCGGAACCGGATTCGATCGCCCATACGTCTTCGATCGTGAAGCGAGGATCGGTATCCGCACGCAGATGCCGCCATACCTTGCGCCGCGCATCGAGCATCGAAAGCCCTGCGCCTTCGACCGCCACCCACAGGCGGTTTTCCGCATCCACATGCAGCGCCTGCACGCTATTGCCGGGCAACGAGGCCGCATCGGCAGGATCATGGCGATGGATGCGAAAGGCCACGCCGTCGTAACTGGCCAGGCCATCGCGCGTGCCGATCCACAACAGGCCATCGCGATCCTGCGCCAGCGCCGTGGTGCGGTTCGACGGCAGGCCATGGCCGCTATCGAGCATCTGGAACAGCGGCAGGCCGGGGAGTTTTTCTTCCGGGCCGGATGCAGGCTCCTGCGCCTGCACCGGCACGCAGCAGACAAGCACCACCCACGCCAACATCGTTCGCCCGAATCGGCGGCTGCGCGCCGATGTGCCCGTTGCCCCGGATTTCCCGCCGTTCATCCGCGCGCCCTTTCCGATTCCCGCCTTGCGCTACATTGCCGCGATGCCGCGCCCCAGCCAACCCCTGCGCTACCTCGTCGCCATCGCGCTCGCCGTGGGCGCGGCGATGCTGCTGCTGACGCTGCTGCGCGCCACCGATGCGGCGCTGTCGGTCTGGCAGCGCTTGCAGGATTGGCCGCTGGCGGTGCGCTACGGCGTCGCGGCGGCGTTCGCGCTGCTGCTGATCGCGGCGAGCTACGGCATATGGCGGCTGCTGCGCCCAAGCCGCCCGCGCGCACCGAAAGCCGCCGCGCTGGATCGCCACGCCATCCAGACCCGCATCGAACGCCTGCCTGAAACCGACGAAGGCGCGACGGCGGCGCGCGCGGAACTGGCGGAGCTGGATCGACGGCGCGCCGCGCAGACCGTGCAGGCCTGCCTGTTCGGGCAAATTTCCACTGGCAAAAGCAGTCTCCTGCACGCGCTCGCGCCCGAAGCGATGCCCGCCATCGGCGTGATCGGCGGAACCACCACACAGGTTCAACGTCATCGCGGCACCTTGCCCGATGGCCGCACGCTGGAGCTTTCAGACGTACCCGGCAGCCTGGAAGCCGGCGACACGGCGCATCTGGACATCGCCCGCGCCGAAGCCGCGCGCTGCCATGCGGTGCTGTACGTCGTCGATGCCGACATTACCCGCGCCCAGCAGGCCGAACTGACCGCGCTGGCCGGTTTCGGGCGGCCCGTCGTGATCGTGCTCAACAAGCGCGACCGCTACGACGCGGACGAACGCAACGCGCTGTTGATGCAACTGAAAAAGCAGGCCAAGCCGTTCGATGCTTCCGTCGTCGCGGCCAGCGCCGGGCATGAGGAAGAAATCACACGCGAATTTCCCGATGGTCGCCGCGACACCGTGCTGCGCGAGGTTCCACCGCAGGTCGAAGCCCTGCAAAAGCTGCTGCAACGCATCGCCGCAATCGGCACGGAAACGCTGGAACCGGGCCGCGAGGCAGCATTGCTTTCGCACGTGGACGAACGGCTGGCGCAGGCCGAACGCCAGTCGCGGCAAACCCGCAGCAAGGCCGCCATCGACAAATTCACCCGCCGTGCCGTGCTCGGCGCGCTCGCAGCAGTCGCGCCCGGTACCGATCTGGTGATCCAGGGCGCGCTGGCCACCGCGCTGACGCGCGAACTGTGCGGCATCCACGGCCTTTCCGCCCGCGACATGGACATGGACGACCTGCTGGCGCGCGCCGGCGGCCTGCTGCGCACCACGATGTCGGTGACCCTGGCCGTGGTCGGCAATGCGCTGAAAGCCTTTCCCGGTGCCGGCACGCTCGGCGGCGGCATCGTCCATGCGGTGGCCTACGGCCTGATCTTCGACAGCCTCGGCCACGCCCTGGCCCAGACGCTGGAACACACCGGGCAGATCGACCGCGATGCCACGCTGGAGTCCTTCCGCCAGCGTCTGGCCGCACCCTCGAAGGAGCGCCTGCTGGCGCTGGCGAAACTCGCTTTGGAGAACCGCGATCAGGAAGCGGGCTGAGGCTGCCGGATCGATGCCGCGTCTTCCAGTTCCAGCAGCGCCACCTTGCGCCCCACCCCGCCCGCGTACCCGGTGAGCGATCCATCCGACCCCAGCACGCGATGGCAGGGCACGATCACGCTCACGGGGTTCCGCCCCACCGCCGCACCCACGGCGCGCACGGCGGAAGGGCGGCCGAGCGCGGTGGCAAGCGCGCCGTAGCTGATGGTGCATCCGTACTTCACCTTGCACAGCGCGGCCCAGACCTCGCGCTGGAACGGCGTACCGCGCGAGGTATCCAGCGGCAGATCGAACACGTGCCGTTCGCCTGCGAAATACGCACCCAACTGTCTTTCCGCCTCCCGCAGCAGCGCATCGTCCGGGGCTTCGGGCCAGTCGTGCAGATCGGGAAAATATTTCTGATCCTCGAACCACACCCCGCACAGGCCCGCATCGCTGGCCGCCAGGGTGATGCCGCCCAGGCGGCTATCGATGCGCAGGATGCGCGGAAAAGAGTTCGCTGCGTTCATGAGGCTTTCCTCGATGGCATGGAAGGCAGGCGCTGCCAGGCACGCAGCACCGCATAGCTGCGCCACGGCCTCCAGGCCTGCGAACGGGTTTCGGCCTCGCGCGCGTTCGTCGCAGCGATGGCCTTTTGCAGCGCAATATCCCCGGCAGGGAACGCATCCGGCCAGCGCAGCGCACGCATGGCGACGTACTGCGCCGTCCATTCACCGATGCCGGGCAAAGCGATCAATGCCGCAAGCGTGGCGGGCACGTCCGCGCCCGGATGCAGATCGAGCCGGCCTGCCACCGCCTCGCCCGCCAACGCCCGGATCGCGACCTGACGCTGGCGCACGATGCCCAGCGCGCCGAGCCGGTCTTCGCCTGCTTCGTGCAAAACCTGCGGCGAAGGAAACAGCCGTTCCAGCCCCGCGACCGACGTTTGCACAGGTTCGCCGAACGCCCGCACCAGCCGCGCGCCAAGCGTACGTGCGGCGGCCACGCTGATTTGCTGGCCGAGGATCGCGGTGACGGCCAACTCGAAGCCATCCAGCGTACCGGGCACGCGCAGGCCAGCGGCATCGGGAAAATCCGCGCCGAGCACGGCATCGACCGCCAGGGGATCGGCATCCAGATCGAGCCAGCCACGCACCCGCTCGATGACCTGCGGCAACCAACCGGCCAGCGACGGCGCGATCCGCACATGCACCTGATGCGTGCCCTGCCCGAAACACGCCTGCACCCAACCGGCAGCGCATCCGCCGCGATGCTTCAACGCCAGCGTCCGCGCCACCTGCCATTGCCCCTTATCGACGGCCTCCACGCCCGGCAGGGCGCGCTGCGCGAAAAATCCCAGCAGCGCCGCGGCGTCGAACGGCGGACGCAACCCGAGCCGAATCTCCAGCGGCGCATCCCCCGCGTGCGAAGCCTCAATGCCACGCCGCAGCGCACCCGGGTTCAGGCCGTAGTGTTCGCGGAACGCGGCATTGAAACGGCGCACGCTGGAAAAGCCGCTGGCCAGCGCCACCTGGGCCACCGGCAATGCCGTATCGGCCAGCAACTGCTTGGCGGCGAGCAGCCGCCGCGTCTGCACGTACTGCAAGGGCGTCACGCCGAACTGCGCCAGGAAGATGCGGCGCAGGTGGCGGTCGCCGATCCCCAGCCGCCTCGCCACTGCCGCCACGCCCGGTTCCGCATCGCCCCAGGCATCGGGCGTATCGATGAAGCGGGCCGCCGCCAGCGCCAGCGCCTGCGAAGCATCTTCGCTCGACCACCGCTGCGCGCGTGGCGCCAGTTCGGGCCGGCAGCGCAGGCAAGGCCGGAATCCGGCAGCCTCGGCCTGCGCGGCATGACGGAAGAAGCGGCAGTTCGCCGCACGCGGCAGGCGCACCCGGCAGATCGGGCGGCAATAGATGCCGGTCGTGGTCACCGCCGTGAAGAAACTGCCGTCAAAGCGCGCATCGTGCGAGGCCATCGCACGGTAGCAGGCGGCTTCGTCGAGTGGCATGGCGTTGACGGGGATCGCGGACATGGCCTGCATCATAGGGCGGCGGCGGAATCGCAATGGCCGTTTTCGGACATGCTGTTGCCGGGCCATGCGGCTCCCATTGCGCGGAGAAACGCCCGCTGCCGTAGCATCGCCGCATCGCCCCGAACCGGATCGACGCCATGCAGCCCTTTCTCCATCGCACCCGCCTCGCCCTTTCCGCGCTGCTGTTGTTGACCGCGGCCTCCGCCCTGGCCGAGCCGGATCATTACGAACTGGAACCGATCCACAGCCGAATCGTGTTCACCTGCAACCATTTCGGCTATTCCAACGTCATCGGCACCTTCTCCCAGCCCACGGGTACGCTGGTCTTCGACCCGGACGATTGGGCCAGCGCCTCACTCGACGTGAGCGTGAAACTTGCCACGCTGGATCTGGGCGATGCGAAGTTCAACCAGCGCATCCTCAAGCGCGATTATCTGAACGCGAAGAAGCATCCGGTGGCGCGCTTCGTTTCCTCGCGCATCGAGCCGCTCACGCCCACCACCGCGAAAGTGCATGGGGAACTCACGCTGCGCGGCATTGCCAAACCGCTGACGCTGGAAGTGAGCCTGAACAAGCTCGCCCGCAACCGCTACACCCTGCGCCGTACCGCCGGGTTCTCCGCCAGGGCCACGCTCGACCGCAACGATTGGGGCATGGACGACAACCCCGGCGTGGTCGGCGCGACCGTGGAACTCGTCATCGAAGCCGAAGCCGTCCGGGCCCGCGCCACGCAGTGAATCCACCCGAGCCGTTGTCCGGCCCAACGCCGCCGGACTAGGCTTTACCCCTCCCCCGCCACCGCCAAGGAACCGCCATGCCGCTGCGCAACACCGACGAACGCTGGGGCTGGCCCAGCCAGACCCTGCACTGGACGATCGCCATCCTGATCCTGTGCCTGGCCGTGGTGGGATGGGTGATGGGCGAATTGCCGCGCAGCCCCAAGTATTTCTGGGTTTACGACCTGCACAAATCCACCGGCTTGCTGGTACTGGCGCTGATGCTGCTGCGCCTTGGGTGGCGGCTCTACGCCGGCACGCCCAGGCCGGTGCCCGGCACGCCCACCTGGCAGCATCGCGTGGCCGCGCTCACGCACTGGGCCATCTACGCGATGGCGTTCGCGATGCCGATCTCCGGCTGGCTGTACGACTCGGCCAGCGGCCTGCGCGTGCTCAGGTTCTTCGGCCTGTTTCCCGTGCCGAAACTTTCCGCGCCGAACCCCGACCTGAAAAGCCTCTCGCACGAAATCCACGAAATCGGCATCTGGATATTGCTCGCGCTGGTGCTGGCGCACGCGGGCGCGGCGCTGTGGCATCACCTCGTGCAGAAGGATCGCACCCTGGCGCGGATGCTGCCGGCCGCGCTGGAAAAGCCGCAGGCGTGAACGCCACGCCGCTTGTGAAACCGCCCATCGCCTCCAGATAAACCGCCGCCTCGAATCTTCTCCAAGGAAACTCCGCCATGAACAAGACGCTTGCTTCCGCGCTCTGCGTCGCGCTGCTCCCCACGCCCTTCGCAAGCTTCGCCGCGACCGCCTGGAACGCGGACAAGGCCGCGTCCACCCTCGGCTTTTCCGGCATGGCGGAAGGGGAAGGCTTCACCGGCCAGTTCAAGGATTTCACCCCGAAGATCGCGTTCGATCCGGCGGATCTTGCCGGCAGCCGATTCGATGTGGCCATCGCGCTGGCCAGCGCCGACAGCGCCAACGCCGAGCGCGATGAAACCCTGCAAGGCAGCGATTTCTTCGACACGGCGAAAACCCCGCAGGCCAGCTACGTCGCCACCGCGTTCCGCGACCTGGGCGGCGGCAGGTTCGCCGCCGACGGCACGCTGACGCTGCGCGGCATCGCCAAGCCCGTAACGCTGGAATTCGCCTGGAACAGCGACGGCGACAACGCCACGCTCGAAGGCAAGGCCATCGTCAACCGGCTGGATTTCAACGTCGGCGGCGGCGACTGGGCCGATGCCTCCACCATCGTGCACGAGATCGGCGTTGCCACCACGCTGAAACTTGCGGCGTCCGCCGCTACGCAGTAAGCCGGCGGCATTGCCGCCTGTGAGGGAGGTGAGAGGTCAGTGAAAGCGCGGTTGCTCCTGTTCACGCCTTGCGCGCGCAGCGCGCCTGGCTTCCTCACGTCCCGATGAGCCTGCGCGCCCGCTGGCGGCGGTTCCGACATCGCCTGCGTGGCGAGGGTGCGTCGCCGGCGCCGCACGACGGCGACGAACACCTGGTGCGTGCCGCGCATTCCCTGCGCGAACTGCTGCGCGACGCGTCCATTCCGTCTTCCGTGCGCGATGCGCTCGCCGCCGATTACGCGCAGATCGAGCTGATGCTGGACAAGCTCGAACACGGCCACATCCACATCGCCGTGTTCGGGCGCGTCTCGGTCGGAAAATCCTCGCTGTTGAACGCATTGCTCGGCGAAGCCATGTTCGAGGTTGGCGTGCTGCACGGCACCACCGGCGCCGCCGACCATCGTCGCTGGCGCGAGGCGCACAGCCACGGCGTGCATCTGATCGATACGCCCGGCATCAACGAGCTTTCCGGCGAGGAACGCGAAAAACTCGCCTTCGAGGTCGCCGGCCGCGCGGATCTGGTGCTGTTCGTCGTCGATGGCGACATGACCTCGATCGAAACCGATGCCCTGGGACAGATCGCCGCCACGCAGCGGCCCATCGTGCTGGTGCTGAACAAGGCCGACCGCTATACCCGCGAACAGCGCGAGGCGCTGCGCCGCAAACTGGTCGAACGCACGCGCGGACGGGTCGCGGCGGAAAACATCGTGGAAGTGATGGCGCAGCCGACGACCGAGCGCATCATCCGCGTGAACGAAGACGGCAGCGAAGCCGAAGCCCTGCGCGAACGCGCACCGGACATCGACGCCCTGCGCGCCCGCATCCTCGCCATCCTCGACGCCGAAGGCAAAACCCTGGCCGCATTGAACGCGACGCTGTTCGCGGGAAAGCTGGCGGACGAAATCGGATTGCGCCTCACCGCCATCCGGCAGGAACTGGCGGGCCGCGTGATCCGTCTCTACTGCATCGGCAAGGGCGTAGCGGTTGCGCTGAATCCCGTGCCCGCCGCCGACCTGCTCGCCGCCGCCGCGCTGGACGTGGCGCTGGTGATGCACCTCTCGCGCCTCTACGGCCTGCCGCTGACGCGCGTGGAAGCCGGAAAGCTGCTGGCCACCATCGCCGGGCAACTGGCCGCGCTGATGGGCGCGGTGTGGGGTGTGCACCTGGTGGCCTCGGCGCTGAAACTGGCCAGCGCCGGCCTTTCCACCGCGCTCACCGCAGCGGCCCAGGGCGCACTGGCCTGGTACGCCACCGTGCTGGTGGGCCGCGCCGCGGAAAACTACCTGGCGCAAGGCAAGAGCTGGGGCGAATCCGGCCCCAAGCGCGTGGTCGCCGGCATCGTGGCCGGGCTGGATCGGGATTCCATCCTGCGCGAAGCCAAGGAGGAAATCCTGGCGCGGCTGCGCGGCTCGCCAAGCCGCTAGATCGGCGTTCGGTGCCACTGGCGCCACCCCGGAGCATCATCCCATCCACCCCATCCATTCCCGGCGCCCGCCCCATGTATTCACCGCCCCCGTTCAACGAATCGCGCCTTGAAGAACTCCACCGCATCGTGCGCGAACATCCCTTCGGAATGCTGGTCACGCAACGCCCAGCAGGCCTGGAAGCCGATCACCTGCCGTTCCTGCTGGATGCCGGCCAAGGGCCGCTGGGCACCTTGCTGGCGCATGTCGCACGTGCCAATACGGTCTGGCAGGAAGTAACCGATGGCGCCCCAGTGCTGGCCGTGTTCCGTGGCGCACAGGGCTACATCTCGCCCAACTGGTATCCGAGCAAGCTGGAAACGCATCGGCACGTCCCCACCTGGAACTACGAAGTCGTCCATGCGCATGGCCGCATCCGCGTGCGCGACGACGAAAGATTCCTGCGCGGCGTCCTCGCCCGCCTCACCCGGACGCACGAAGCCGATCAACCCAGCCCCTGGCGCATGGGCGAGGCGCCTGCGGACTACCTGGCCGAACTCCTGGCCCACATCGTAGGCATCGAAGTGGAACTGACCCGCATCGAAGGCAAGCGCAAACTCAGCCAGAACCGCGAAGCCCGCGATTTCCAGGGCGCCGTCCGCGCGCTGGAAAGCGGTGGAAGGCAGGATCTGGCGGATGCGATGCGGCGAACCCGACCCTTGGCCTGACCGGCCGCCGGCTGGGTGGGTATCAGCCGAACGTGAACGCCGATACCGTGGTTTCCATCACCCGGTCGGAAAATGCCTTGCGGCCGACATCCTCGCCGGCGGCGCCGGCAACGACCATCAGGGGTATCAGGTGCTCCTCCGCGCGCGGCGGATGGCAATCCCTGGCACCGGGTGCCCGTTCCCAGTTCGCCAGCCTGCGATCGCGCTCGCCCGGATCGGATTCCACGGCGCTGGAAAGCCAATCGTCGAAGGCATCGGAGATCGGCCCGTATTGCGGATTGCCGAAGGCGCGCATGTTGTGGAAGCTCATGCCGCTGCCGACGATCAACACATCCTGATCGCGCAATGCCGCCAGCGCCCGGCCCGCCGCAAGGTGCCGCACGGGATCCAGCGAGGTGTGCAGCGAAAGCTGGACGACGGGAACCTCGGCCCGCGGAAAGATCAGCATGAGGGGAATGAACATGCCGTGGTCGAAACCGCGCTGCGCGTCCGAAGCGCCGGCGATGCCCGCGGCGGCGAGCGTCTTCACGATTTGATCCGCCAGATCCGGCGCACCGGCGGCGGGATACTTCAGCGCGTAGGTGTGGGCCGGAAACCCGTAATAATCGTAAACGAGCTCAGGCTGAGCCGCGCTCGTCACGGTCAACTGCGACTGCTGCCAATGCGCCGACACCATGACGATGGCCCTGGGCGGGCGCGGCAGGCCCAGGGCCAGGTCCTTCAGGAAATCCGCCATGCGGTTCCAGGTATCCGGCGGGTTCCAGTCCATGAAAAAACAAGGGCCGCCACCGTGGGGGATGTACCAGACGGGCATCCGTTCTTTCATGTTTGCAGGTGTGATCGACATGGGCTTTGCTCCTCTGGTTGCCCGCATGATCCCGGCCAGGCGCGACGCTGCCGCTGGCGGACATCTTGGCACGCAAGCGCTCGATGACGCAGTGGCCACGCTGGCCAGTGGCGTATTGTTCATGCCGATTCCCGGCTCGTTGACGGGTGCGCCCCCGCACCGGCCAGGATGAGCGACGAAAAAAACCCCGGCGCATGGCCGGGGTTTGCGAATGATCCCAATCGGGACGGCGGCGACTGCCGCCGTCCCGGGCGTCTTACGGCGTGATCGTACCGGTCAGGCTCACCCCGGAGAACGCGGAGTAGGCGCGTACGTTGACGTAGTACGTACCGGCAGTGGGCGAGTTGAAGGTGCAGGTCTCGCTGTTGCCGGTGTTGTACGGACGGCAATCGTAGGTCGAAGTCGTCGGGGCGCTGCCGCGGCGTACGTACATGTCCGCATCGCCGGTGCCGCCCGCGATCGTGAACACCACCTTGGATTGACCCGCCGGAACCACCAGCGTGTAGTTCTGCGTGGTGCTGCTTGTCGCCGTGGACGGCAGGGCCACCGCCGTGCCGGAGCACAGCACCGTACCGCCACAACTCGAAGCCGTGCCGTAGTCGCCCACGATGCTGACGCCGGAGAAGGCCGAGTAGGCCTTGATGCGGACGTGGTACGTGGTCGCGGTCGGCGAAGCGATGGTGCAGGTTTCGTTGTTGCCGGATTGGTACGGACGGCAGTCGTAGCTCGAATCGGTCGGCGCGCTGCCCGCCTTCACGTACAGATCGGCATCGCCACTGCCGCCGGACATCGTGAAC
>CAZHXV010000050.1:0-15000 GCA_964536455.1 uncultured Aquimonas sp.
ACCCAGGCCGTCATCGCGCCTCAGCCCCGGCGCACGGGTTCGCCGTGCGCATCGACCCGCGGCCCGCCGTCCTGATGTACGAACGCGCCGCGCCGCGCCGGCGGAAGGATGTCCAGCACGGTTTCCGGAGGCCGGCACAGCTTCGCGCCGAGCGGTGTGATCACGATGGGCCGGTTGATGAGGATGGGATGTTCGAGCATGTAGCCGATCAGTTCCTCGTCGCTCCATTTCGGATCGGCCAGTCCGAGTTCGGCATACGGCGTGCCCTTCTCGCGCAACACCTCGCGCACCGGCACACCCATCGCCGCGATCAGCGCCTCCAGCGTTTCGCGGCTCGGCGGATGCTTCAGGTACTCGACGACGATGGGCTCGATACCCGCATCGCGGATCATGCCGAGCACGTTGCGCGAGGTGCCGCAGGCCGGGTTGTGGTAGATCGTGACGGTGCTCATGGCGTGGCTTTCATCCATTGCGCGTGCCCAACCGTGGTGCCCGGAGCGGGGATCGAACCCGCATGCCCTTGCGGGCGAGGGATTTTAAGTCCCTTGCGTCTGCCAGTTTCGCCATCCGGGCGGGGAGGGCTCTCCATAGCTTAGCGGCGAAGCGGTGCACCGCTAAGCTATGGGAAGCCATCGCCACGGAGTCCGCGCCGCATGTTCACGTCACGTCGTCTGGTGTTCTGGTTGTGCGTGCTGGCCTTCGCTGCGTTCCTGGCGCTGGCGCTGCACCACGGCAACGGTTGGTTCTGGGGTGCGGGCGCGTTCGGCGCGCTGTCGCTGGTCGGCCTGTACGACATGGCGCAGACGCGCAGTTCGGTGCGGCGCAATTATCCGGTGGCGGCGTGGGTGCGGTTCCTTGTCGAAAGCATCCGGCCGGAAATCCGGCAGTACCTGATCGAGGACGACCAGGCCGAGCTGCCGTTCTCGCGCACCCAGCGTTCGATCATCTACCAGCGCGCCAAGGGCGAGCTGGACAAGCGCCCGTTCGGCACGCAGCAATCGGTCTATGCCACCGGCTACGAATGGATCAATCATTCGCTCGCGCCGGTGGACATTCCCTCGCACGATTTCCGCGTGCGGATCGGCGGCGCGGCGTGTTCGCAGCCCTACTCGGCCAGCGTGTTCAACATCTCGGCGATGAGCTTTGGCGCGCTTTCGGCGAACGCGATCCTGGCGCTGAACGAAGGTGCGCGGCGCGGCGGCTTCTACCACGACACCGGCGAGGGCTCGATCTCGCGCTGGCACCGCGTCAACGGCGGCGATCTGGTGTGGGAATTGGGGTCGGGCTATTTCGGCTGCCGCGATGCGAATGGCCGTTTCGACCTCGGCCGCTTCCGCGAGAACGCCGCGTCCGAACAGGTGAAGATGATCGAGATAAAGCTTTCGCAGGGCGCGAAGCCCGGTCAAGGCGGGATTCTTCCGGGCGCGAAAGTGACGGCGGAAATCGCCGAAGCGCGCGGCGTGCCGGTCGGCACCGAATGCGTTTCCCCGGCCCGCCACAGCGCCTTCGATTCCCCGCGCGGCCTGCTGGAATTCGTGCAGACCCTGCGCGAGGCCAGCGGCGGCAAGCCGACCGGCTTCAAGCTGGCGATCGGGCATCCGTGGGAATGGTTCGCGATCGCCAAGGCGATGCTATCGACCGGCATCCTTCCGGATTTCATCGTGGTCGATGGCGGCGAAGGCGGCACCGGGGCCGCGCCGCTGGAATTCACCGATCACGTCGGCGTGCCGCTGCGCGAAGGGCTGATGCTGGTACACAACACCCTGGTCGGGCTGAACCTGCGCGATTCGATCCGGATCGGCGCGGCGGGCAAGATCGTCACCGGCTTCGACCTGGCCCGCACGATGGCCATCGGCGCGGACTGGTGCAATGCGGCGCGCGGCTTCATGTTCGCGCTGGGCTGCATCCAGTCGCAAAGCTGCCATACGGATCGTTGCCCCACCGGCGTGGCCACGCAGGACAAGAACCGCCAGAAAGCATTGCATGTGCCGGACAAGGCCGCGCGGGTGCAGCGGTTCCACGACGGCACCCTGCACGCGCTGGCCGATCTTTTGGCCGCCGCGGGGCTGTCGCATCCGGATCAACTTGGGCCAGAGCATGTGATCCGGCGCGTTTCGCCAACCGAAGTGCGTTCGCTCGCGGCTCTCCATGCCTGGGTGCAGCCGGGCGAACTGCTGGCCGGAGAAGCGCAGCACGCGGTGTTCCAGGCATTCTGGCGCGAGGCCGATCCGGAGACGTTCAGCGTGCCCGCCGATCTGCTGGCGCGGCGGGAAACGCGGATGCGGTGATGGTGGAACGTGTGGTGGAATCGCCAAACAATTCCACAACACGCTCCATCCGCAATCTCCTCGGAATCTGCGCATTCGCCTCCCTAAGATCCGTGCGTCCCTTCCACACGAGAAACGCCATGACCATCCCTGCCCTGTGTTCGCCGCTGCGCGCGGCATGGCTCGCCATGCTGGCGCTCGCCCTCGTCTTCTCCGGCACGCGCAGCGCCACGGCGCAGGATCTCTAACGACACCGCGGCACTGCGCACCGTAAGCCTCCAGTTCCACAACGGCAACTGGGAAACGTTGCTGCACAACCACTACGACAGACGCGCTATCTTCCCCGCGAAAGAGGGTAGCAGGCGACCAGGGCGAGACCCGGCTCGGCCGTGGCGGCGAGCACGCCGGTTCCGTAGGGGTCGACCGCCGACGCCGTGGCGACGCGATACAACAGGGGAGGTTCCGTCGTATCGAGCACGATGAAGTCGCCGGGTACGAGTTCTTCCAACGCGCGGAAATGGTGATCGTAATGCGCGGCCTCGCCGGTGCCGGGTTTGGCCGGCACTTCGAGACCGATGCGGGGGATGCCCGGCAGCGCCAGTGGCAACGCGCCGGACACGGGAATCGCCATCGCGGCTTCGAGGACGTTCATCTCCGGCGATGCGGGCGGCGAACGCGGCAATTGCAGCGGCACTCGATGCATCGCCTGTCCGAGTACTTCGATGTCGCGCTGGCGCTGCATCTCGCCCAGCGCCAGCGAACCGGCGCCCAGCGCGATCAGCAGCGCGCCGCCGAGCCACAGGCCGGGGATGAGGAATTTCACGGCGATGACCGCCGCGCATGGTCGCGCTTCGCGCCTGCCTGTGGAGGGCGCATCGACGCGGCGATGGCGCCGCAGCCGCAGCGCGAAGCGATCATCAGATGCGTCCGGTCAACAGCAGGATCAAAAGCACGATCAGGATCACGCCGATCGTGCCCGCCGGGGCATAGCCCCAGGAGCGGTTGTAGTTCCAGTTCGGGACGGCGCCGATCAGCAGCAGCACCAGTACGACCAGCAGGATGGTTCCGAGGGACATGGGGTTTCTCCTTGACGTGGATGTTGCGAAATGGCGGCGCAGGGTTCAGCGCAGCGAACCGAAGCTGCCGAGCAGGCCGATCACGCCGATCACGATCAGGTAGATCGCGACGATGTAGTTCAGAAGGCGCGGCTGGATCAGGATGAGAATGCCCGCGATCAGCGCGAGGATCGGGGCGATGGCGATGTGCAGGTTCATGGCGTGGCGTCCTGGGGGATGACGCGCCGGAGGTTCCCGGTGCGTGCCGTCAGGAATACGCCCACACCCTGCGCGCGTCGGTACGCTGCAACACATAGTGGCCATAGCCACGGCGCGCCACGCGCATCGAAGCCGCCGCGCAATGTTCGATACCGCACATATCGGAGCCGCGCCACGGCTTAGACTTCGCGGTACCCGAGCCTTCGTGCTCCTCGATTCCCGCACGATTCCCGAAGGGCCGCGATGAACCCGACGCCGCTCCCGCGACAGAACCACCTGCTCGCCGCCCTGCCCGACGAAGTCCAGCAGCGGCTGTTTCCCAGTCTGGAACTCGTGCCCCTGCCGCTGGGCAAGGTGCTGTACGAATCGGGCGGGGCGCTGCAACACGTCTATTTCCCGACCAACGCCATCGTCTCGCTGCTCTATGTGATGGAGAACGGCGCATCGGCGGAAATCTCGGTCGTCGGCAATGAGGGGCTGATCGGCGTGGCGGTGTTCATGGGCGGGGAAAGCACGCCGAGCCGGGCCATCGTGCAGAGCGCCGGCCACGCCTTCCGCTTGCCGGGGCAGCGCATGCGCGACGAGTTCAGCCGCCACGGCGCGCTGCTGCAACTGATGCTGCGCTACACCCAGGCGCTGATCACGCAGATGGCGCAGACCGCCGTCTGCAACCGCCATCACTCGGTGGATCAGCAACTGTGCCGCTGGCTGCTGCTCTCGCTCGACCGCCTGCCGGGCAACCAGTTGACGATGACGCAGGAATTGATCGCCAACATGCTCGGAGTGCGGCGCGAAGGCGTGACCGAGGCCGCCGGCAAGCTGCAAAGGCTTGGCGTGATCGAATACAGCCGCGGCCACATCACGGTGCTGGATCGCCCCAAACTCGAACACCTCAGTTGCGAGTGCTACGCCGTGGTCAAGCGCGAAACCGACCGGCTGCTGCCTTACCCGCCGCATCCGGCCTGAAGCCCGCGGCAGGCGGCGCGGTCGGGCGATCCGTGCCCTGCCGAACAGACCGGCCATTCGCGCCTCGTGCAGGCTGCCGGGCACGCCACAGGCCGGCACAGCGCAAGCGGCGCCGCAGCCAACATGAATCCGGAATGGACGATCGAGTGCCACCTTCCTCCCCGCCTCCCGCAGGCAACCGCCTCATCGACGCCCTGCCGCCGCGCCAGCGCCGCGACTTCATCGCCCGCTGCGAAGCGGCGCCGCTGGTCGCCGGGCAGACCCTATGCGAAGCCGGCCAGCACCAGGACTACGCCTGGTTCCCGCTGACCGGCTTCATCTCGCTGGCCACCCGGATCGACGCCCATGCGCCTTTGGAGCTGGCCCTGATCGGCAACGAAGGCATGCTCGGCGCATCGCTGGCGCAGGGCGTCGATGCCGCGCCAAGCGGGGCCGTGGTGCTGGGCGCGGGCCGCGCGCTGCGCCTGACGGCAACGCAACTGCGGCGCGCGTTGCGCGACAGCCCGCAACTGCGGCGCGTGCTGGACCGCTACCTGTACGTGCTCGCGATCCAGCTCGCACGATCCGCCGCCTGCCTTGGCTTCCACAAGATCGAACCGCGGCTGGCGCGCTGGCTGCTGACGGCGCACGACGGCGCGCAGGACGACAGCTTCCATCTCACCCACGACGCGCTCGCCGGGATGCTCGGCGTGCGCCGCAGCAGCATCACCGTCGCGGCGGGCGCGTTGCAGCGCAGCGGGTTGATCGTCTATGTGCGCGGCGCCATCGGCATCCTCGACCGGGCCGGACTGGAAGCGGCAGCGTGTTCCTGCTATCGCGCCATGCTTGCGGACTACGGGCGCACGATGAAGCCGCCGGGTTGATCGATCCAGTTACCCTGCGCTCACATCCATACGCGCAAGCTCCACTGGCACTACGACGCAAGGTCGTAACGGCCACTCAGCCGCGCCGCACTTCCCCCCACTCTCCGCCTCTGAGCCCCGCACTTCCGTCCTCGATGGAAGCATGGCTTCGGCCGCCCGGGTTCGCCTTCGCGAATCCACTTCAAAGGCAACACATCATGTCCACTTCAACCCAATCCAACACTGCCCAATCCGGCGCTGCTCAACCCAGCATGGCCCAATCCGGCACGGCCACCCGCAACCTGCTCGATACCGCCGCCGCCAACGGCAGCTTCAAGAGCTTCGGCAAGGCCGTCGCACAGGCCGGCCTCACCGATACGCTGCGCGGCCCCGGCCCGTTCACCGTCTTCGCCCCGACCGACGCCGCGTTCGAGAAACTCCCGGCCGGCAGGTTCGACAGCCTGATGAAGGACGAGAACAAGCAGGAACTGGCGTCGATCCTCAACTACCACGTCCTCACCGGGCGCAAGAGCGCGGCCGACATCGGCAAGTGGGACGCGGCCAGGACCGTCAACGGCCAGTCCGCGCCGATCAAGCTGACCGGCACCCAGGTCAGCATCGACGGCGCCCAGGTCACCTCGGCCGACATCGCCTCCAGCAACGGCGTGATCCACGGCATCGACAAGGTCAACATGCCGAACGCCATGCCCGCGCCGGCCACCAAGCAGTAACACAGCACAACCCGCAAGGGTCTTGCGCGGCAGGGAGCGATCCCTGCCGCTTTTTTTTGCCTCCAGCCACATCCGCCATCCAGCGACTTCGCCCCTGCGCATGGCTTTCGCTTCCACGAACCCGATCCCCCAGGGCGAACAAGTCGATGTGCCCTGGGGCGAAATGCCCGGACCCGGCCTCCGCATCTTCTTCGCCCACCGAACCTTCCAGTGGAACAACGAAGCACACGGCGCGGCCGACACACCGGACAAGGCCCGTCGGCGTCTGGACAAGGCCGTGGATGGCGCTGATGTCGCGGAAGAAAAAGCCGCTGGCCCATACCGCGCAGACTCGCCACCGGCGCCATGCCGCCCAGCCCATGCGGCACTGCATCAAGCCCCTTTGTACAGTGGCCTGCCGGCCGGGCGAGGCGGAGCATCGGCGGCGGTATCCACGGCGCCTGGGAGGGCACGCCATGATCCGCAGCACGATCCGCATATCGCTTGCACTGGCCGCGCTCTGGTGCGGCTCCGCCGCCGCGCTCGATTGCGGCGCCAACAACGGCTACATGTGCACCGGCACGGCCAACCAGTACGCGGGCGGCTTCAATCCGGGTGTCGGCTATGGCGGCTTCGGCGGCGGCAGCTGCACCGCCAGCAAGACCCCGGTGGTGTTCATCCACGGCAACGGCGATTCGGCCATCAGCTTCGACACGCCGCCCGGTGCGGTATCCGGCTACACCAAGCCCGCGCGTTCCCCCTACGACGAACTCAAGGCCGCCGGCTACAACGACTGCGAACTGTTCGGCGTCACCTATCTCTCCGCGACCGAGCGCAGCTACCCGCAGATCAACTACCACGAGCCCTACACCTACGACATGCTCAAGACCTTCATCGACAAGGTGAAGGCCTATACCGGCAAGCCGCAGGTGGACATCGTGGCGCATTCGCTGGGCAGTTCGATGGCGCTGGCGATGATCAAGTACAAGGGCTACCAGGGCAGCGTGCGCCGCTTCGTCAACATCGCAGGCGGCATCCGCGGCCTGCAAACCTGCCTGTACTCGGGCTACGCCAACGCCGCCGCACCGACCTGCAACGCAGAGGCCTACGTCTATCCCTACAACTACTACACCTTCGGCCTGTACCCGAGCAGCGGCCTGCCCTACTACGGCTACAACCGCTGGACGGGCAGCGGTTCGGACTCGATGCGTGCCCTGCCCGCCGCATGGACGGCGATCCGCTTCTACACCATCACCGCCGCCAAGTACGACCAGGTGCATTGCTTCACCACCACCAACGCCACCACCTGCCAGAACGGGGCGCTGTTCAACGCGCGCAGCAACGTGATCGCGCAGGTGAACGTGGGCTTCGGCAGCAGCGCGTACAGCTACGACTGGAACTGGAGCGACGGGATGCCCGTCAACGCGGGCGGCGGAGACACCAGCAACGGCGTCGGGCATTTCCGTTCGCTGGCGAACACAGGCGCAATCGTGAAGAACATGCTGACGACGACCTGCACCACCGGATGCGCCAGCGGCTATGCGGGCACGAACGGGCCGGCGAGCAATCTTTGAGCCTTTCGCGACAAGGCTCCCTCATCCGGCGCGAGCCTTGGCCGTTCGATGGCTTCCCCGACGTCGGCGATGAGCGAGCCAGCTTCCTGCTGTCAACGCCTCAGTGCGACAAGGCCGGACAGCCCGAACAGCAAGGCCAGCGCCGCCAGCCCCCACGCCGACGATCCGGGAACGGAAACCGCCGGGCTGAGGCCGGCTTCCGCGCCGTAGGCCCGGGTGCCGGCACAGCCCGCGGTATCGGTGGCGGTGACGCTGAAACCGTAGTTGCCCGCCGTGGCCGGGGTGCCCGACAGCAGGCCGGTGGCGGAAGCCAGCGTCAGCCCCGGTGGAAGCACGCCGGTGGTCACGCTGTAAACGTAGGGCGCGGTTCCGCCGCTGGCCACGATGGACTGGCTGTAGGGCATGCCGGCCAGCATCGCCGGAAGCGCGGTCGGAGCCACGGCGATGACCGGGCAGACCGGCGCATCCACGATGACGGAGTAGATCCGCGATCCGAAGCAGCCGTTGGCATCGGTGGCCGTGACCGTGAACGTGAAGCTTCCGGGAGCGTTCGGAGTACCCGACAGCACGCCGCTGGCCGGGTCGAGCGCAAGCCCCGGCGGCAGCGCGCCCGAGCTCACCATGTAGGTGTATGGCGCGGCTCCGCCGCTGGCGACGAGGGTCTGGCTGTAGGGCGTGCCCAGCACCGTTGCCGGGAGGGTCTGCGGCGACAGGAGGATCTCCGGGCACGCCGGCCCGTTGATGACGATGGTGTAGACGCGCGAGCCGAAGCAGCCGACGGCGTCGGCGGCGCTGACGGTGAAGGTGAAGCTCCCGGCTTCGATCGGCGTCCCGCTCACCTCGCCGGTGGCGGAGCTCAGCAGCAGCCCGGGCGGCAGCGCGCCCGTGATCAGGCTGTAGGCATAGGGCGCCTCGCCGCCGCTGGCCGCGATCGTCTGGCTGTAGCCAACACCCAGGATGCCGTTGGGCAGGGTCGCCGGCGCCAGCGCGATCAGCGCGCAGGTCGGGCACACCGCGACGTTGTTGGTATCGAGCGTCACCGCGCCGTTGCGCGCCAGCGCCCGGCCCGACAGGCTCGCGCCGGTGGTGGCGGTGATGCTGCTCAACGCGAGGATGTTGCCGGCGAAGTTCGTCGCGGTGCCGAGCGTGGCGGAACTTCCGACCTGCCAGAACACGTTGCAGTCCGAGCCGCCGTTGATGATCGATACGCTCGCATTGCTCGCGGTGGTCAAGGTGCTACTGATTTGGAACACGAACACCGCATCGGTGTCGCCCTGGGCATCCAAGGTCAGGGTTCCGGTCAACTGCGCCGAGGTCGAAAAACAGTACGTGCCCGGCGTCAGGGTCAACCCGCCGAGATTGGTTCCGGTCAGCACCGTGTCGCAGGCCCGGCCCGCGAGTGCGTCGTAGGCGGTCGTCAGGTCGCTCTGCGCCTGCTGCGCCACCGCATCGCCGGCATGGACCACGCCATCGACGACGCCGGGCGGGAAGCCGGTGATCGAACTGGCGGTGTTGGGCCAGATGCCGAGATCGCCGGTGAGCAGCGTGCCGCCGGTATTGGTGACGGCGGAACCCGCCAGGACGGCGAAGTTTTCCGCCTCGCCGAGCGCCGGAGCCGGTTGCGCCTGCGCCACCGCAGCGCCCAGCGCGAGCGCCGCCAGAGCGATACGCCGAAGGATGCGGCGGAAGGAAAGGACCGGAAGATGGGAAGCCATGTTCATGTCGCGCGACTCCTGGGTTTGTCGCGCCACGCAGCGGTGTTCGGTACGAATCGGACGGGTGTCGCTGGCCGGTGGTGCGTGAGACGAGGCGATAAGCGCATGGCGTAAGGCCATGCACCTGCCTTTGCCGCAAGCGTGACAAGCCCTCCGGCGCGCGTCCGTTCGCTGGCGCACTTAGCGGCGCCGCTCAATGCGCGCCAGCGCACCGACCGCGCGATGCCCAGGCATCACAGTCCCCGGGCAATACCCCTCATCAGGAGTTCGCCATGTTCCGTTCCCTGTTATGCAACACCGCCCTCGCCCTCGCCCTCGCGCTGGGCGCGGCCAGCCTTTCCTCCTGCGCCTCGACCCCGCGCAGTTCGAGCACCGGCGAGTACATCGACGACACCGTGATCACCACCAAGGTCAAGGCGGAAATCTTCAACGACGACACCCTCAAATCGGCCGAGATCAACGTTGAGACCTTCAAGGGCGTGGTGCAGCTCAGCGGCTTCGTCGGCTCGCAGAACGACATCAATCGCGCCGTGGCGCTGGCGCGCGGCGTCAAGGGCGTGACTTCTGTCAGGAACGACATGCGCCTGAAGTAAGCGCGCACGCGAAATAGCAATCCGTCGAAACCTGGCGCGCACCCGCCGTCGCCGGAAACTCAGCCCGGCGCGTCCGAATCGTCCGGCGATCCCGACGCCGCCGCGGGCGCGCTGCTCACAGCAGGCTCGGGACGTGATGCCGGCGGATTGCACAGGCGCGGCCGTTCGATCGCCTTTTTCCACGCGGCATCCAGTTCGTGCCGGATGCGGGCGTGGACTTCGCCGGAAATCACCCGCTCGCGCTCCATCGTTTCCAGTGCACCGCGGCCCTGGCGCAGGGCGAACAGGAGCAGCATCCGGCGCTCCAACATGGCGGTGAAGTCCGGGTGCTCGGCGCGCAGGGCGGAGATGGCCTCTTCCACGGCGTCGATGCGGCTTGCGAGGATGCCGTCGAGGATGCCGACCATGCGTTCGCCCAGCAGCGGAGCCAGTTGCGCGGCGTTGTAGCGGCGCAGGCGTTCGAGCACGGCGCGGCGGCAGATGAGGAGTTCGAAGCGGTTGGTCATCGCCGTTTCCAGCGGCCGGGCGATGCCGGCGACCGCGTGCAGGCGCTGGGCGAGCCGGTAGACGGGCTGTTCGTCGAGGATGCGGCGCGCGGCGCGGTTGTAGCCGATGCGGCCTTCGTCGCGCACCGCGTCGATCATCTGGCCGGTGTTGCGCATCATCGCGTCCAGGTTGCTCACGGCCAGGATGCCGTCGCCGTATTCGGGAATCAGGTCGCGTTCGCGCTGCGCCAGCGTGGCCAGGCCGATGACGATGCGTTCGCGTTCGGTGAGTGCGGAATCCGGATCGAGCGTGGCCGCGCCGATGCGCATGTCGCGGTGGTACTGCCGGTTCACTTCGGCTGCGATGCCCGGCGGCATGTGGAACGCCTGGGCCACGCGCCGCACGGTGTTTTCCACCTCCACGGTGGAAAGCGCGATGGCCTGCTGCTGCAACGCCTGATCCTGCGGGGAAAGCTGGTTGAGGCCAAGCGCGCGGATGGTGGCGCGCAGCGTGGTGCCGTTCACCAGCAGGCTGAACAGCACGAAGCCGGTGGCCATGTTGGCGACGAAGTGGCGTACCGATTCGGGCAAGGCGGCGTTTTCGGCCACGCCCAGCGCCAGCACCAGCGTCACCGCGCCGCGCAGGCCGCCCCAGGCAATGGCGAGGTTGTACGCGGGCGAGATCGGCTCGCACAGGTTCATGCGCGTGAGGGCGGGCAACATCAGGAACAGCACCGCCGGCCGCGCGGCGAGCGCGGCGATGAGCGCCAGCGCGAGGTATCCGGCCTCGGCCCAGCTCGCGCCCGCCAGAAGGTGCGGCACGCGCACCGCCGCCAGCAGGAACACGATGGCCCCGGCCAGCGTGGCGGCCTGTTCCCACACGTGTTGAAGGTGGCTCCAGTTGCGTGGTTTCAGGCGGGTGCGCCCGAAGCCGTTGATGACCAGCCCCGCGCAGACCACGGCCACCACGCCGGAAACGCCGAGCGCTTCGTCCGCGAACAGGTACAACGGGTACGGCAATGCCATCGTCAGCGCGGTCTCGGCCGAGGCGATGCCGCGCATCCGGGTCAGCAGCGCGGTGAGCAGACGCCCGGCCACGGCTCCGAGCAGCACGCCGCCGCCAAAGGAAACCGCAAGCGTGGTCAGGCCGCCCAGCCAATCCGGCCCGCCGCTGCCGGTGAGCATCGCCACCAGCACGCCGACCAGCGCGATCGCGGCGGCATCGTTCAGCAGGCTTTCGCCTTCGATCAGCCGGATCAGCCTTCCGGGCGCGCCCACGTCGCGGAATACGCCGACCACGGCGGAAGGATCGGTGGTGGCGACGATGGCCCCGAGCAGCAGGCAGGCGATGAAGCCATGCGGGACGAAGGGCGCCAGCGCCGCGCCGATGGCAAAGGTGGCCACGAACACCGCCACCACGGCCAATAGCAGGATGGGCGCGGCATCCTGCGCCATGCGCCGCACGTCCACGCTCAACGCCACCTGGAACAGCAACGGCGGCAGGAAAACGGCCAGATAGGCTTCCGCCGGCCAATCCTGCGCGATCAGCGGCGCGAAGAACTCCCGCGCGGCGCTCGGGGCGGCCTGGTCTAGCCCGACATAGGCCAGGCCCAGCGCCACGCCGACCAGCGACAGCAAGGTCGCCTCCGGCAGCGCCACCTGGCGCGCCAGCGCCTGCACCAGGGCGGCGATGCCCAGCAGTGCGCCCAGCGCGACGAGGATTTCGATCAGGAGATGCAAGGGGCGAACGGGTTTGCGGAACCTTGCCGATGATAGGCCAGCGCCGGCGTTTTCCCGCCCCTTGGCGTTTCCGCGGTGTTCAAGCTCGCAGGTTGATCCCGTAGTCGGCGCGAAGCGCTGGAGCCGGCATCTTGCCCAACCCCGTCGGCTCCACGCCTGCGGCGCTTGATCCGACCTACGCCTGAGCCTGTCGAAGCCTTGACTGAACCGTGATCCAGATTCGCCAAAAAGTTATGAAGTCGTTAAAAATTCGTAATGCAAAAAACCCATTGCATACAAAGGGTTGACTGGAAGTTGACAGCTTGGTTACCGTTGCCCCCGATCGACGGCGCAGGATGCGCGGGGGAACCCTTGGACAAGACGGAAACCGCCACCCCAAACCGGGCGAATGCCGATGCGCACGCCATCGCCTCGCGCTTGCGCGCGCTGCCGGTTGCGTTGCGCAGTTGGGAGCGCGAGCACTGGATGCTGGCCACGCTCACCGCTTCCACCATCGCCCTGATCGCCGCCATCGCGCCTGGCTTCGCCAATGCCACGCTGCACCCTGAAACCCTGCCGCGCGTGGTGCAGGAACTGCCGCTGCCGGAACCGGAACCCATCGTCATCGAGGCCTCGCCGGACGCTGTCCTGGCCGAAGCCCCCGCTGCGGAACCTATGTGGCGCAGCGTGGAAGTGCAGCGTGGCCAGACGATGGGCAACATCTTCGCCTCGCTCTCGCTTTCCGGGGCCACCTTGCAGAACCTGCTGAAGCATCCGGGCGCGAAGGAATCCCTCACCCGCATTCATCCGGGCAAGCGCTTCGAGTTCCTGATCTCGCCCGAAGGCGCGCTCCAGGCGCTGCGCTTCGAACGCGACGAATCCAGCGTCGTCACCCTGCATCTGGATCAGGGCAAGGTGTCCGAGCAGGTCGAACAGCGCGACATGCAGGTTCGCATCGCGATGCGCGCCGGGGAAATCCGCGATTCGCTCTACAACGCCGGGGCCAAGGCCGGCCTTTCCAACGGCACCATCGTGGAAATGGCCAAGGTGTTCGGCTACGACATCGACTTCGCGCAGGATCTGCGCGTCGGGGATCATTTCAGCGTGGTGTACGAAGAGGTCTATCGCGATGGCGAACGCCTGCGCGGCGGCGACATCCTGGCGGCCACCTTCATCAACCAGGGCAAGCGCTACACCGCCTTCCGCTACGAATTCGCCGACGGCCGCCGCGAGTATTTCGACGAAACCGGCCGCCCGCTGAGAAAATCCTTCATGCGCACGCCGGTGGAATTCACCCGCATCAGCTCGGTGTTCTCCGCCGCGCGCAAGCACCCGATCCTGGGCCGAACCCGCGCCCACCAGGGCGTGGACTACGCCGCGCCCAGCGGCACGCCGATCATGGCGGCGGGCGAAGGCCGGGTCAGTTTCGCCGGCTGGCAGAACGGCTATGGCCGTACCATCGTCATCGACCACGGGCGCGGCTACACCACCCTGTACGGGCACATGTCGAAGCTGGGCAAGTACAAGACCGGCGCGCGCGTGCAGCAGGGCGCGACCATCGGCTACGTCGGCATGACCGGCCTTGCCAGCGGCCCGCACCTGCACTACGAGTTCCGCATCAACGGCGCGCACCGCGATCCGCTCAAGGTCACCATGCCCAAGCCGGAGCCGCTGCCCAGGGCCGAGCTCGCGCGGTTCTCGATGCAGACCCAGCCGCTCCTGGCCAAGCTCGAACTGATGGACGGCTCGCGCAAGCTCGCCAAGCGGTGAGCATCAAGTCTCCCGTATTCATCGGGCTGATCTCCGGCACCAGCGCCGACGGCATCGATGCAGTCGCGGCACGGTTTTCCGACTCGCCGGACGGCCTTTGCGTGGAAACGCTCGGCGCCTGCATCGTGCCCTACGAGGCATCGCTGCGGGCCGAGGTACTGCGTCTGTCGCAGCAAGCCGAAGCGGTTTCCATCGATGCCCTCGCGCGGCTGGATCGCCGCACCGGCCTGACGTTTGCCGAAGCGGCGCGCACAGCGATGAAGGAAGCCGGGCTTTCGGCCGGCAAGATCGCGGCGATCGGTTCGCACGGCCAGACCCTGCGGCACGATCCCAACGGCGAACATCCCTTCACCTGGCAGATCGGGGATCCGAACCTGATCGCCGAACGCACCGGCATCGTCACCGTCGCCGATTTCCGCCGCCGCGACGTGGCCGCCGGCGGCCAGGGCGCGCCGCTGATGCCCGCCTTCCACGCCGCGCTGCTGCATTCGCCATCCGAAGATCGCGCCGTGCTGAACCTGGGCGGCATCGGCAATCTCACCCTGTTGCCGCGCGAAGGCGAAGTGACCGGTTTCGACACCGGCCCGGCCAACGGCCTGATGGATGCGGCGATGCTGGCCCGGCGCGGCGAAGCCTTCGACCGCGACGGCGCGCTGGCGGCACAAGGCAAACCCGATGCGGAACTGCTGTCGCAACTGCTGGCCGACCCGTATTTCGCCCTGCCCCCGCCCAAGAGCACGGGCCGCGATGCGTTCCACCTGGGCTGGCTGGCATCGCGCATCGCAGCCAGGGATCTTTCCGATGCGGATTTGATGGCTACCCTGTTGGAGCTTTCCGCCCGCTCCATCGCCAACGATCTCGCCCACCACCAGCCCGGCACCCGAACCCTGTACGCCTGCGGCGGCGGCGTTCGCAACGGCGCATTGATGAAACGGCTGGCGCAACTCCTGCCACAGACCAAGGTGACCAGCACCGCCGAACGCGGCATCGACCCGGATTTCGTCGAAGCCCTGGGCTTCGCGTGGCTGGCGCGGCAGACCCTCGCCAACCGCCCCGGCAACCTGCCTTCCGTCACCGGCGCACGT
>CAZHXV010000051.1:0-1665 GCA_964536455.1 uncultured Aquimonas sp.
AGCATGGCTGAGAGCCGGGATTGGGGATTCGGGATTGGAGATTCGCAAGAGCGTAGGGCCTGCGGAAACCTTAGCTTCTACGAATCCCGAATCTCCAATCTCCAATCCCGTCACTCATACCCGAATCCCCGCAGCGCCGCCTCGTCGTCCGACCAGGCTTCGCGCACCTTGCACCACAGTTGCAGGAAGACCTTCCGGCCGAACTGTTTTTCCATCGCGATGCGCGCGCCCTGCCCGATGGCGCGCATGCGTTCGCCGCCGGCACCGATGACGATGGCCTTCTGGCCGTCGCGCTCCACGTGCACGGTGGCGGCGATGCGCAGCAACTTGCCGTCCTCGGCGAACTTGTCGATGGTGACCGTGGTGGCATAGGGCACTTCCGCGCCGAGCTGGCGCATCAGTTGCTCGCGCACCAGTTCGGCGGCGAGGAAGCGTTCGCTGCGGTCGGTGACGTCGTCCTCGCCGTACAGGGGTTCCGATTCCGGCAGCAGCTTGATGAGGTTCCTGCGCAGATCGGCCAGACCGGAATTGCGCCGCGCGGAGATCGGGAAGATTTCCGCAAACCCGCGCCCTTCGCCGACCTTCGCGATGAACGGCAGCAGCTCGCCCTTGTCGGCGATCCTGTCCACCTTGTTGATGACCAGCACGCGCGGCAGATCCGGTTCTTCGAGCAAGACATTGAACGCGGCTTCGTCTTCCTCGCGCCATTGCCCGGCCTCGATCACCAATGCCGCCAGCTGCACATCGGCCAATGCCCCGCGCGCGGCGCGGTTCATGTAGCGGTTGATCGCGCGCTTCTGATCGCTGTGCAGGCCCGGCGTATCGACGAACACGATCTGTCCTGCCTCCTCGGTGTGGATGCCCAGGATGCGGTGGCGCGTGGTCTGGGGCCGGTCGGAGACGATGCTGACCTTGTAGCCGACCAGCGCATTGATCAACGTCGATTTGCCGACGTTGGGGCGCCCGACGACAGCCACCATGCCGGCGCGGAAGGGAGTTTCAGGGCTCATCGGGATTCCTGGGCATTGAGGTTGATGCGGTGTTCGGCGGCAGACGGCGGATGGGCGGCGGATATCGGATGGTTTGCGTCGCCGCCGGCGACCGCATCCCGATCACCCCGGCAGGCGGCGGATCCGCGCCCCCAGCCCACCGAGTTTTTCCTCGATGTTCTCGTAGCCGCGGTCGATGTGATAGATGCGATCCACGATGGTTTCCCCTTCGGCGACGAGGCCGGCCAGGACGAGGGAAGCGGAGGCGCGAAGATCCGTGGCCATGATCGGCGCGCCGGTGAGGCGCGGAACGCCTTTCACGATGGCGATGGAACCATCCACCTTGATGTCCGCGCCCAGCCGCTGCAGTTCCTGCACGTGCATGTAGCGGTTCTCGAACACGGTTTCGTTGATCGTGCCCACGCCCTCGGCAATCGTGTTGAGGGCACAGAACTGGGCCTGCATGTCGGTCGGGAACGCGGGATACGGCGCGGTGGTGATGTCCACGGCGCGCGGACGGCGGCCGGCCATGTCCAGTTCGATGAAATCCTCGCCGGTGCGGATGTGCGCGCCGGCCTGTTCCAGCTTCACCAGCACGGAGTCGAGCAAGTCGGCGCGGGTGCGGCGTGCGACGATCTTTCCTCCGGGTATCGCGCCGGCGACGAGGAAGGTGCCG
>CAZHXV010000051.1:1675-3378 GCA_964536455.1 uncultured Aquimonas sp.
CACCACCAGGCGCGATGTGCCGATGCCGTCGATCTTCGCGCCCATCGCGACCAGGCAATGCGCCAGATCGACGACCTCAGGTTCTTGCGCGGCGTTGTCGATGATCGTGGTGCCCTTGGCGAGCGTGGCCGCCATCAGGATGTTTTCGGTGCCGGTGACGGTCACCATGTCGAAGGCGATGTGCGCGCCTTTCAACCGATCCGCCCTGGCGCGGATGTAACCGTTCTCGACCGCGATCTTCGCGCCCAGCTGCTGCAAGCCCAGGATGTGCTGATCCACCGGCCGGCTGCCGATGGCGCAGCCGCCGGGCAGCGAGACCTCCGCCTGGCCGAAGCGCGCCACCAGCGGCCCAAGCACCAGGATCGAGGCGCGCATGGTCTTGACCAGTTCATATGGCGCGTGGAAGCGGTCGACGCGGCGCGCATCCAGTTCCACGCGCATTTTCTCGCCGATGGAAAGCGCGATGCCCATCTGGCCGAGCAGTTCCATCGTGGTGGTGACGTCGTGCAGGTGCGGCACGTTGCCGATGTCCATCACGCCATCGGCCAGGAGGCCGGCGCAGAGGATCGGGAGCACGGCGTTCTTGGCGCCGGAAATCTGGACTTCGCCCTGCAGCGGCACGCCGCCTGCGATCGCTATTTTTGCCATTGGAATCTCGGAGGTGATGGCTTTTCGAATTCCCCGTCCCACGTGCTGGGAAGGAGCCGGAACGTAGAGGTTGCAGAAAATGTCGGTTCCGCGCTTGCGCGCTTGAACCGACCTACAAACAAAATCCAGACTGCCTGAATCGCTCAGACCGCCCTACCGCATGGCTTCTTCCGGCGTCAGCGTGCGCAGCGACAGGGCGTGGATTTCCCCGCCCATGCGCTCGCCGAGCGTGGCATAGACCATGCGGTGCCGGGCCAGCGGCAACTTGCCGGCGAACGCGGGGCTGACCACGAGCGCCTCGAAGTGGACGCCATCCTCGCCTTGCACATCGGCGCTGCATTCGGGCAAGCCGGCTTCGATCAGGGTTTTGATGTGGTCTGCGTTCATCGTCGGGACAGCGGCAACGGGCGAACGTGAGCGCACCCGCAGCGGGTAGAATGGCCGGCCATCATAATCCAAACCGCCGTTCCGCCCGAGTCTCCGGGAGCCACGGATCAATCGGAACCCCATGAACGCCCAAGCCCTCGCCGCGCCGCAGGCCGGCAAAGAACTGGAACCGGCCGCGATCATCGAAAGTGGCCGAACCGTGATCGACATCGAAGCCGCCGCGCTGGCTGCGCTGCGTCCGCGCATCGACGCCGCCTTCGTCGCGGCCTGCCGCGCGATGCTGGCCTGCCGGGGCCGCATCGTCACCACCGGCATGGGCAAATCCGGCCACATCGCCAGCAAGATCGCCGCGACCCTGGCCTCCACCGGCACGCCCTCGTTCTTCGTGCATCCGGGCGAAGCCAGCCACGGCGACCTGGGCATGATCACCGAGGACGACGTGGTGCTGGCGCTGTCCAATTCCGGCAAGACCGACGAGATACTGACCGTCGTGCCGGTGCTCAAGCGCCAGGGAAACCTGTTGATCGCGATGACCGGCAACGCGCTTTCCGCGCTCGCCCGGCTGGCCAGCGTGCACCTGGACGTGAGCGTGCCGGAGGAAGCCTGCCCGCTGGGGCTGGCGCCCACGAGCAGCACCACGGCGGCGCTGGTCATGGGCGATGCGCTGG
>CAZHXV010000051.1:3388-14987 GCA_964536455.1 uncultured Aquimonas sp.
CTTCGCAGGATTTCGCCCGCTCGCATCCGGCCGGCAGCCTGGGCCGGCGCCTCCTGCTGCGCATCGCCGACATCATGCACTCCGGCAACGACGTGCCCTGCGTGCCGCACACCGCCACGATCAGCGAGGCCGTGGTGGAAATGAGCCGCAAGCGGCTGGGCATGACCGCCGTGGTCGATGCCGATGGCCGCCTGGAAGGCGTCTTCACCGACGGCGACCTGCGCCGCGCGCTGGACGATCCGCGCGCCGACCTGCGCGCCACGCCAGTGCTGGAGGTGATGGGCCGCTCGCCCAAGAGCATCGACGCGGAACGACTGGCTGTGGAAGCGGCCCGGATGATGGAGGATTTCAAGATCAACGGCGTGATCGTCGTGGACGAATCCTCGCGCGTGGTCGGCGCGCTCAACATCCACGACCTGCTGCGCGCCCGCGTGGTGTGAACGCATGAAGGAGTCCCCCATGTCCGCCCGTTACCTCGCCGACGTTCCCGACCAGGCCCGCGAACGCGCCCGCGCTATCCGCCTGCTGGCGCTGGACGTGGACGGCACGCTCACCGACGGCCGCCTGCAACTCTCCTCCGACGGCAGCGAAACCAAGGCATTTTCCGCGCTCGACGGCCAGGGGATGAAGCTCTTGCGCGAAGTCGGCATCGAAGTGGCGCTGATCACCGCGCGCACTTCCGACGTCGTGGCCAAGCGGGCGGCGGAACTGGGCATCAAGCACGTCTATCAGGGCGCGCACGACAAGCGCGGCAGCCTGCGCGCGCTGTGCCAGATCCTGGAGCTGGAAGCGCACCAGGTGGCCTACATGGGCGACGACCTGCCCGATCTCCCGGCGATGTCCTGGGTCGGCCTGGCGGTGGCTCCGGCCAACGCGCATCCGTGGATCGGCGAGCGCGTGCACTGGATCACCGCCAGCGAAGGCGGCGCGGGAGCCGCGCGCGAACTGTGCGACATGATCCTGGACGCCCAGGGCAAGGTGGACGGATTGCTCAAGGCGTATACGCTCGCATGAAGGCGAGCGGCGCATGAGAGGCACGGGCGCGCTGCCGGCGGCGCTGCTGTTCCTGCTGGCGCTGGCCACCGGCTGGATGCTGTGGCGGATGTGGCAGCCCGAACCGGACGTGGTGCTGGTCGGCCCGCCGCGTTCGGACTATTTCCTGATGGATTTCGAACTGGTGGCGCTGGACAAGCAGGGCCAGGAAGCCTTCCGCGCCACCGGCCCGCGCCTGTCGCGGCATCCGACCCTGGAATCCATCACGGTGGAAACGCCGAATTTCTGGTTTCCCGACCCCCAGGGCGGCCAATGGACGGCCAGGGCCGACGAAGCCTGGGTCGATGGCGACGGAAACGAATTGCGCCTGATGGGCAAGGTCGCCTTCGACGGCCCGCCCCAGGCTAGGCAGGGCGCGGTATCGCTGCGCACCGAGGAACTCTCGGTCTTCCCGGAAACGCGCACCGTGACCAGCGCCGTGCAGGTCACGGTGACGATGCCCGGCTCTATACTGCGCGGTCGCGGCCTGCAAGCCGATCTGGGCACGCGCCGTCTTGTGTTGTTGAGCGAAATCGAAGGCCGCTATGAGCCACGCAGAAAAAACGACGGTTGATCCCCGCCCGATCCTCGCCCTGCCCGTGCTGGCGCTGGCCCTGCTCGCCCCGGATGCGGCCCAGGCGCGCGAGAGCGACCGCGACCAGGCGGTGGACATGAGCGCCAGCGGGCTGGAAACCGCGCTCGCGCAGGACGGCGATACGCGACTCACCGATCTGGTCATCACCCAGGGCACGCTGCGCATCGAAGCGGTGCGCGGCACCGTGACCCGCACCAACGGCGATTTCTCGCGCATCGTGCTGGAAGGCACGCCGGCGACGATGCAGCAGGAGAACGACGACGGCGTGCCGATGAAGGCCCAGGCGCAGCGCATCGTTTACCTGCCGCGCGCCGACGTGGTGACGCTCACCGGGCAGGTCGCCATCGATCAGGGCCAGGACAGCTTCCGCGGGGAATCGGTCACCTACGACATCGGCACCGGCCGCATGAAGGCCGACGGCGGCACGGGCCGCATCCAGATGACGATCCAGCCGCGCAAGAAATCCCCGTCAGGCGACGGCGACTGATGCTCGTCGCCAGGCACCTCAAGAAGCGCTACCGCTCGCGCGAGGTCGTGCGCGATTTCGGGCTGCAACTGGCCGCCGGCGAAGTGGTCGGCCTGCTCGGACCGAACGGCGCGGGCAAGACCACCTGCTTCTACATGATCGTCGGCCTGGTGCCCGCCGATGGCGGGGAAATCCTGCTGGACGGGCAGGACATCACCTCCCTGCCGATGCACAAGCGCGCCCAGCGCGGCGTCGGCTACCTGCCGCAGGAGCCTTCCGTGTTCCGCCGCCTGACCGTGGCGCAGAACATCATGGCGGTGCTGGAACTGCGCGCAGACCTGGACGAACAAGGCCGCGAGAACGAACTGGTGGCGCTGCTCGACGAACTCCAGATCGGGCACGTCGCCGCCTCGCGCGGCGCGGCGCTTTCCGGCGGCGAACGGCGGCGCGTGGAAATCGCCCGCGCGCTGGCCGCCAGGCCGCGCCTGATGCTGCTGGACGAACCTTTCGCGGGCGTGGATCCGATTTCGGTCGGGGACATCCAGAAAATCGTCGCCCACCTCAAGGATCGCGGCATCGGCGTGCTCATCACCGACCACAACGTGCGCGAAACCTTGGGCATCTGCGACCGCGCGTATATCCTCAGCGAAGGCCGCGTCCTGGCCCAGGGCGAGCCTGAAGCCCTGCTTGCCGACCCGGACGTGCGTCGCGTCTATCTGGGCGAAGGCTTCAGGATGTGACGCGGCACCGAACGCTGCGATTCCAGGGGTTTTTCCGTTGAAACCGGCTCTGCAACTCAAGCTAGGTCAGAACCTGACCCTGACGCCGCAACTGCGCCAGGCGATCCGCATGCTGCAACTTTCCAGCATGGAACTGGAATCGGAAATCAATCTCGTACTGGAATCCAACCCGCTGCTCGACCGCCTCGAAGACATGGAAATCGCGCCGCCCACGGGTGAAGGCGACGGCACGAAGGAGACGGCGGCATCTTCCGACCCGGCCGAGGACGCCGGCTACGAGGAGGATTTCGGCAGCGACTGGAACCTGGACGACTACGCCAGCGCGCACGCACCAGGCAGCGGAGACGACGGCGAGGACGAACGGGAAAGCGTGCGCGGCGGTGTCACCGGCGATCTGCGCGACCACCTGCTGTGGCAACTGAACCTGGCGCCGATGTCTGCGCGCGACCGCGCCATCGGCTACGCGCTGATCGAGGCCGTCGGCGAGGACGGCTACCTTTCCGAACCGCTCGACCACATCCGCGCCGGCCTCCTGCCGGAGATCGAAGCCGGCGCGGAGGAAACCGAAATCGTGCTGCACCGCATCCAGCATTTCGATCCCATGGGCGTGGCCGCGCGCAGCCTGTCCGAATGCCTTTGCATCCAGCTTTCGCAGGTGCAGGCCGCGCCGGAGGTGTCGTCCGAAACCGTCGCACTGGCCCGGAAGCTGGCGCGCGACCATCTGGAAATCCTGGCCCGCACCGGCCCGGACAAGCTCGCCATGCAACTGGGACAAACGCCCGCGGACATGCACGCGGCGGTGGCGCTGCTGCGCTCGCTCGATCCGCGCCCCGGCGCGCAGATCGCCTCGCAGGAGGTGGAATACGTCGTTCCGGACGCCACTGTGGAACGCCATCGCGGCCTGTGGCGCGTCGCGCTCGCGCCCGGCTGCCGCCCGAGGCTGGGCATCAACCACCACTACGAATCCATGATCGGCAGCGCCGCCAAGGGCGACGCCGCCTACCTGCGCGGCCAGTTGCAGGAAGCGCGCTGGCTGATCCGCAGCCTGGAAACCCGCGCCGATACCGTGCTGCGCGTGGCGCGCTGCATCGTCAAGCACCAGTCCGCCTTCCTCGAACACGGCCCGGAAGCCATGCGCCCGCTCACCCTGCGCGAGGTGGCCGAGGAACTGGAATTGCACGAATCCACCATTTCCCGCGTCACCACGCGCAAGTACCTGCACACCCCGCGCGGCACCTTCGAGTTCAAGCACTTCTTCGCCTCCGGCGTCGCCAACGAGGACGGCGGCGCGGCGTCCAGCACCGCGATCCAGGCCATGATCCGCCGCCTCATCGACGCCGAAGACCCGCGCAAGCCGCTCTCCGACGCCAGGCTCACCGACGTACTGAAATCCGAAGGCGTCACGGTGGCGCGCCGCACCGTGGCCAAGTACCGCGAAGGCATGAACATCCCCTCTTCCACGGATCGCCAGCGGCTGGGCTGAACAGGGCGAAAATCCGCCACCGGCGCCACTTTCGCGCAGTTCCCGACCGAGCCCGGGCGCCCTCGTGCGGCAGTGCAAGCGTTTCGCTTTTCTTCACCAGTTTTTAACGCTTGGTGGCGTAAGACGGATCGTGGATGGCACGGCTCCAGCGGCCATCCGGACGCGCCCCCGGGGCGCCCCGCCCGGCTTGGGCACCCATCAAAGTTCTGCTTTGGAAGGAGTACCGCCATGCGTATCGAGATCGTAGGCCACCAGATCGAAGTCACCCCCGCACTGCGCAACGCCATCATCGGCAAGTTCGACAAGCTCGAACGCCATTCGGAAACCCTGCTGGACGGCCGCGTCACGCTGACCGTCGAGAAGCTCGAACAGAAGGTGGATGCGACCCTGAATCTCTCCGGCCATACGATCCACGCCGCCGCCGCGGCGCCCGACATGTACAGCGCGATCGACCTGCTGCTCGACAAGCTCGACCGCCAGGTGGTGAAGCACAAGGAAAAATCCACCCGCCACTACCATTCCGGGGAGAGCTTGCGCAGCGTCGCTGCCGGCTGATCCGCGGATCCCTCCCCGGCACGGGAGATGGGGCCGCCATGCGGCCCCATTTCACAGGACTTCCGCTAGACTATTGCGCACCGCAACAATTCCCGCCACCCAGCTTCTGTGCGTGCCGGCGGGTCGCACCACCACAGGGGATGCACAGGCCGCCATGCACCTGATCGACCTTCTGACGCCCGCGCAGGTTCGCGCGGGCGCAGCCGTTGCCAGCAAGAAGCGCCTGCTCGAACTTTGCGCCTCGCTGCTGGCGTCCCCCGTGGCCAATGCCGCGCTCGAACGCCCTATCTTCGATGGCCTGTGCGCGCGCGAGCGCCTCGGCTCCACCGGCCTGGGGCACGGCGTCGCGATTCCGCATGGCCGCATCGAGGGCCTCACCGCCCCGTCGGGCGCCTTCCTCCGCCTTTCCGAACCGCTGCCCTTCGACGCCGCCGACGACGAGCCGGTGGATCTGGTGTTCGCCCTGGTGGTGCCCGAGCACTACACCCAGCAGCATCTTGCCCTGCTCTCGCATCTGGCCGAAATGTTCTCCGATGCCGCCGCCCGCCAGCGCCTGCGGCAGGCCGGCGACGACCAGGCATTGTTCACCGCGCTTTCGGAGTGGCAGATCGTCAACGCCGCCGCATAGGGCCCTAAACTCCGGGTTTCGATCCCCGCCGCAAAGCGCGGTATCCGTGAGCCATCGCCATGACGCAACCTGCGCGCATCACCGCCCGTGAACTGTTCGACCAGTTGCAGAACCGCCTCGGCCTGCGCTGGGTCGCCGGCCAGCGCGGGGAACGGCGCGTGCTGGAATCCGGCGAACACCTGCAACGCCGTCCGGCGCTGGCCGGATACCTCAACACCATCCACGCCAACAAGGTGCAGATCGTCGGCAGCGAGGAACTGAACTACCTCGACGGGCTGGATTCGCGCCAGCGCTGGGAGTCGCTGGCGCGCATCGTCAACGACACGCCGCTGGCGCTGGTCATCACCAAGGATCGCGAAGCCCCGCAGGATCTGCGCGACGCCGCCAACGAATCCGATACGCCGCTGTGGGTCTCCAGCCGCCGCGGCCACGACCTGCTCACCTATTTCCAGTACCACCTGGCCCGCGCGCTGGCGCCGCGCATCACGCTGCACGGCGTGTTCATGGAAATCTATTCCATCGGCGTGCTGATCACCGGCGAATCGGGCCTGGGCAAGAGCGAACTGGCGCTGGAACTGATCAGCCGCGGCCATCGGCTGGTGGCCGACGACGCCCCGGAATTCACCCAGATCGCGCCGGACGTGCTCGACGGCACCTGCCCGGAAATGCTCCAGGATCTGCTCGAAGTGCGCGGCATCGGCATCCTCAACATCCGCGACATGTTCGGCGACACCGCCGTGAAGCGGAACAAGTACCTGCGCCTCATCGTCCACCTGCAACGCCAGGACCTGGCCGCCGACGGCATGGAGGTGGATCGCCTCTACGGCGACCTGGGCACCCGCCCCGTGCTCGACCTGGACATCCCGCAGATCCGCCTGCCGGTCGCCGCCGGCCGCAATCTCGCCGTGCTCACCGAGGCCGCCGTGCGTTCGCATGTGCTGAAAAGCAAGGGTTTCGACGCCGCGCAGACCTTCATCGACCGCCAGGCCCACCAGATGCGGCGGCAGGAACAGCCATGAACGCCACCGACGCGACCCCCCATCCGCCGCTTCTGATCGTCAGCGGCCTGTCCGGCTCCGGCAAGAGCGTGGCGCTGCGCACGCTGGAAGACCTCGATTACTACTGCGTGGACAACCTTCCCGTCGATCTTTTGCCGAGCCTTTTGCAAAGCCTCGCGCGCGGGCAGAACGCGCCGCGCCGCCTGGCCGTGGGCATCGACGTGCGCAACCGGGGCGATCTTTCCAACCTGCCCGACGCCCTCTCGCGCACCGGCGCGATGGGCTACCAACACCGCCTGGTGTTCCTGGATACCCGCGACGACGTGCTCATCCACCGCTACAGCGAAACCCGGCGCCGCCACCCCTTGAGCTGCGACGGCACGCCGCTGGCCGATGCCATCGAACGGGAACGCCAGCGCCTGAAGCCGCTCATCGGCATCGCCGACATGGTGCTGGACACCAGCAGCCTCAACGTCCATCAGTTGCGCCGCTGGGTCGCCACCGAAATCGTCGCCGACGCGCGCATCGGCCTTTCCCTGCTGGTGGAATCCTTCGCCTACCGCCACGGCCTGCCATCGGATGCGGATTTCGTGTTCGACGTGCGCTGCCTGCCGAACCCGCACTGGGATCCCGCCCTGCGCCCGCTCTCCGGTCGCGATGGCCCGGTGCGCGAGTATTTCTCCGCCAATGCCGAGGTACAGCAGTATCTGGAACAGATATTCGGCCTGCTCGATGCCTGGCTGCCGAAATTCGAGAACGATTCGCGCAGCTACGTCACCATCGCCTTCGGCTGCACCGGCGGCCGCCACCGTTCCGTGTATTGCGCCGAAACCCTCGCCGCGCACTGGCGCGAATCCGGGCGCAGCCGCGTGGTGAGTTTCCACCGGGAGTTGGAGTGAATCTTCCCCGGCCTCTGATTCGGTAGTGTTCCGCATCCGGCTGTGTTGACATTTTCACCCCTCCGTAAAATCATCGGTCGGTCAACAGAATCGGAGTGCGGCGATGCCCCCCAACATCTTCCTCCGGAATGCGCTGTCGATCGCCATCGCGGCCACCATCGCGTGGAGCGCGACCGTACGGGCGGGCAATCTCCCCGTACTGATTGAAATCGAAGATTTGCGGAACCTGCCGCTGGATTCCGAAGGCCATCCACAAAAGCTCGGAACCGCGCCCACGGGCCTGCTGCTGTTTTTCCACGACGGCAGTTTCGATACCTACGACATGGGCAGCCCCGCCGACGACGCCCTTCGCGGCTGGATCGAAGGCGAAGGCGCCGGGGCGCTGGTCGAAAAATTGCACGCCGCCGATCCCGATGCATTCGTGGATACCACGTCCACCCCCACGGCCTGGGGCGCCGAATACGCCGGGGACAATCTGGAGCTTCGCAACCCGCACGGAGACGACGACCTCGAGCCAGACCCGGCCAGGCATCGCTACCTCTCGTTCCTGAATCGCATCCACCCCAGCGACGACGCCTTCGTCGGCAACGACGATCCGATGCGCTACGAAATCTTCGACGCGAACGGCCAATTCACCGGGCCGCTGGTCATCGACGTGTATGGCGCGGACGTGCTGGATGCGGGCACCCGCAGGAACGACGAAACCGGCCTGATGTATCTGGATCTCCCGGTTCCGCAGTCGCCGGAAGACCCGTCGCAATTGCCCGGCGAGGCGACCTTGGAGCCGGTTGGGCGGCATCCGGGCTTCAATGGTTCCTGGCGCAATCCGGACGGAGAACCCATGCGTATCCTGGACGGCGATTTCCAGCAGCCCCAGGCCTCCGGCCAGCCGCCGATCCATTTCCACTACGACCTGCAATACGCCGATTTCTCCCGTCCCGGCACCCGGCTGTTCCGCATCCGCGTCAGCCAGGGCGCCAGCGAGGGTTTCACCGGCGTGTATGCCGATCCGGCGCGCGCGGGCGAAGGCGTCACCCTGCACATGTTCCGCAATGCGGAAAACCAATCCGCGCTCGGGTTCACCTGGTACACCTATGCGCCGGACGGTTCCGGCGATCCGGTGTTCCTGCTGGGTTCGGCGGGGGCGCATTACTGGGACGAAATCGTCCTGGATCTCTACCAGTCGCGCGGCGGGCGTTTCGGCGGGCCGCAGAATCCGGACGATGTGCAGACCACGCTCTGGGGCCAGGCGACCTTGCGTTTCCTCGATCCGGAATGCAGCACGGTGCAACTGGCGGATATCGCCCCGCTCGACCCGGCCTGGACGATCGAACCATCGATTCCGAACGGCATCCTCGAATGGACGCGGATCACGCCGCTGCCGGAAAGCGCGAAAGCCGCCTGCGCCCGGCGCGTCGCACCGCCGCTGCCCATGTGATCCGCCCTCGCCCCGGAAAGCGGATTCCGGGGCGGGGCGCGGCGGCGGGGATTACTTCAACACCATTTCCTGCCGCAATTCGATGCCCTTGCCGGAAAACTCCACGGCCATCTCCACGCGCTGGAGCTGGTCGGCATAGCCTTGTTCCAGCGCCTGCACCGCAGCGAGCATTTCGTCCTGATCCGGGCCTGGCTCCATTTTTTCCGCCACCTGGCGCAGCATCATCGCCATGCCGGCCATCAGCTCGCCGCGATAGGCGACCTGCAGCAAGGGCTGCCGCGCATTCGGATCGATCGCCAGGAAGCTCGCCAGATCGGCCTCTTCGCCCGCGCCGAGGGAAAAGCCCAGTGCGTTGGCGGTTTGCGCGGCGAACATCGGTTCGCTGGAAAGCGCGCCGGTCAGCTCCGCCGGAATCGGCTGCGGCGGCGCGCCAGGCGCGAGGTTCAGCTCGGCCAGTTGCGGCACGAAGGATCTTCCCATCGCCACAAGGCCGGCGGGGTTATCCGAACCGATCAGCAGTTTTCCGGCCACGTCCACCGGATGCTCTTCGTCGTCCGGTGTGAAGGCAAGACGGCTCAATGCGACGTGCAGGCTGTAGGCCATCGGCCCTGCGGCATACACGGCGGGATTGTTGGCCGCCTCGCGCAGTTGCTTGGCGGCGTCGTTGAGCGAGGCCAACGCCGGGCATGTCCAGGGCTTGCCGGCGGTGTTGTCCGCGATGCGGTTGGCCAGCGCCGGGATGGCACCGGGCCGCATCGAGAAGCTGAAACTCATCAGCGCATCGCCGGCCTTCGCAAGGCCAGGCGTGGGTGCGAGCAGGCTCTTGAGATCCTCGGCGATGGCGGCGGCGGTTTCGATCCGCGCCAGCCCGGAAAGGCCGTTTTTGTCCAGCCGGGTGTATCCGGCGACGGCACGCGGGAAGCTGGCGACGATGGTTTCCACATCGCCTGCGCATTGCGCGGGAATGACGGGTTTCTCGGCCTCCAGCACGGCGAGGAAGGCGCGCTCCAGCGGCGTGGCCGGCTGCTGGAACTGGGCGAGCAACTTGGCGGTGTCGAGGTAGCCGCTGCCGTAGGGCAGGAACCCGGCATCGCGGTTGAGCCTGGCAAGATCGCCGCTTTGCGCCAGCGATTTCTTCGGCCGCGCAAGGCCGAGCAGTTCCGCGGCGGCTTCCGGATCGCCCTTGGGCAGCAGCGTGGCGACCAGGTGCCCATCGACGATGGCGGCCACGCCCACGATGGGCGCATCGGGAAGTTCCAGCTTCCAGCCCATCGCAACGCCGGCGTGTTCGAAACGCGGAAGTTTTTCGCCGGCGCTGGTTTCCAGCCGCTCGACCAGCGCCATCAGGCGCGCCGGATCGGCCAGCGAGGTTCGGATCACCGGCGCCAGCCCGATGCCGTAGAGGGCGGCCCTGGACTGCATGCCCATGCCCAGGGCATCGACCAGGGATTCCAAGTCGGCATGCGCGGCCAGCTCCGTATCGATGGCGCGCAGCCAGGCCAGGATCCTCTGCCCGTCCGCATCGGCCCGATCCTCCTCCAGCGCCCTCACGCCGCGTGCGAGCTGCGCGCGCCACTGCGGGATCGCCGCGCCGCTGAGCGCCAGGTAGCGCCCGGTGACATCGGCGGGCAGCGGTTCGAGGTTGGCGAATACGTAGGGCGTATCGGCGGGCACGAAATCCAGCGGATCGTTGCCGCTGCCGCCACCGCGATGCAGCAGGAACCACGCCAGCGCGGGAAGCGCGGCCAGGATGAGAACGACGACGGTTTTGCGCATGGCGGTTTCCTCGTGATGCGGAAGCGTGCGGCCAGGATGGCGCTCGGCAGTGCGGTGTGACTGCGGCGCACGATACCCGGATCAGCACCCCGCGCGCATCGCCGCGTCCACGCGCCGCAGGTCTTCCTCGGTATCCACGCCCGCCGGAAACGGTTCAGGGCTGATCGCCGCCGCAATGCGCCAGCCGGCCTGCAGCACGCGCAACTGTTCCAGCGATTCGGTGGTTTCAAGCAGGGAAGGCGGCATCGCGGCGAAGGCGCGCAGGTCGGCAACGCGGTAGGCGTAAAGGCCGATGTGGCGCAGCCACTGGCCGGACGGCAACGCGGCCTTGTCCTTGGCAAACGCATCGCGGTGCCAGGGGATCGGTGCGCGGCTGAAATACAGCGCCAGGCCGTGCTCGTCGCGCACCAGTTTCACGCAGTTGGGATCGAACAGTTCCTCCGCGCTCGCAATCGGCTGCGCCAACGTCGCCAGGCGCGCGCCGGTTTCCACCAGTGCTCTGGCTGCCGCGCGGATCGCCGAGGGCGGCGCGAGCGGTTCGTCGCCTTGCAGGTTCACGACGATGCGCGTATCGCTCCAGCCGCGCAGGGCGGCACATTCGGCCAGTCGGTCGGTGCCGGAGGTGTGTTGATCGGAGGTCATGCAGACCTCGACATTCAAGGGCCGCAAGGCATCGGCGATGCGTGGGTCATCCGTGGCGACGACGACTTCCGCCGCGCCGGCCTCGTGCGCACGGCGCGCGACGTGGACGATCATCGGCTCGCCCGCGATCAGCCGCAGCGGCTTGCCCGGCAGCCGCGTGGAGGCGTAGCGGGCGGGAATGGCGACGACGAAATCCAGCGGCTGCGCAGCGCTCATGCGAACACTCCTTGCCGCTCGCGGACACGTTGCGCGACGGCATCGAAAAACGATTCGGGAAGTTGCGCCCGCACCGGCAGCGCATACCAGCCCGGCTGCGCGAACGCGGCGCATTTGACCGCATCCTTTTC